>NZ_CP035544.1:655000-982500 GCF_004139715.1 Muriicola soli | reverse complement strand
CAACGGCAGCGGCTCCCATCCCACCCGCGGCTCCTGCCCCGGCAATTTGCTGAACATCAATATTAAAGTCTTTTTCAAGAAACCTGGCAAAACGCTTTAAACCCTCGTCCAATTGGTCTATCTCTCCTTCAGACGCCCCTTTCTGAGCGGCGTAAATACGGGCTGCTCCATTAGGGCCGTAAAGCGGATTGGTGACATCACAGGCTACCCTTACTACCAGGTCTTTCAGTTGGGGTAGAACATCCGCAGTATCAATAGTTGCCACTTGGATCAGGTTGGCTCCCACCGGACTTAGGATATCTCCCTCCTTGTCCAGGAATTTAAAGCCCAGGGCTGTAGCCATACCCATCCCGGCATCATTGGTGGCACTGCCACCTATGCCCAGAATAATTTCTTTAGCTCCTTTACCAAGGGCATCTGCAAGAAGTTGTCCTGTTCCCAGGGTAGTGGTTTGCATACAGTTCCTTTCATGGTCCTTGAGGACCTTGAGTCCGGATGCCTCTGCCATTTCTATATAAGCGGTTCCTGAGGATTTCGAAAACAGGTAGGTAGCCTTAATGGGTCTGAAAAGAGGATCATTAACCGTAACTTCAACGGTATCGGCATTGAGGTAGTAACGAACCACTTCGATGGTCCCGTCGCCACCATCGGCCAGGGGAGCTTTGATGATCTCCACTTCATTAAAAACTTGCCTTAAACCCGTTTCTGCCGCCTCACAGAATTCCAGTCCCGTGAGCGAGCCTTTAAATTTATCCGGGGCAATCACAATCTTCTTCATTTGTAAAACGGCTTAGAAGGAACGTAATAGTTTCAACTTAATCATCGCATTAAAATAAACAATAGTTGGGACAGACCTATTAAAAAGAAAAGATCAATTGGGTTGATAGGATGACAATTATCATTTTATCCTCCTTCTATAAGTTGTAATTTGACGTAATTCATTGAGCAGAAGGGGAATAATAGTAATAATAAAAAATACTATCATGAAAAAAGTTGGAATCTGGATCGATAAGGAAAAGGCACATATCGTTACGCTTGAGAGTGAGAAAGAACACTTTAAGACCATAGAATCCGAGATGGAGTTCTACAACGTCAGGGGTGGCTCTCGTTCCAAGACCCGCTGGGGACCCCAGCAGGTAGTACAGGACAGCCGTTATCTGGAGCGGGAAAAGCACCAGTTGCGGGAGTATTTTGCAAAACTGGCAGACACGGTCAAAAAGGCGGATGTCATCTCCATCTTCGGCCCTGCAGAGGTGAAGGATAAATTTGCCAAAGAGATGCATGAAAGATACGCGGAGATAGGAGCCAAAATACAGGCGGTCAAAACAGCGGATAGTATGACGGAAAATCAGGTAAAGGCCATGGTAAAGGAGCATTTTGGATGGGAGCGGCCTTAGAAAAGAGAGATTCCCTTTGTTCTTATCGACAGATAGCTTTAATCTAGCCCCAGCTCCTTATCCCAGTCGGGATCCCATTCGCCTTCTTCTTTCAAGTAAGTGATGACTTCGGCTCGCATTCGATGGGTATCCTCAATTATTCTGTTCTTTAAAGCCCTGAATTCTGCATTTTGATTGAACCTATCGTAGGTTCCGTACCTGAGTTCACTGAATACTCCATCCTTATTTTTATGAACGAAATAACTGGTATTCAAGACATCCAGAAAATTTTGAATGTCATCTGAAGCGTAATAGCAATCCATGAGCATTCGTTCTTTACCTATTGAAATTAGATATGGGTTATCATCTATCCTGTTCTGGTAGTATTCACAAAGAATTGCGGCGAGATTATCAGCGAGGGATTTATCGTTTGTCATCCTTAGAATGTTGATATAATCAATCAAATCACGTGCGCTGTCTCCATCTAGATCTGAAGAGGTAATACTGGCATCTCTAAATTTTGGATTCCATTTATCGAGAAGGGCATACAGACCGCTATGATCCCCTTTTTTCCATTCCAAATACGCCAGATGAAGAGCAGCCAATTCGGGATCGAGGTTTTTTTCTTTTTCCCAAAAAAGGATCCAGTCCCTTGCAAGTTCGTACTCCTTTTTTAACGAATGAAGGAAAAGTATGTTTCCGAACGTATGATCCTCATTATCCGGGTAATTCATTTGCTGATAGCGCGCATACTTATCCGAAACGGGGTCTAAATCTAAATCCAAGGAAGTCACTAATAAGGGATTGGGTCTTTCGTATGGGTTCTTTTGCGTAATTTGATGGTAGGACGTGAATGCCTGAGCAAGATCTCCATAGGGTTCGTACGTAAGCATATTCATTTTCCCAACGGCTGCAAGTAAATAAGACGAATCATTGGCTATTACTTTATTCATGGCTTGCAATCCTTTTTCGGGTTGTTTTAGCTGGTAAAAATACAAACGGGCCCATGCCGACAAAAACGTACTATTGAAGGGATCTAGCGTTACAGCCTTATCCAAACTTGCTATACGTAGTTCCATCTGTCCTGCCCTACCTAAGGCCTGGAAAAGAAGAAAATGGGCATCAGCATTACTAGGTTGAAGCTCGATAGCTTTTCTTGTTTTGGAAATCACCAAACTTGAATCCCATCTGCCTCGAGAGTTATATCTGGCTTCAGCGAGAAGGACCTCAGCCTTGTTTGGAGCCAGTCTTACGGCTTCTCGAAGATGGAAATCCATCTTTTCGTCCCTTACTTCTTTACTTAAGTTGCCATAAAAGAAACGCTGCGGGTACAGAAAACTGAGCTCAGCATGGGCTTCCGCGAACTCTGGGTCTATTTCAAGAGCCTGGTTGAGCAGATTAATGGCTTTCTCAAGATTTTTATCATCCCTTTTTACAGAATATGTTCTTGCCTCCAGGTATAACTTATAGGCATCCTTATTCCCTGTAAGCTCGGAAGCCAGCTCCCTCTCCTCTTGTGGCAGTAAGCGTACCTGGAGCTTTGAGGCTATTTTGCGACTAACATCTTCCTGAAGTCTGAAAATTTCATCAAAATTGTCTTCATAGGAGTCTGACGACAAATGATACCCATTATTGGCATTGATCAATTGGGCTGTGATCCGGATTCGATTGCTCCTGCGATCGTACTGCACACTTCCTTCCAAAATATAGTTGACTGATAGTTGTTGACCAATATCACGGACATCCTCATTCTTGTCTTTGAATTTAAAGGAAGAGGTTCGGGCAGTAACCTGCATACCACTTATTTTGGCTAGTTTGTCCAAGATAGACTCAGTTAGACCATCTGCGAAATAGGCATTTTCCGCATCACTGCTCATGTTAACGAATGGCAGTACTGCAATACTGGCTTTCTGTTTTTTATTGATTGTTGTACGACCAGCAAAGAAGAATCGCTCTACCAGCATGAAACACAAGGTGATTGCCAATGTGCCAATAATCACTCTGTTCAATCTGCGTCCTGCCTTGCGATTATCAAAAGTATCTTGCTGTATTTTACCGGTTCGCTTTATGCCTTTGGGTGTAAATTCATAGAGCCACGTTAATATTAATGCAATAGGAAAACCAGCTATTAAGATAAGCGTAAAGGTCTCAGCAATACTGGCAGGCCAGCGGAGATTGTTCGCAAGGGTTCCCACGACCTGCATAAGTAACCAGGCGGTTACCGTATAGGCGGTAGCCACCTTGTAGACATTTCGCGTTTTGAGTTCTTCGAAGAAATTGCTCATCACCTCAAGTTAAAGAATTTATTCCAACCCCAGTTCCTTGTCCCAGGCAGGATCCCAGTCTCCTTCTTCCTTTAGGTATTCGATGACCTCAGCGCGCATGCGGTGGGTTTCTTGGGTTATTCGTTCGAAGAGTGCTTTAACATCCTTTTGGTTTTCAAATCGTTGATACCACTTTTGTTTAATGTTCAGAAATACCTTTTGCCGGTCTTTCTGTTTGAAGAACCGGTCTTCTAGGGATTCTACGAATTTTATAGTGTCATTGGAAAAATAGTAGCAATCTAACAGAACTTCGTTTTTAACATCCAGGGGAGCTCTTTCATTCTTACTTGGGCCCATTCTATAAAATTCACAAATAGCATTTGACAGAATGTCCGCCTTTTCAGAGTCCTCCTCAAGCCTCAGTAATTCTGCATACAGGATCAGTTCGTCATAGTAACTCCTAAAATAGGAGATGCTGTCGCCTGGGACATTATTGGCCATTACATATGGAAAGGCCTCTTCTAAAATTTTTCTTGCCTTCCCAGAATCACCTAAACCAATTTGAATATAAGCCCTGCTAATTGCTTCAGTTTTCTGATCCAAGTTCTTTTCTGATGCCCAAAAATCTGTCATCTCCTTCCATTTACTGTATTCACCTTTGAATTCATATAACGCTGCAAGGTTATCATAAGTGTGAGCCTCATTCTCGGGATAGGCCATTTGCAAGAGGCGTCCGTACTTTTCCGCTACGGGCACAAGATCCAAAGTAAGGGAGCCCATGAGATGGTAATTCAAATTGAACAACTCATTGGGCTCTTTCTTACCGGCCTCATGTATCAGTATAAAAGATTTTGACATATCCCCATAAGGAGCCTGCATTAAGAACAATGCCTTATAACGGGCAGCGTCGGAAGCAGAGTCTTTTTGAATAATCCGATCCATCATAGCAAACGCTTTCTCGTGCTCTTTGTCGAGGTTAAAATAAACCTTGGCCATAAACTCCACTCTTCGGTCATTTAATGGGTCAAGTTCTATCGCCTTTTCAGCATACTTATAAAAAATTTCCGGTTTCTGTTTGGCCCAACTTAAAGCTCGCGCCAGAATGAAATAGGCGTCTGCATAATTCGGATTTAACTCAATAGCTTTTCTAAGCTCATCAATAACCAGACTGGAGTCTTTTGATTCTCCAAATAACTTATGTCTGGCACTGGCCACCAGGACTTCCGGTTTCTCCGGCCCATACTCCAATGCTTTTGCCAGGTGATATTTCAATTTCTCATCACGTTCGTCTTTAGCAAGATTAGACCGGAAAAACTGAGCAGGATATACCAGGCTGAGTTCTGCATGGGCCTCGGCAAATTCAGGGTCCAGGTCCAGGGCACGGTTTAACAGATCCACAGCCTTATCCAGATCTTCGGTGGTACCCCGGGTTGCATATTCTTTGCCTTTTAAGTATAATCTGTACGCTTCCGGGTCCTTACTGAGTTTTGAAGCCAGCGCTTTTTCTTCAGCTGGCAACAGTTGCACCCTTAATTGTGAGACTACCTTCCGGCCTATCTTTTCCTGAATATTCTCTATTTCATCCAGATCATCTTCATAATTTTCAGACCAAAGTGTGTACCCGTTATTGCCGTTGATCAATCGGGTACTAATCTTTATCCGCCTGCCCCTTCCGATATATTGAATGCTTCCTTCCAATACGTAATTGACCTCGAGCTCCTTAGCAATGGTCTTTACATTGTCCTTTTTATCTTTATACATCCAACAGGATGTCTTGGCCGGAACAAACATTCCGCTTATTTGTCCCAGTTCATTAAGGATCTGAGCGGGAATGGCACTGGCCAGGAGTTTTTGATCCTCTAGTGATTCTTCATCTTTCAAACTATTTAAGTAATCAAAGGGCAGTACGGCTATACTGGCCTTTTGTCTTTCATTGATGGTGGTGTACCCGGCCATAAAAAATCGTTCTACAAGCAAAAAGCAGATAAGAACCGCCAGGGTACCTATGATGATCCGATTGAGCCTTCTCCCTGCCCTCCTGTTATCTGAAGTTTCTTCCTGTACCTTCCCAGTGCGTTTGAGTCCCTGAGGGGTGAACTCGTAGAGCCAGGTCAGCACCAGGGCGATGGGGAAGCCCACGATCAGGATCTTGATCAAATTGCTCGCCACGTTTTCCGGCCAGCCCAGGTTAGGACCTATGGTATCGACCACCTGGATGAGAAGCCAGGCCGTGATGGCATATGCCGTGGCCACCTTGTAGACATTGCGGTTTTTGAGTTCTTCGAAGAAGTTGCTCATGGCACTTTGATTTTTATATGATTATTCCAACCCCAATTCCTTGTTCCACTCCGGATTCCAGGCGCCCTGTTCTTTTAAGAAAGCGATCACCTCAGCCCGCTGGCGGTGCACCTCAGCCTCTATTTTTTTAAAGAGTTTTTGATATCCCGGGTCGTTCTCATAGCGCAAATAGAATCCAGTTTTCATGTTGACAAACCAGTCCATTTTATCATTTTTAGCAAAGTAGATGTCATCTAGTTCCTTTAAAAAGTCCTCTTTTTGATCAGCAAGGTACATACAATCTAATGTCAAGTCATTCTTCCTATGAGGGTGAAGATCAGGATCGGATGCTATTCTATTTTGCGTATAGTCACAGAATTTTTGAGAAAATCGATCTGCCTTTTCATTTTGCCCATTCATTCTGAGAAGATCGGTATAGGTGGCCATATTGATTTCATCTTCACCTGCAAGTTCTTCATCAAGGATTTGCTCACTGTGATAAATTGGGAAACCTTTCTCAAAAACGTCCAATGCTACCTTAAAATTACCTTTCAAGACGCCTAAATAGACTTTATCCAGAAGCATTTCCTGCTCTGTGATCAATTGTTTTTCGAAAGCATAATTAGTAAGGTCCTCTAGAGCCTCCCAATCACGTTTGAAGAGGTAAATTGCACCTACGTTGCGCCAAACTGCGTCAGAACCTGAATACCGTAATTGAATGGTGCGGGCCAGTTTTTCAGACCAGGGCCAGAGGTCCAGATCTAATGCTCCTAAAAGTCCCCAATTTAAATTCCAACGTTCTGCAGGGTCTTTTTTGTATTCCCAATATTTCAGTTTAAAGGATTCCACCAGATCCCCATAGACTTGAGCCAGTATAAGGGATTTAAACAAGGCCAGCCGATTAGAATTGGGCGCATCCGGAGCGATCATCAACTGGCGGTCAATGACCGCAATGGCTTTCTCATACTCGTTAAATCTGAAAAACAGATGCCTGGCCAGCATGGCGTTGTAAAAGCTGTTCCCGGGGTCAAGTTGCAAGACTTTTTGCAGGGCTTTAAATCCCAGCTCGGGTTGACCCGTTGCTGATAAAGCATTATACAACTCGTAGTGGGCTTCTACGTATCCCGGTTTCTTTTCGATAACTTTCCTCAGGTCTTCCACCACATTCGTCTTATCATTGAGTGTCCTGAACTCATAACTTGCCTTGGCAAATAAAACCTCCGGCTTTTCAGGAGCGATCTCAAGAGCCCTGTCCAGATGTTCCTTCATCTTCGGACGAACCTCTTCCCCACTCGCATTCCCGTAGGCCCTTCTCATACCGTGGGCGTGTACCAGCTGGGCATGCCCTTCGGCAAAATCAGGTTCCATAGCGATGGCCTGTTCCAGCAGCTCGATGGCCTTCAGGAGATCTTTTTCAGTCCGGTTCATGGTGAGCTCTTTGGCTTTCAAAAAAAGCTTATACACCTCCTGATTCTCAGTAATCCTGTCAGACAATGCCTCATCCTCTCTGGGTATCAACTGTACCCTCAGGTTAGAAGCTACCTCTCTGGTAACCGTTTCCTGAATATCCTGAGCTTTGTCGAAGTCCTCTTCAAATGTCCTGGAGGACATGATATAACCGTTAGAAGCGTTGATCAGATGGGTGGAGATCCTCATACGGTTCGTTAAAGGATTGTAATGCAACTCCCCATCGAGCAGATAATTGACATCGAGCAATTTGGCAATCTTTTTTATATCCTGATTAGTTTTTTTGGCTTCGAAGGAGGACGTCCTGTTGGTCACACTCAAACCACTGATAATGGCCAATTCATCAATGATCCGTGCTGGTAATGCATTGGCTAAAAAGGCATAGGTTGAATCCGCGCTAAGATTCTCGAAAGGCAACACGGCTATACTGGCCTTCTGGGTTTTATTGATCGTGACACGGTCTGCGAAAAACACACGCTCTACCAGCAAAAAACAGATCAAAATACCCAATACACCTATAATGATATGGTTAAGCCTCCGCCCGGCCCTCCTGTTATCTGCCGTCTCTTGCTGCACCTTCCCGGTGCGCTTAAGGCCCTGTGGGGTGAACTCGTAGAGCCATGTCAACACCAGGGCAATGGGGAAGCCCACGATCAGGAACTTGATCAAATTACTCGCCACGTTATCAGGCCAGCCCAGGTTAGGGCCCACGGTATCTACAACCTGTATCAACAGCCAGGCCGTGATGGCGTAGGCTGTGGCTACCTTGTAGACGTTACGATTTTTAAGTTCTGCTAAGAAACTGCTCATAATTCTCGATGATTACTCTTTAATCCTAATTATTATACCCCGGGTTCTGTTCCAGGTTAGGGTTGGTATCTATATCGTCCTGAGGGATGGGCATGACCAGCTGGTCTGCATCATAAGGAATACCGTCAATAACTTCCTGAAGTCGCTTGGCATCGTGAAATCGATGACCTTCAAAGGCCAACTCCCGCTGTCGTTCCTCCAGGATGTCCTGCAGGGTTGCGCCAATGATAGGTGCCGCATTGGATCGGGCCCTAAGGGCATTGATCTCCACTTCCGGACTCAGGCCCACAGATGTCCCTTCCCTAAAATTGCTTTCGGCCCGGATCAGATGCATCTCTGCGATGCGAAGGAAAGGTGCATTGGCAAACTGCCCTTGCCATTTGGAGCTTACTGTAGTACCATTCCCCGAATAGAAAAAACTGGCCCGGTCATCCAGACCCGTAAAGAGATCGAAAAAGGGCGGCTCTATCGTTATGTCTGCAGTCTGGGACCGACCCCCGAACTGAATGGTGGCCCAATACGTATTGAAATTATTGGTCCCGTCCTGGGTTGTGATCTGCCAGGCAAGGATGTCCTCGATCCCATCCACCTCATTGTTGAAGGCCGAGGGCAGATCCGGTGCCAGGGAATGCCCGCTGTTTTGGAGAACATCATCTGCTGCGTCCCTGGCGGCTGCGTAATTGCCCTGTTGCAGATAAACCCTGGCCAGCAAGGCCTGAGCAGCAAAGGCATCTGCCCGGAAACCATTTTCCGGGGGCAGGAGATCGTATGCATCCTGCAAATCTGAGAGGATCTGGGTATATACTTCCTCTACTGATTTACGGCTTGGATAGGAGAGCTGACTCACATCGGTCACCCCGTCAAACACTATGGGTAACCCCAATTGTGTGTTACCCCCTGCAGCCTCGTAGGGAAGGGCAAAATAGCGTACCATCTCGAAATAGAGCAGTCCTCTCATGAATTTCGCCTCCCCTTCCAGCCGGTCCCTTAGGGCAGGGTCCTCTGCGAGATCCAAATTATTAAGGACGATGTTGCATAAATTGATGGAGCGGTAGGCGTTAGCCCAGAGGAACCGGATAAAGCCATTGGTGGCGATCACTTCTTTGCGGTCGAACTGGAAGAACTGCGCAAAGGTTCCACGGTAGGCCAGGTTGCCTTCATTGGCGAGCAATTCAGATACCGTCTGGAATTCTCCGGCCAGGTGGTTATCGGCAAAGGCATAGGCCCCCAGTAGCAAGCGGTCCAGATTGTCCGGATCATCCAGCAAGGTTTCCGGGGTGAGCGTATTAGTGGGTTCAATATCCAGGTTGTTATCGCAACCGAAGAAAAGGATACAAACAAGAAGAAATATATGGTGCTTTTTCATGGTCAGGATATTTAAAAGTCAACATTAAAGCCTAAGGTGAGTGTCCGGGGTTGGGGAGGGGAATAAAACCCCAATCCGGAGGCGAGGGAATTTCCCTGTAATTGATCCCAGGACGATTCCGGATCCCAGCCCTTGAAATCGGTGATGGTAAACAGGTTGACCCCGGTAAAGTAGATCCTCACCCTATCCAGGCCCAGTTTTTCGGATACGTCTTGAGATAAAGTATATCCCAGGGTCAGATTCCTCAAACGGACAAAGTCCGAGTCCTCAAGGTAACGGGAAGAAAGTTGTGTTCCGTTCCCTCCAAAAAGCCTGGCCTGGGGAATGTCTGTCACATCCCCGGGTTGTTGCCAGCGGTTTAGCTGGTCGCGGGTCTGGTTATCAAAGAAATCCCCGTTGGCCGATTGGTAGATTCCACCTGCATTGTAAACCTGAGCTCCCCACTGCCCCTGGATGGTAAAGGAGAAGTCGAAATTCTTGTATCGCAGCGTATTGGTCATCCCGGCGATCACATCCGGAAAGGGATTTCCAAGAATACGACGGCTAGCCTCTCCGTAGTCGCTGGTCGTTGTACGGTCAAAGCTACCGTCCGGCAGTTCCGTATTGAGGTAATAAAGAGCATCACCATTGTCAGGGTCAACTCCCGCATATTCGGGCATATAGAAGGACGCCACAGGCTCACCCTCCCTGACGATCTTTTCTTCCCTGATGATATCTGCCCCATCCGGTAGTTTTTTTACCTCATTCTTATTGATGGCAATATTCAAAGAAGTAGACCAGCCAAAGTCTTCGAGGATGAGGTTCTTGGAATCCAGGGTAAATTCAAAACCGGTGTTCTGTATATCCCCCGAATTCTGATTGATGAATCTTATGCCGTTGTTGTAAGGGATAGGGACCAGGAAGAGTACCCCTTCTGTATCCTTGACGTAGTAATCAAAACTGCTATTGATACGATTATTGAACATCCCCAGATCCAGCCCAAAATTGTACTGGGTCGTATCTTCCCAGCTCAGTTCCTGATCGCCCAGGGTTCCCAGCCAGAAACCCGGGTTCTGGTTATAGGTGATGGTATTGAACTGGGTGCGGCTCGCGAAATTACCTATGTTGGCATTACCTGTGAGCCCCCAGCTGATGCGTGCCTTGAGGTTGGAGATGGTCGGATGGTCCTGCAGGAAGGCCTCTTCTGAGAGCAACCAGCCCACACTGGCCGCTGGAAAGACCCCGTATTGGGTATCTGCACCGAATCGTGAAGAGCCATCTACTCTGACACTCGCTTTAAGCAGGTATCGGTTCCACAAAGTAGCATTCGCCCGTAAAAAGTAAGAGGCAAAGCTGTAAGCGGTCTCGGTGGTGGATCCATCGGTGATCTCCCCGGCACTATCCAGTTTTTGCAGTAAGTCTGAGGGAAAATCCTGCCCTTCCACAAAGAGGCTTTTCAGTGTGTTCTCTTCAAAGGACATTCCCAATACGGTTTCGAGTTGCCAGCTGGCCTTGTTGAGCTGATGTGAGAAATAATTGTTGATCACGTATTTCTCATTCACCAGGTTAAAGGCATCGGCAAACCCATTGGTGGAAGCCGACTCTGTCAGGCTCCCAAAAAATCGTTCTTCCAACTGCTGGTTGTAGTCATATCCGAATTCCGACCGGAAGCTCAGATTTTCTGAGAAATCCACCTGTCCGTAAACCTTTGCAAAGGCACGCCAGACGTTAGATTCAAAATCCCCGTTGAACTGATCCATGAGGAAATTGTAGTAGAGGGTGGTTTCTGTATTTGGGGTGATCCCGTCATCGAGATAAGGGCGAGAGAAAGGAATTTGGGCAATTGCCTGCAATGGATTGGCAAATGCATTGTCGTTTGCGATCCGTGACAGCTGGGACTTGCTCACATTGGCATTGATGCCCAGGGTGAGCCATTCGTTGCCGCTGTTCTCCACATTGGCTCTCAAGCTGTAACGTTCCAGCGTATTCCCTCTTATGATGCTGTTGGTCTTATTATATCCGGTAGACAGGAAAAAGGTGGTATTACCCCCTCCCCCGCTGGCGCTGAAATTCACATCCTGTATGCTACCGGAGATCAGGGCCAGGTCCTGCCAGTCAGTATCCACAGCTCCATCCCGCCAGTCGCCCTCTTCCTGGGCAAAGAGGTTAAAGAAAAAAGCCGCATCATCTTCCGTAAAACCTGAGTTGAGGGCTGCCTCTGTAAAGAGTTCCACATATTCCTCTGTATTGAGCCATTCCAGGGTATTGGAAGCTTCACTCCAGCCATAGGAAGAACGGAAAGAGAAACGGGTATCTCCTTTCCGACCGCTTTTGGTGGTGATCAGTACAACCCCATTGGAACCACGTGAACCATAGATGGCTGCGGCCGAGGCATCCTTTAAGATCTCTATGGATTCAATGTCTTCAGGGTTAAGTCCGATCAAGGAGTTGATGGGAGACCCATTAATGCTCCTATCTACCTTGTCAATTGGGATACCGTCGATCACGTACAGGGGTTCCTGGTTACCGCTGATGGTGGCCACCCCCTGACCCTGATCTTAAATCCGGATTCTGCCCGTCCGCTGGTCTGAGTGATCTGTACTCCGGCCGTCTTACCCACCAGTGCACCCTGAATGGAGGGCACTGGAATTTCTTTGATCTGTTCGGAGGAAACGGAAGTGATATTATCGGTCAGCGTTTCCCGGGTAGTTGTACCGTATCCCACCACAATCACCGCATCCAGGTTATTACCGGGTTGAAGGCTTACATCGATGACTGTATTTGTACCTACCAGGATCTTGGCAGCGTTGAAGCCCACATAGGAAAATACGAGCACCTCTTCCGGGCCTGCCTCGATCTGGTAATACCCATTGAGGTCAGTTACCGCGCCCCGCGTGGTTCCTTCAATGGCAATGTTTGCCCCGAGCAGGGGCTGGTTGAAATTATCCGTGACAGTTCCCGATATTGTTTGTCGTTGGGCAAACAGGGAACATGTTGAGCACATCAGTACCCACAATAAGAAAGTCCTGGCTGTGTTATTCATATTGGTCAGGTTTTATCGATCCGACCTGCCCACCGGAGAACAGGTCGTATCGAGTTGGTTGAACAAATCGCATCATTAACCATGAGGACAGAACCGCTAATTCTCTGAGACTGTCTTGATCTTTGTTGCTATCTAAAGTTCTTCAATCCTTGGTGACACCCTATGCAATTATGTTTACTGAACCTTAAAAAAATATTGAAGGTTTTAAACTATGTTTCCATATTGACGCTTCCCCTTAGTTACATTTTAGCAGTAAATCACATCCAGAGTTGATGACAAATCCTGTAGATCAGCGACTTACATTTTTATTTTTTGAGAAAAAAAGCTAACTTGAAGAGTAAACCAGCCGATATCCATACCTAATGAATGCCGCGGATTTTATTTCCCGGGCCAGGAACCTCGTTTTTGACAACCTGCTAAACCCTCAATTCGGAGTGGAAATGCTCGCTGCAGAACTGGGGATCAGCCGGTCTGAGCTCTACAAGCGGATCAAAAAGTTCGAGAACAAATCGGCCAGCCAGTTCATCCGGGAGATCCGGCTCGAAAAAGCACTGGAACTTCTCAGGACAGACTCCTATTCCATCGGGGAAATCGCCTATATGGTAGGCTTTCACAGCCCCACCTACTTCTCCACCGCTTTTAAAGAAAAGTACGGTTATCCCCCCAGTATTTCCAAACAGAACAGCCGTATTCTGCATCGTCCGAAAGCTCTTGGATCAAAAAGAAAGCTCGTCCCGTTTGTAGTTGGGAGTGTGGCCATCCTGGTCCTGGCCATCTCCGCCTTTGCCGCCCTGGGTGGTACCATGTCAAAATCCGTTTCGCTCTCCGTAGACAGGAGCACAACCCTCAAAGCTTACGGCCTTTACACTGAAGCCAGAGAACTCGTCGAACAACGAAAAGACAGCGCCTTTCCCATCGCCGTGGAACTTTTGGAAAAGGCCATTGAGCTCGACCCTTCCTTCGCAGAGGCCTATGCAGAAATGTCTTTTCTGTACGGGCAATGGCATTATTACGGCAGCCTGAAGAAAGCGGAGAGGGACAAAATGATGAGAAAGTACCTGGATCTGGCCATTAGCCTCGACTCGGCAAGTCCGGAGGTACTGCTGGCCAGGGCCGATTATCAATGGAAGCATCGCAATTTTCCTGAGGATTCTACCGAGATCCTTTACGGCTTTCAAAGCGTTCTGGAAATGGATCCCGAACATGACAGGGCACACTATCGTCTGTACCAGGCGAGGCGCGCCATGGGTCAGTATAAGATCTCACATTCCCATTTAGAAAAGGCTTCAGAGCTTGAGCCAAAGAATTACTTCTATAAAACCATCCTTGCCCGGGACCTGTTCTGGAAAAAGAACGAAAGGGATAGGGCCATGAACGTGATCGAAGAGGTAATCAAAAAGAGCGATCGTCCGGGAGGCGTGTATTTCAAGTCAATGTTTCTGACGGAAAGTTCCAAAGACGGCCATGTACAGGCCTTTAAGAATTTTCATAAGGCGCTAAAGGATTTTCCCTTCCTGTATGGCTATATGTACTGGAATACCTATATCACCCTGGATCTGGACCTCCTGCCCCTCGCAGAGCGATACAGCCGTTTGATCCAGATTAAATATCCCGAAAACACCTTTTACACGTACGGTAATGCTTATAATATCTTAATAGCTGAGCAGCGCTACGATGAGGCCATGGACTTCACCATCATCTGGAATTCAAACAAAGGCCTCGATGACGATACAGCCGTTGCTAACATCGCAAAGGCACATTATCTCAAAGGGAACCTGGAAATTACAAAAGAGATCCTGCTGAAGCATTTTGGTCAGGTTTTCGAAAGCATGGCCGATGGAACTCACCCCAAAGTTTCGATAACATCTTCAAAGATTAGGGCTGCCAAAACCTATATCGATATTTTAAGAGAATTGGGCGAAAACGACATGGCCCAACCCTTAGTAGATTTTATTTGCTCCTATTACTCAGATTTTAATCTGAGAGGATTTTTTGCCACAAAATTGGATCATTTGGATTGTGCTTATTTACAGAACGATCTCGAAGGTTTCCTGCTAGCCTTAAGAAATGGTTTCTTCCGGGAAGGCAACAGGTTAGGAGTTTATATGGTACTGAAACTTTCAAATTATCCGGCCTTTGAGAACGAACCGGCATACCAGGAGCTGTTTCGGGAAATTGAGCAGGAGACCCATCGTATGAGGGCGCAGGTGATTGAATACCTCAAAGCAGAAGGCAATTGGGATCCCGTTTGGGATAGTTCACTGGAATTATACAACAGGGATGTTGTTATGAAAAATTCTGACTTGCCCCGCTTTAATTAAAAGGATGACGCGCTACGCACTTGTTCCTGACAGCACTCAAAGTCGCAATTAAAAAACCTCAAAGCTGCGCTTGAAACTTTTGGATTACTCACTTCGCTCGTGATCCTGACAAAGCTCCGCTTTGAAAATCAAAAAAGACGCAAAATAAAAAAGCAAGCTTTATATTTCGCTTGCTTTTTTGATTTATTCGTGATCGCGACAGGATTCGAACCTGTGACCGTCTGCTTAGAAGGCAGATGCTCTATCCAGCTGAGCTACGCGACCCTCTCTTTTTGCGGGGCAAATATACTAATGTATTGTATAGTATAAAAGATAATAATCTCATTATTTGGTCTCTTTAAACTTCTACCACTGTACAATTGATGGAAGTCTGACCTTAAACTTTGCTGAACATTACAATTAGATCAAAATGATCTTATACAAAAAAATGGAACCCAACCCTTAACTAAGATTACAATGGGAATGCATAAAACATAGAACTGTTTAAGGTCTTACTATCAAAAAAAGTCATTAAATTGTTTTGAAATCAATAGACTTAAATACAAGTCAGTTACAATTATGAGTGAAAATAATTTATCTACAGCGATCGACCATTCGTCTACACTTATTTCACATTCATCTACAGTTGTCTTTTAATATATGGTTAATCCCAGATCTTTATAGATTACTAAAACTCTAAAGTGATGACAATACTCTTTATAGAAGACGACACCATTGAATCGATGAAACTCAACAGGACCGCTGCTAAATTACCTGAGAAACACAATATCATTCAAGCTAAAAACGGAGAAGAGGCACTGGAAATCCTAAACGGGCCTACTCAACTCCCGGATATTATTTTTCTCGACCTCAATATGCCCAGGATGAATGGGATAGAATTTCTCCAAATCCTGAAAAAAGATCCCGAACTAAAATATTTGCCTACTATCATTTTGACAACATCACAGAATAGGGCCGACCTGCTTGAGTGCTACCGCAACGGAATTGCCGGTTACATTATAAAGCCCCTTAAATACGAGGATTACGAAGATAAGATACAAAAAGTGATTGCCTATTGGGAGATCAATGAACTTGTCAAAGCCTAATGGAAATGGGGCTTTGACAACAAAATTTTTACCTCATGTGCTAATTTTCTTACATTGTAAGCAATTAAAAATATATGAAAGGAATTGTTTTTACGGAGTTTCTTGAAATGGTGGAAGAAACCTTTGGTCTTGAAGTAGCGGACCAAATCATAGAAGAATCCAACCTCCAGTCGGAGGGAATTTATACCTCTGTAGGCACCTATGAATTCAATGAAATGGTCTCCTTACTTACCAATCTGAGTAAGACGGTGGAAATACCTGCAAACGAACTGCTACATACCTTTGGCTTGTATCTTTTCGATAGTTTGGGGAAAGCTCATCCCGAGGTTATTAAGAATTACAAAACGCCCCTGGCCCTCCTCATCTCAATTGAAGACCATATCCACGTTCATGTAAAAAAACTATATCCCGATGCGGAACTTCCAACGTTTAACGTGGTTGAACAATCGGAAAACAGCCTTTCCATGATCTACAAGTCCTCGCGGGGACTCTACAGCCTGGCTCACGGCCTTATGGAAAAAACATTCACCCACTTTAATTCCACGGCCCAAATCTCCTATGAACTGCTGAAAGAAGACGGGACCCAGGTAAAATTTGACATTGTCCAAAATGGATAGTAAAGAGGTCTCTTTGCTGAAAAAGGCGCTTGAACGCCAGAAAAAGGCAAGGCGGCAGGCCGAGATGATCCTCGAGGAGAAATCCCGGAAACTCTATGAGACCGCCAGTCAGCTCAAGGAGACCAATGCCCGACTTGAAAATCTGCTCAGTGAGAAGACCTCTGAACTGGAAGGGGTGTTCATCAATATAGTGGACCCCTATGTTGTAATGGACATAAACGGGAATGTTATCCGGATGAACGCTGCCGCCAAAGAACTTCTGGGATATGACCACAATGAGGAGGTTTTCAACCTGACGCAATTGGTACACCCCGACTATCTTGAATACACTCAAAAATCCTTCAAACAGCTCTACGAGGTAGGTACTCTGAAGAATTACAGGGCAAAGATCTATGTAAAGGACAAAACAGAACGGTTTGTTCAGGTAAACAGCAGTCTTATCTACGACAAGGACAGGAACCCTATTGCAGCCCAGGGGATCATTCGGGACATTACCGGAGAAATGGAGGCCGAAGAGCAGATCAGGGCCTCTCAGAACCGATTGTCCACCCTGATCTCCAACCTGCAAACGGGCGTGTTGCTCGAGAACGAGGATAGGAAAATCTCCCTGACAAATCAGATTTTCTGTGACCTCTTCCAGATACCTGTCTCACCTGATCAGTTGAAAGGAGCCGACTGCTCAAACGCAGCAGAAGATAGCAAACACCATTTTACGGATCCTGAAGGATTTGTTAAAAGGATCGAAAAGATCCTAAAGTCTAAAAAACTGGTACTCTCAGATGAATTGGAAATGAAGGATGGTAGGATCCTGGAAAGGGATTACATACCCATTTTCAGCGACGGAAAATACAAAGGCCACCTTTGGACCTACCAGGACGTGACACTAAGGAAGAACTACAAGAAGAACATCGAAGCTCAGAAAGAGAAGTACTGGAGTATTATCGCTAATATGAACCTCGGACTGATCGAAGTGGACAACGACGACGTTATACAGTTGGTCAATCAGAGTTTTTGTAAAATGAGCGGGTTTTCAGAAAAAGAATTATTGGGGCAGAAAGCCAGTGAAATCCTTAAAGTACATGAGAAAAACCTTATTGAACAAAAGGGGAAGGAACGCCTAAAGGGCAAATCTGATTCCTACGAGGTAAAAGTAGTGACCAAATCAGGACAAACCAATCACTGGCTCCTAAGTGGTGCGCCCAGGTATGATGAAACCGGTAAAGTTGTTGGATCTATAGGGATCCATCTCGACATTACCGCTCAGAAAAACCTGGAACTCCAAAAAGAAGTACTGCTCACAGAATTGGAGGCCAGCAACCGCGGCCTGCAGGAATACGCCCACATCGTATCACACGATTTAAAATCCCCGCTGAGGAGCATAAGTACCCTGGCTACCTGGCTTCATGACGATTACATAGAACAGCTTGATGAGACGGGGGTCTATAACCTGCAGATGATGCAGGAAAAAGTAGAGGGAATGGACAAACTCATAGACGGGATTTTAAAATATTCGAGTATCAAAAGTGAGACCCTGGAAAAAAAACCTGTAGACCTTAACCAAGTGGTCCACGACATCAGGGAGATCATCTTCATTCCTGAACACGTCAGTGTAATCATCATGGACCCCCTCCCTACCCTTCAGGCCGACGCCACCAAAATGCACCAGCTGTTCCAGAACCTGATCAGCAATGCCGTGATCAACATCGATAAATCGGAAGGTATTGTTTCTATTGGCGTTGCGGAAAAGAAAGATAATTGGGAATTTTACGTTCGCGACAATGGAATTGGGATCCCCAAAGAATACCACGAGAAGATCTTTAAGATTTTTCAGTCTATCGGTTCAGAAGAGCGGTCAACAGGAATTGGTCTTTCAATCGTAAAGAAGATTGTAGACCTATACCAGGGAGAGATTTGGCTGGAGAGTAAAGTAGGAGAAGGAACAACCTTTTATTTCACCTTAAAAAAATGATCTTGGAACAACCTAATCTTAAATATATCAAACAACTAGCCGGAGATGACAAAGCTTTCGAAGATAAATTTATCACTATCTTAAAGGAAGAATTTCCGGCCGAAAAGGAAGAGTATTACATGACTTTGAAGGAAGAACGATTACAGGATACAGCGCTTATCGTTCACAAACTGAAACACAAACTCAATATTCTGGGCCTTGAGCAGGGCTACGGGATTGCCGTAGAATACGAAGAAGAATTAAAAATAGGTAATACCCACAATTCTGCATCATTCGAATCGATTTTAAAAACCATTGAAACCTACCTAAAGATCATTTGACCATGACTTGTATAATCATAGACGATGAGGCAACCGCCAGGGCCATTGTTTCCCAATTATGTGCAAAGACACCTGAATTGGATGTCATCGAGGAGTTTTCCAATGCCATAGAAGCTATTAAATTCCTCAATCAGCAAAATATAGACCTCGTATTTCTAGACATCCATATGCCGGGATTTACGGGTATCGACTTTGTACAAACACTCAAGAATCCCCCTATGGTGGTTCTTACTACTTCCGATACTAATTTTGCTATTGAAGCCTACGAATACGAAGCTATTGTAGACTATCTGGTGAAACCTATCAGTAAGGAACGCTTTGCCAAATCGATTCAGAAAGTGAAAAATTCTATGGCATCACAACCTGCGACTCAGGCTGATTTCGGATCTGCAGGTACGGGGGAAGAACTCTATATCAATATAGACAGGCGCCTTATCAAACTCAAATTTGATGATATTTTGTTCATCGAGGCAAAAGGAGATTATATTGAGGTAAAGACCACAAAAGAAGACTATAGGGTACACAATACGTTGAAGAAGATAAGGGAGAAACTACCCGCTGAGCTCTTCTTGCAGATCCACAGGTCTTATATCATCAATTTTACAAAGATTATTGATATAGAGGACAATAGTGTCCTAATCGAAAAGAATGTGATCCCCATCAGCAGATCGAACCGTCCAGAATTAATGCGCAGGTTAAACCTGCTTTAAGCACCTACAGCCTGGCCAATAGCTTTTTGTAGAACAGTGGCGCCTCAGTGAGTTTCCATTGCACCTTGAATCCAATTTCTGTGAATTCGAAGCCAGTGGCCGTGGCTGAAGCGATGTTGCTGTACTTTCCATAAAGCTCTATATCCAGCCTCTTGGCAAACTGATGTTTGAAACCACCTTCCAGTCGGAATACAGCCGATGAATGATCATCCTCCACCTTCTGAGATCCTGCTGCCCCGTTAAAATAATATGAGGTCTTTTCCGAGAAAGAACCTCGCACATCCCCGAATATTTCAACGGCCTGATATTTTTCCGGACTGAAATAGATGGTTGGAAGTTGTTCTGAAAAGGAAATGTACTGATAGTTAATACCGACTTTTACCGCTGGTATCTTAAAAAGGTTGTAGTAGAGGGAGCTGAAAATAAGATTGCGCGTATTCCCGTCGGTTTGAATGGTGTGCATGGCCTGGGTATACCATCCGAGGTCGAAGGTAGTCCCGAGATTGTAATTCAAGCCAAAATGATTCATCACGATCTCCCGTTCAATAAGGTCGGCATTAAAATTCTGCACTTCCCGCTGATAGCCCAACTCCAGATTCTGAAGCTTAAGCGGTTTCATTTGCAGGCGCAGGTCTAAAATGGGTTGTGCATAATTACGGTCGTCAAAACCGGCAAAGTTGAATCCTGCCACAGCTTTGAGTTTAGTATTAGGCATAATTTTATACGATATCCCCCCAAGCAGAATATGAGAAAGGGCCTGGTTTGAGGTCAGGGTGTTCTCTGTATTTCTGTACGTATAAGATAGTGTGGACCTGAATTTGGTCGAGAACGGGATCTTAGCACTAACCTGATTCCCGTAGGCAATATTGTTCCCATTGTCGAACGTGTAAAAGGCCCTTGCCTCTGTTGTAGGAATATGCAATCCATTGATCTTTTCCACCAACCCTTGTGCATCGGATTGGCCCGGGAAGACAGACAATGTCTTAAAAGCAGCTCTGTATGCCGGGATGATCTCGTCTGAGGCAAACAGGGCATTAGCTTTACCCAGATTTCCGTCAAATGAAGTGCTGTCTATTGCCAGAATATCGTCGTACTCTTCAATACTTACCCCAAAATCTGCAGTGTACATCCCGAGGGTGGCCCTTAGAGCTTTCACCCACGGCTCTTTGGAATGGACTTGCTCAAGGCTGTCAATCTGTGTTTTTGCCTTCCCATAGCTCGAATTCCAGATCAGGGACTGAACATATCTCTCCCGGGTCTGGTTCTTCAGCATATCATCATGGATCAGTTGTGCCTTTTCCAAAGCCTGGGCAGCCAGCGACAAGGCTCTTCGGTCATTCTTTCCAATATGTTCTGCCAGGGACATTCCGTTAAGTGCCCGTACCGAATCTGATTTGGTGGTCGCCATTACAATATATGTATCCTTAGCCTTATTTACTTCTTTCAGTATCAGATAGAGATTGGCAAGGCTGATAAGGGTCTCCTTGTCTTTTGGAAAGTCTGAAAAGTTTTCTTTCAACAGTTCCTCAGCTTTGGAATAGTTTTTCTTTTTTATCAACCCATCGGCATATCCCAGCCTGATATACTTCCTGGAAACCATTGCACTGCTGTTCGTTGAATCGAGGCTGATAGTTTTGTTGATCCATTCAAGGGCTTCGGGATACTCCTTAAGATTGCCAAGGGTATTCGCATAACCCAAGTGTACTGCAAATGAGTCTGGATACAAATCCAAAAGGGATTCGTAAAGGGGTCTTGCCTTTTCATACTGTCCATCCCACAAAAAAGCCTCATTATAATTGACAGCGATCTCAAAATCCTGGGGGTATTGCCCCTTCAGACCTTCGAAGTGTTCGATCGCCTTTTTAGGTTCTCCGCTGAGCCCTACCGCCCTTCCATAGCAGATCAGGGCTGTTTTGTTTGAGGGTTCTTTTTGCAGATAGGCGTCGAAAAAGGTTTCGGCTTTTTCAAAATCTCCGTTTTCCAGGAGTTTGAAGCCTTCATCCATCAACTGCTGTCCCAAAGCAGACTGGAAAATAAACAGGGCAACAAACATTAATCTTTTAGCATTCATAGGTTAAGTATTTTGATATAAAAGGAATACCCTTTTCTATCGTATTCTTTGGTGATGTAAAGGTACGGCGGTAGCTGCCGCACCGGAAGGGCTACTTTGTCCATTCGTCTACAGCAAACTGCCATCCATCTAAACCGCCCGAAATAAAACGTCAGTTCGATGGATCTTTGACCTCAGAAGTTCAAAAATTTATTAAGTAAAATATTTAGTTATGGCTTTATTGATCAAAGAGAATAATGAGATGATTGAGGTCTGGGGACATTTAAATGCCCAGAACATGAACAGCCTCAGCAGCCATCTGGATCTCTCCAGAAGAAGAAAGGATTTTCTGCTTCTCTCGTTGGATAATATCAAGAGTATTGAACCTACTTGTACTAAAATCCTTGAACAGGAATACTGTACCACAGCGGCATTAAATAAAGTACTCACCATCATCGGACAAGAGAATGTTTCTGTGAAGCAGGTAATGCAACAAACCAAAACAACTTATATCCTCAGCAATGACCGCATTTAAACTTTTACTAAAGAAAGTCAGTCCCGAACAACTCTTTATGGGTAGTGTTCTCCTTGTAAATGGGGGCAACTACCTCTACAATCTTTTATTGGGACGACTGTTGGGACCTGAGGCTTACGCAGATGCTGCTCTACTGGTAACACTGCTACTTGTTTTGTCATTTCTTGGAATGACATTCCAGCTGGCCACAACCAAATTTGCAGTCATTTTTTCAGGTAGTGACTGGGAGAGTTTCCGAATTAGAACCTATAAACAGGCCATCACCGTAGGGATAGTTGTGGCCGGCGTTTTTATTTATTTTGCAAAAGACCTGCAGTTGTTGTTTCGCACAGAATCCCCTTATATGTTTGTTGCCCTTGGATTTGGTATTCCCCTGTATTTTGTGATGAGTGTTAATCGCGGAACCTACCAGGGTCATCAGAACTTCAATCTGCTATCCATCACCTACCAGACAGAGATGTGGAGCCGTTTGCTCATTACCCTGGCATTTGTATTGTTTTGCCCCTGGGATCCGGCTATCTCCGTGGCTATGGGGATCGCATTTTCCTTCCTCTTTGGATTGATCCCTTCAAATTTTAAGGGGATTTCTATTGCCAGACCGTCCCTACTCGACAAGAAATACACCAGGCGTGTCAACCGATTTGTGATCCTAACCCTGGGCTATGAAATTACTCAGATCATTATCAACAATAGCGATGTGTTGATGGTGAAGCATTATTTTGAAGCTAATGAAGCCGGATTATACGCTTCGCTGGCCCTTATCGGGAGAGTGGTATATTTTGTGGCATGGATGTTCGTAATGCTACTGTTACCTGTTGTGGTTCAGAAAGAAAAGAATGGGGAGGCCACTACGCCTATCTTGTTTAAGTATGTAGGATATGTCATCCTGCTTTCCTTATCGATTATTACGGCCTGCTATCTGTTCCCTGAACTCATTATTCAACTTATGTTCGGAGATGCTTATTTATCTATGGCTGAGCTCCTGTGGCAGTATGCCCTGGCAACATCGCTTTTTGCCATAGGGAACATCTTTACCTACTATTTCTTATCCCTGGATAGATATATCCCAGTGGTTATTTCAGGAATACTAGGACTTTCACAGATCGCTGCAATTAGTGTGTTTCACACCACCCTGGAACAAGTTGTCCAGGTTCAGATCGGGATCATGCTCTTGCTTTTGGGTTCGCAATTGCTATTCTTTTTTCTGAAGAAAAGAGGCCTGTAATAAATCCATTATCAGAGAAGAGGACCAGTTGTGCTAATTGCCACTGGTCCTTTTTTGTTTAAAGCAAAATCTCCTCTAATACTCTTTAGTATTGCCATTTTCCTTTTACCGACAGGGATTTTCCATTCGTCTACAGTTAGCGTGTCCTTACCCCTTAAGGCCAATAATTACGGGAGTTTTGAAGGATATTTGCCCTGTAAATAACAATATAAATCTTAACCTATGAAACTTGCTATTGTAACTGCCTATCCTCCCAGTAAAGTAACACTGACGGAATACGGCTACCACCTGGTAAAACACTTTCGTCTTCAGGACGAAGTAACCGAAATCGTTTTGATCACTGACCGAACTACGGAAGAGAAAGATCTCTCTTTTGAAGGCAAAGGTTGTAAGATCACCGTGAAGGAGGCCTGGGATTTCAACAATTATTTAAATCTGTTCGGAATTTTAAAAGCTGTAAGACAATCCAGGCCAGACGCTGTTCTATTCAATCTCCAGTTCCTGAAGTTCGGAGATAAGAAAGTCCCTGCAGCCTTAGGCTTATTAGCTCCTTTCTTTTGTAAGATACAGGGTATACCAACCATTTCCCTGATCCATAACATTCTGGAACAGGTTGACCTGAAAAATGCCGGGATCACTCAGAACAAGATACTTCAGAAAGTCTACAATTTCATTGGAGGCATGCTAACGCGATTTGTTCTTGCCTCGGATGTTGTTGCTGTAACGATTAGTAAATATGTTACTATTCTCGAGAAAAAGTACAAGGCTCGCAATATTGCCCTGATCCCTCACGGATCCTTTGAAACTCCTCCGGAACCGGATTACAGTTTGCCTGCAGGACCTAAACAGGTTATGGCTTTTGGAAAATTCGGAACCTATAAACGAGTGGAGATCCTGATTGAAGCTGTGGAATTGATCCGAAAGCGCAGTTCAGAAGATATCGAGATCGTAATCGCAGGTACGGATAGCCCTAATACACCCGGCTATTTAAATGAAATGGCCGAAAAATACGCCCATGTTTCACAACTGAAGTTCACTGACTATGTTGCCGAAGAGGATGTTCCCCGTATTTTTGGTGAAAGCGCTGTAGCTGTTTTTCCTTACACGTCTACTACCGGAAGTTCTGGTGTATTGCACCAGGCAGGAAGCTATGGTAAAGCGGTAGCTCTTCCTGATCTTGGTGACCTTGGGATTCTTGTAAGAGAAGAAGGTTATACCGGTGAATTTTTTGAGCCCGGTAATACCGCTTCATTGGCCAATGCCATAGAAAGGATATTAGTGGATGACTCGTACAGAATAAGCCTGGGACAAACCAATTACAAAGCTGCATGCTCCCTGCCTATGTCAGACATCACTCAAATGTATACAGATTACTTTAAGGCGATCAAATACAAAAAGCTACCGACCTTTTCTCCTGTGCATATCGGAGAAAACGAGATGGTAGTAAAAACAGACTAAACTTTTTTGGTTAGGTTAAGTGGAAATGGGTGTTGTTCATGTAACGGCGCCCATTTTATTTTTTTTGTGTCATCTCCATAATCTCATAAGCAGGTTTAATCCTTCCATCATTGCCGATGATTCCATAACTCTTTTGAGGTGCTCGTCTCCAGGGGAATCGTCCCACTACTTCCACCGGGATATTTTCAAAATCGTAAAGGGTCCAGGAAAGAAATGAAATATTATCCTTTTCGAAATGAGAAACCATTTTGGAATAATAATTAGCCTGATCTTCTTCGGAACCTGTAAAGGCATTCCAGATGCCGCTGTAGGATGAAATCCCGAATTCACTAATCATTACGGGCTTATTATTAATATGGCTGCGCAATTCAGAAAGGGACGGCGCAAACATTTCGGGTGATTCATAAAAGTGATAGGAGATAATGTCGAGTTGTTCAGCCAGGTTATTCGCGGCATTGGCAGAAGACCAGCCAATGGTTACCGGGTGATCCGGATCGATCTTCTTTATTTGCCTGATCATCTCTTCCAGCCAGGCCAATACCCCAGCTTTTCCTCGGGACTCAAAATCGAGATCAGGTTCATTTTTAATATCCCAACCCAATAAAGCAGGATGCTCCTTAAAAGAACTTATGATGGTTTCTGCGTGCCTGTGTGTCCTGTTCCAGTCCATAAGATCATAATCTCCGTAAAAGTCGAACAAGGTCACCAATATCAAGAGATCTGCTTCTGCCGCCAGATCGAACACCTTCTTTAGTTTGTCAAGTTTTTCCTCATTGATTTCAGCTTCTCCAAAATCCTGATACGGAATAAAAATACGCACCGTATTCAGTCCCATTTGATTGATCTTCTGAAAGTCGGCTTCAATCGTATCTTCATTAAAATCTACGCCAAAAGTATCCCAGGGGTTTTGTGCAGGGTAATAGTTTACACCTTTCAGATCCTTTAAATTTCCGGAGCTGACAACGCTTTGATTCGAGATATTTTCTTCCGGTGTTTCGATCTCCTCAAAATGCCTGATCCTCCAGAAGCCGTCCTCCAGAAGCATCAGCACTCGATAGGAATTTATCTGCCGGGCGGTATGGAGTTTTTCTTCGCCTTGCCAAACCTCATTAAACGATTCAACATCCTGATCTGTGAAGACTACCAGTTTGCCATCCGAGCTGTAAAATTCGAGCTTGGGATGATGCGCCAGGGTAGTTTGCTTTACCGTTGTCCCACTGGTCCTGTTAAATTCCAGAATCCGCTTTAATTTTACGCGCATACTATCTGTAAAATAGTCATCCAGACCATAGGGGTCATTGCTCGCAAAGGCCACATTTCTCACATACCATGACCGCAGATAATCTTTTTGAATATCGAGCAGGGTTTGTTGTTCCATGGGCCTGCCCTCATTTTCCAATTCTTCCCATTCCATCCTTGGCTGATAATTATCCTCTGCCCCGGCGGTGAGATGGAGGATAGAGGCTTTATCTGCACCCGAATTCATATAGACCCAAATTGCGCCAATCCCGAATAGAATCGCAGCATTGATCCCCACAAAAGCTAGGAGCAACAAGGCCCTGTATAGATTCTTATTACGGCTATTCATCCTTGATTTCAATTTTAAGTTCACGAACCGTTCCCCCCAGGTCTACCTCCACTTGATAGGATCCTGGGTCGAATTCTGCAGAGTTGAGACTTATTTCGCCATAACCTTCCGAGAGAACCTCGCTAAATTCACTCACATGCTTACCCTGGTCATCAAACAGATTTATAAGCATCTTCATCCCGTCGGGTTGGATCTGTTCCAGGAAACCGTTAACCGGCCCTATACTGATGGTTTTGATTTCACCATCCCAATCCAATTGGAAAGAATGGATGACGGAAAGAAAATTTAATGTGATGACATTACTTTCTGCCGCGCCGGCTACTTTACCCTGTACCTTCCATTCCTCAGCCCTCTCCGGGTGAAGCAACCTGGCTTTGGCAATTCCGTTGATTGTACTCCCATGGGTTTTCAGGATGTTCCCTGCTAAATTTGTGATCAGGAAGGTAACCAATGTCCCATCGCTTACAATATTGCCAAAACGGTCGCGGAGCACGGACGTGCTGAAGTTGACCACCTGATTGCCGTCCGCATAATTGTGGTTTCGGTCAAAGAAGATCTCAAAATCAGCTGGAACAGCAGCATGGGAATCTACCGTCAATTCTTTGGAGGTACTTGCATCTGAGGTAACAGCTAAAAAGATTCGGGAGGCCTTTTCCCCGGAAAAGAAGCGTTGCCAGCCAATTAGCCTATTCGTTTTAACAGGATATTTTTCCCTGAGATCTGTGATCTGCTTATTTATCATTATTTCTGTACCATCCGCTAACGGATTGTCATAAACATCGGTAGGGACGGAAACCAGCATGCTGTGATCGGTTCCTCCTACATAGATGTTCCCCGGACCCAGATAGGTCTCAATCATGGCATTGGGTTGAGCCTGGGTTATTTTTATTTCACCTGACAAATGGATTGAATCATCAACTAATACAATCCATCGGCAAGGCCCGGTCTTATTTGAATAGGATGCAGGAAGAAGAAAAGTCAACTTACCGCCTTCCCTGTTGCCATCAACCAAGCTTTGTCCTAATGAATTGCTCATCAGTAATTTGGGCTTTTTCTCCCCATCCATTTCGAATCTAAAAACAACATCCTGGCCAGCAACAGCAGTTTCAGGAATTTCAAGGGGAGTAATAGAAATATCCTTGTCTGGGTTGCCCTTCTCAGAACAACTCATCACCATAGCGCCAATTAATATGTAGATCACATACCTCATCTATTTCGGATTACCTATGAAATGGTCAAGCTCTATTTTTATAAATTCGAATGAATTACGGGGCAAGGCTTGCAGGAATTCCTTTTTGTAATCCCGCCGCCCCTCCTGGAATATTTTATGGGATATTTCAGCATTGGGGAGTCCGTTTACAAAACAATTGGCCATATTCCTGGAAATGACCTCGGTTTTGGACAAATCCGGTAGTGGATGACTGAATTCCTGCTTCC
Source organism: Muriicola soli (assembly GCF_004139715.1). Taxonomy (GTDB): domain Bacteria; phylum Bacteroidota; class Bacteroidia; order Flavobacteriales; family Flavobacteriaceae; genus Muriicola; species Muriicola soli. The sequence continues at coordinate 954,603 of NZ_CP035544.1, read as the reverse complement.
TTTGAACGCGAATCCCTTCCTCAATAAAGCTATGGTCTACCCATAAAAGGTTTTGATCCTTATCATAATAGGAAACCAGTACCTGAGGTACCGTTACTTCCTGCACTCCGGCATTAAAAAGTGTTCCATGAAGTTCTTGGTCATAAACATCCAGCTGTTGCAGGGCTACTTCCTTATATAGATCCGTGATAGCTACATTAGCAGCACACTGCAGGTTAAATTTTAGGGGCAGCTCTTTTAGATTGACAGGGCTGAATTGAGCAGGATCAAAGGTTGACGGCATCTCCTCCTCTTGCTCCCTCCAGGCGATCTTTTCGAAATTGATCCTGAAAGAGGTGACCTCCTTTGGCATCAGCTTGTGTTTGATGTGATACTTGGCGTTGTATGCCGTAAGCGCCGTGTCCTCCTCGTTGTATAAGGTGGCCTGCAGGGTGACATCGGCCGGGACTCGGTCCAGATTCTGTATTTCCCCGATGATGGCATATTGATCCCCGTTCTTTATCAGACTAGCCGAAAGTACCTCCAGAACAGGCTGCTCAAGCACATCCTCGTTGTAGGTTTGCTGAGTTGTAATTTTCCGCCTTCCATGGTTATAAAAACTTGTTGTGTTTGAGGTCAGAAACTGATCCGGGGGAATATCCCTTTGCGGAGGATTTGGGATGAGGTACCAACTACTTCCTTCTTTGACCAGCCCGCGTGATTCCGATTTCCTGATAGTTTCCAAAGGTGTGATCCAGACGGTGTGTACTGCTGCCCTGGCCATACGGTCTGAGGAAGAAACCAGCTCCACGCCTATCGAGTCCAGTTTAGCATAGGAACTCAAGAGGCCGTCCGTAACAGAGACTTCCAGCATATACTGATCCAGAGAAACTCCTGAAGAGGGTGCCAGGTAGGAATGTGCCTTATCAAATTCCTTAAAATCGAGGGCATCGTAATACGCCCTGACCACATTTTCGGGGGATCTCTGTGCTTTGTTCTCCAGGTAGAACTTATATCCACCATAGGCCAGGATCAATAAAACGAGTAAAGCCCATAGCTGATTTAGATTAATCAGGCCGGGGCGAAATTGATTTGGCTTATTCCAGGAGTACATATAAGCGGGCTCCGGGAGTGGTCTATGCTTAGTAGCCCTGAACCAGAGCAGGCGGATATTCAGGAAGAATGCGAGTAAAACCGTCAGGACAGGGATGGTTCCCCACATGATTTTGAGATAGGAAGGCACATCTTCCTTGGGTATGATCGCCGGCAATGGCGGAACATTCAGTCGCTCCCAGACCATTATACCGTTTTCTAGTTGTTGCAATCGCTGCCATCCACAGAAATAGAGAATTGGGTCATAGAATTTATCGTTGGAAAAAATGTACTTCAGATTGTATTTCTCCGGGACGGTGAGAAATTGCTGCAGGGAACCTATCCCTTCTACTCCCCTGAATTTTGAATTTTCCAGTCTTTCAATGGCCTTGGTAGTCAGCTCTGGAAGTCGTCTTGCCGAATGGTAATTCCCATCTACCGTCATGGCGTTGGTTTGTGCGGCTAACCAGGCCATCTGATCCCCAAATCCCAGAGTGAGATATCGCCAATGATCATGCATATCCTGGTTCAGGAAATTGACTATGGGAAGCATTTTGATCTTCTGGGGCTGTGACGGTCTGAAATAGCCGAGACTCATGGTGAAAATGACCATAAACAGTATTCCTCCCACCAATAACCCACCTAAGAGGCGGTGATAGATTGATCCATATCGTTTTTTAAGGCTCTCCTTTAGGTCACCTTCAACCAGGCGGTATAAAAACTCCGCAAAAACCGGCAGTGCCATTATAGTAGCCCATAGGGTAAATCGATCCAGGGTCAGGATATTAAAGGCAGTATCCCCAAGCAACATTCTGGGTAGAGGCGTAGTCCCCCTGTTCCCAACAGAGTAAGGATACTGAACGAAACACCGAAGAAGAGATATCGTTTGCTGTAAAACCTGTAATAGATGTAGGGTAAAAGAAATAATAATATTCCCCAAGGAATGAGAAAAAATACGAGTCCGGAAGAGGTCACTTCCAGAAAGTTATCCCTGGAACCATGGGGAATGGGAACCTGGGTGATAGGATTTTGCTTCGAATTGATCCAATACGGCAGGATGCACACGATAATGAGGACTAAAGATCCCATTCCAAAGCTCACGATTCTCCAAAAGAGCTTTCTAAAGGAGGTCAGAAATACCTTAAATGTGATTTGTCTGGCGTTTTCCACGCCTTCCCGCGCTTCATCCATAATAGCCATCCCAATCAGGGGAAAAATAAAAAATACCATCCCAAAGATGGGGGTGACGTGGTGCGAGGTTACGGTGACCGCGATAAGGGATAAGGCCATCAGCAGTTTCACACCCCGGCCTGTCCTTATCCATTCATAAATCTCCGGTAAGGCATGCAATAAGACCGAAAGTCCAATAATGCTTGGCAACTGCCCGAATACATGGAGGGTTTCTATAAATGTAGAAGAGCCAACAGCTAATAAAGCTGTATAACCAGCTATATGCCTATTTCCGGTTAACAGCAGGCCAAAGCGATACGCTCCGGTGATAAAAAGAACGATCCCGGCCAGGGCTACTGAGTAAAGGCCAAACTTAAGTCCGCCTAGAAACGAAAAAAGCGCCATCATCTGATGCGCCAGCGGGGGGTAGCCCATTACCGTAAACCCCGTATACCAGCGATATTCCCAGGGTTCCCACCATTGAGAGGCGTAATGATCTGCGAAAAATAAATGAATAAGCGCGTCATAAGTTGACTCCAGTGTAAAGAACAAGGCCGAACCATGAAACGCGAGCCCAATTACAAGGGCAAGCAACAATAACAAATTTGTTTGCTTCATTTCTAATTCCTGTAGGAAAATATAACATTATAAAGGTAGATATATTGTGGTATTAGGCCATTATCGATCACAGATACAAGGCCTCCATTCACCTACAGAAAATCGTCATTCATCTCTTCAGCCTCATTTTGGAGAGCAGGTCGGGCTACATTTGATTCAGAAATCAGATAAAATAAACTCTGAATTCGCTTAACCAAATAAGAATTTAATACTTAACCTATGAAAATTTTAGCCATTGACGACCAGCAACTCATCTTGCTGTCTGTAGAAAAAAAACTTGCCGAATTGGGATTCGAAGTCAGGATCGCCGATACCGGAGAAAAAGGGATTGCCCTATATGATGAGTTTAATCCAGACCTGGTCATTGTAGATATCAACATGCCGGGTATGAGCGGACTTGATGTAGTAAAGTATATCAGGATCTCTAAGTCTGATGACACCCCTGTTCTTGTTTTATCAGGAAATACAGATGAAAAGATCATCGTTGACGGATTTGACCTGGGCATAAATGATTATATGAAGAAGCCGGTGAGCCTCAATGAGATGGCAGCACGGATCGATCGTATTCTCGGAATGTGTACCCTCCCAGCCGGGGAAAGATCTGCTCAAAACAACCAGGTTCTGCAAAAGTATTGTGTGGGAATCGTGATTCCGTGTTACAACGAGGAAGAACGACTTTCGAGTGCTGTATTCCAGAAATTCGCTACTGAAAATCTGGGATACCACCTTTGTTTTGTAAATGACGGGAGTACTGATAACACTCTTGAGGTCTTAAATGAACTCCGAAAGGGAAATGAAGATACCATCAGCGTTTATAATTGTGAGAAAAATGGTGGTAAGGCCGAAGCTGTTCGGCAGGGGATACTGCATTTGTCAAAGGACCCGCAATACGACTATTTAGGATATCTTGATGCGGACCTTTCTACCGATTTCAGAGATTTCGATGAATTGGTGAAGACCCTTGAAAATTCTGAATTTAAGATCGTAAGTGGATCCCGGATCAGCAGAATGGGTGCTGATATCACCAAGGAATCTGCGCGCAAGATCATCAGCAAGACCATCAATATGATCATTCAGACCATACTTGGGATGCCTTTTAAGGATACTCAGTGTGGAGCCAAGATCATGAAAAGCGATATGGTAGCCCCTATCTTTGAGAAAAAGTTTATTACCCGCTGGTTGTTTGACGTGGAGATCTTTATGCGAATGAAGAAATTCTACGGGAAAGACCAGGCCAGGAAGCTCATTTGTGAGCAACCTTTAAAACGATGGATACATGCTGATGGGTCTAAACTTTCCATGAAAGACTCTGTCAAGATTATCGGGCAACTTGGACAAATCGCCTTTCATTACAATCGAGCATAAGGTAAACCAAACTATGGCCCCTTCTCCGGAAGGGGTTTTTTGTTTATCGACACTTCTCGGCCGTCGGTCTTCAGAGTAGGTCTTTGGGGCTCAGGAGGATGGATATCTTCTACAGATCATTATATATTTGATTTAAATCAAATTAAAATCCCAAATCATGCGAACAAGAAAAAACTACAAAGGCTTATTGCAAATTGATTCTACTAAAGAGGTATATCAAATCTGTGAGGTACATATGACCCATAAGGAAATGATTCTCAGTGTAATGACACCTACAGTTCTAAAACTGATTTAAAAGGTTTACAACAGCAAAGAAAGGGATTGACAAATGCAGTCCCTTTTTTTTTACAAACTGAATTTATGACGAAACTACGCCAAGTGTATACAATTGTTCCAGATTGGGAGAGTCACTACCCCGGCAGGTTCGAGCGTAATACCAAAGGCTTCCGATTCATTCGCGTTGCTAAGGGCAAAAATCCGATTTTTATCCGAAGTAAATTCATCGAGTAGTCCAACACTGGTAGGCGTTAACGGATCGAGTTTTAATGACCAGACCTGGTAAACCATTCCTGGAGGTGGCTCCGGTAAGCCCATGGCATCTACATAAACCTTCTCTTCTTCCTTATTCCAATACACTTTTGCATAGGAAGTTGGTGAAACCTGTTGCCCTGCGAGATCAACAACAGAAATTCCTTTCTCACGAATGGTGTTGAGAAGCTCAGTAGTTTGCTCAAGTGAATTATTGGCATTTGCGATCTGTACTTCAAGCTGAAACTTTTCCTCAGATGCTGCATCTACCTGATTTCTCAATTCCTGATTACTGTTGTAAAGCCATAAGAGGCCCACTGCCAGGAGTACCGATGCAGCCCAACCTGTGTACGTATACCAACTGGTTTTGGTATTACCTATCTGTATAACATCGCTTTCGCCGCCTTCAAGCTTTTCCTTGATCCGATTAAATTCTACAGCCTTGACCCCCGAAACTGCACCGCTTAAACCGAGTAAAGCAGCTTCGATGGCCTCGATCTCATGCCTTACTTCGGGATGCTTCTCAGCCATGGCGTCAACCTCCAGGTTTTCCTTCCCGGAGAGCTGGCCTGCTACGTAGAGCTCCAGAATTCCCGATTCTATGTAATCCTTAACGTCCATGCAATACAGTCATATTTTCTCTAAGCTTGCCGATGCAGTCCCGGTTCCTGGTCTTAACCGTGCCCAGGGGAATTGACAATTCTTCTGCCACCTCCTTTTGCGTATAGCCCCTGAAATAAAGCATTTCAATAACAGAAACACATTTTTTCTTTAAGTCCTTCAACAGCGATTTAAGCATTGAAGTATCGGGAGGAGATGCATCTTCCTCACTAGTATTTAAAATACCTACGAAATTATCAGTGTAAAGGTTTTGTTTATTCTTTTTAAAGGATTTTGAGCGCAGTTCGTCTATAGCTGCGTTCCTGGCTATATTCAAAATCCAGGTGAAAAATCGTCCTTTCGATTTGTTATAGGAATCAGCCTTATCCCAAATCTTAAGAAAGACGTCCTGACTGATTTCCTGAGCGAGAAATTCATCCCGGACTATGGTGTGGATCACCCCTGTAATATTATCGGCATACATGGCGTACAATTGCTCATAAGCCTTGATGTCTTTATGTTGAAAACGATCTACAAGAGAATCCAGATTCATAGGGATTGATTAACTGCAAATATAAAAATAGAATCTAAGCTGAATAAATAATTCTATTGGCCCCGGCCTGGACAAATCAAGAAATCAACTTAAAACTAAAAGAAGGGGATCGAAGTTTACTGTTTGTATTTTATCAAGGCCCAAACCGATTGAGAGTTTGAGGATTTCGACGGAAACGTCTTTTCAATCTTAAAGATCTGACCCTTAAACACAACGCCTATCCGCCTTGGATTGGAAGAACCGGCATTGTCTACCCCTATAGCGCCATTTCGCACACTTCGGTCGGTCTTGAATTTAGCATATTCTCCCTCAAGGCTTAAGGAAACATCTACAATAAGAGAATTCCCATTGGTCTCTACTAATTGCACATAGCCTTCCTTATTGAAGTAGGAATTAAGGGCAGCATTTACTTGTGCAATACTATCCGGAGTCTTTTCCAGGTAGTCTGAATAAGCAATCAGGGAATTTGTTTTTTTGGTTTGATCCCATAGATCCAAATTGGAAGCAGCAAGCAATTGCTGGATCTCCACTTCTTTTAATGAATCATTAATAACCAGCTGGTTCTTGGCGATCAGGGCTTCCTGATAAAGCGAGTCGTTTTTTATTACGAGCAGATCGGCTTTATTCTTCTCTTCGATGGCCGTTTGTCTCGACAATTCAGCATCTATCGCAAAATAAATAGATGTACCCACGAAGATAATCACTACAATCCAGAGTAAATTATTGATTCTCCGGCTTTTTTGAACAGTCTTATTTATTTCTTCTATTCTGTCTTTTAATTTACTCATGCTGATTTGGGATTATTACGCATTGATGTAGATGCCAAAGTCGTCTTCCAGGGCAAGGATATCGGCTTTAGTAACCGGAAGTACACCGTGTTCGTATCTCGCTATTTTTTTCTCGAAAAGTTGGACACCTTCCAATCGCTTTTTCTTGTCCTTGGTACTATTTAAAGAGGAAAAACTAAAAGTTGTGGGTAAGGTACCTCCAAACAAACCTCCGGCCCATTGAATTTTATCTTGTACCTCGGAGACCTTTGTAACCAGTTCCGGAATAAAGAAAATTGCGGCCACGGCAATGACCACTGCCCCACCGATCCCCATATAGGCATACATTTTGGATTTGGAGATCTGCTCCTTCATTTTGAACTTGTAATACTCAATGTCGTCTTTCACCTCATTGAGCATAGCTCTCTCTTCATCAGGAATTTGCACATTGCTTTTGGAAGTTACTGATTTTACTTTCTCAGGCCTTGCTGCAGGAGTTTCGGAAACCACATCCTCAACTTCAGGTGCAGCTGCCGATTTTCGTGTGAAATTGAACAGATCCAGGATTTCCCCTATAGCGGTTTCTTGATTTTCGTGGTATTTAATGGTTTTGTGGTTACGCCAGCGCATTTTCTTGCTGAGGTCACAAGCCTCAAGGGTAACCAGGATCATCTTTTTATCATTCTCTCGCGCAAACCTTTTATCATTGCGAACAAACTGATCATTTAAGGCATTCTGAGATGTGAGTATCAGGACCGCTGCAGCGTCGAGAAGAGCAGTTTCCATCACTTCTTCTTCATCCAGTTCCCCTGAGATATCACGAAGGTTGATAGTATCGATCCAAACCGAAGCTCCGGCATCAATAAGCTTTTCAGCAAATTCATGTGCCTGCCGGGAATCTTTTGAAGAATACATGATAAAAACCGACTCGGAAGACATGTTATTGGTTTTGTTGGTTCAGAAAATTACTATTTTTTCTCGAATTGTTAAAATTAATCAATAGAATTTAAAATTCCCTTTAACTCAAAAGGGTATCACTTAAATATTCAATGTAGGGGTCTTTTTCATTCTTCGTGTCGTAAAGGGTATCATAGATAAGCACTGCCCTTTCATAGCACTTCATTTTATATCTGATCCCCGCTTTCTCATCAACTGTGGCATAATGCTTTTTTGAAGCGTCAAGATCGCCGAGAAAGATGCTCGCCTCAGCCATGGTAACAAATTTGGGTACACTCTCATAGGGATATTGATCGGCAGCGCTTATGGCCGTAGCTGCGTATTCCCTCATTTCCCTTTTACTCAAATCGAGTTTGGCCATCATAAAGGCAACTTTCACCGCATTTGTAAAAACCTGTTCCTCGTCATCTGTTTTCACCGCCAGTTCATAGGCCTTTTTATAGATTTCGAGGGCTTCCTGTCCTTCCTTTTGCAATCTGTGTTTTATGTAGTAGTTTCGGTAAAGATCGCCCAGGGTTTCCATGAGATCCGGATCAGATTTGGTCCTTTTATTGTTGTTAAGCGCCTCAATGGCATCTTCAACACGCCCTACCGCTTCCATAGATTTGATCAATTTAATAAAGCTGTCCTCGTCCAAAGCTTCCAGATTGGGCTCTAATTCAGCTATTATGGCTTCGTGCTCTTGTGCATTCTGTGGGAAATGGCTAAGGATTAGATTTTCAGTCATCTGAGTTTTAAAATACGGGGTTTGTACGACAGCATTTCCTTCCTCGTCTTCACAGTTACTAGCCATTTTTGGAACCGCGTTAAAGATATACTCCACTACGTCCATCATGCTGACTTCAGGATCGGTAAAAGGTCGGACGTGCTGACCTGCCAGCACATCGAGCAAGGCTTGTGTAAAGAAACTGTGATCCCCATGGCCGTATGATTTCTCATTATCCTGGCAGGAAGCCATGATCCAGACCCCCTGTTCATCCTTGAGTTTTTGCGCCATCCCGTAGAGACCTTTAATCCCGCTTTGTACCATCCCCTCTGCATGGCAGCAATCGAGAAACAGCACGAGTTTATTTGAAGGGAGCGCATTGATCTTCTCTCGTAATTCTTTATCCGTAATCATGGTCTCTTCAATATTATCAGCAGTCATATCTGCAGGTTGAAGGAAGAATTTGTGCTGATCACTGTACTTGCCCCCGTGCCCGGAGTAGTACAACAATATGGTAGAATCTTCATTTGTTTTTTCTTTGAGCTCATCAAAGGCCTCAAGGATACCCTCCCTGCTGGCCTCGGCCTCTGTCCTTAGGATAACATTTTCTTTTGGATAGCCGATGAGTTTGTCATCGATCAGGCTTTCATGAAGCATCCGCGCATCATTTACGGTATATTCTATTTTATCCCCGCCCACACCTATGATGAGCGCATAATTATTTTCTGAGTTGAACATTGGGCTGGTTTTTTTTCCTGAGTTTAGGAGTTGATTTTATGTTGGATTGGTAATCTGATTTCTATTATTAGTTATTAATACCAGAAGGTCAGGATTTTCTGAAAGTCCTCTTTTGATTTCATCGATTGAAAAAGCACATCATTCTGAAAGGTGGTGCTGGTAAATCGTTTACCTGCAGCCACAGCCTTTGTAAGATGATCCAGGGTTTCATGCTCATTATCAGTTAAAGCATAGTATCTGGCCAGGGCATAATCGACCTCTCCAAACTGATACTTGGCTCGCAGATTATCAAGTTTGGCCAGGGATTCCTCAGCCATTATCTGGTTGCCGTTCTTGTAATAGGTCATAGCTAAAAACGATTGGATAGCGATGGCGTCTCCACTCTCGGGCAACAGTGCTTCAAATTTATTCTGAGCTTCCGGGTAATCCTTTTTATAAAATATGAGCTCGGCCTGAATTTCTCTTTCTGCCAGACTTAATAAAGCACCTCTCTTTTCCTGATATTCAAGAACCTCATCAAAGTATTGATTTGCCTTTGAATCGTCACCTGACTTTAAATATTCCAGTCCGGTTTTTAACATCATCAGCTGCCAGTAGTCTATTCTGCCTAACAGTCGGATGTGTTGTAACAAGTCGTATACCGCTGTGTGATTTTCATCCATGACATAGGCTTTCATCAAAACTTCCTTTATCCATTCCTGTCCGGCAGTACGGGCATAGGGTTCTAACAATTCGATCGTCTCATCAAGCTGTTCCAGTTCAAGGTTGGCCATCCCTTTTACGAAATATCGATATTCACAGGAAATGCAATTATCGAGATCAAAGTCATCTTCAGGAATAGCTCTATAAATACTGTCCACATCCTGTGGTCTGTTTACAAATTGAAGGGCGAGGACCATGGTGCTCAAATTGAGTTCGATCTCTACCGGGGCAACATTGTACTCTTCCTGGTAGGTCCTGTAAGCCATCCGATTGTCCCCATTAAAGCATGCCTCGTAGTGTTTGATCATATTGAGTTGCTCCTTCTTGGTCCCGGTTTCAGCTGCAAGCACCTGTAGCAGGGAATCAGCCACCGCAAACTGATCTCGGTTGTAGTAGTAAGCTACCCGATCTATTTTGGGTTTAAAAAAACTACTGTCTGCAGCGATCGCCTCGTTGATGTAAGAGAGTTGTTCATCGGACTGTAATTCCAGCAAGGCATCACTTTCCAGCCATAATTTATACGCCTTGTAATTAGGCGGGGTCTCTTCCAAAGCCAGTTGTGCCATCCCCTTAGAATCGAGATAACCTAAAACACGCTGCTTTACAGCCTCGATACAATCGAGCGGACTGTCGGCATCGCACTCCGTGATCTCAAAAGAAACGAGGGTTCTGTTCATATTTCCATCCAGAACAGAGCATTGTAGAAGTAGTCGGCCATCTTTTAGATAATACGTACCTGTAACTACTTTTGAGGGTTTGAGATATTCCTTGAGGACTCCGTTTTCCCCACTGGGCACCAGCGTCGCTTTGAGAACTTTGGTGTAATCTTCTACCACCTTTGGAGAGATCACCTGTCCTACTTTATTTTGGGTAATTCCGTGCATGATCCAGTCTACGGCCATCTTCCCGATAACATCGAGATTGGGATCCGTGGTATTATTTTCGAAGGGCAGAACTGCAATCCTGTCATTGTCCGGTTCCTCAGGAAAAGTAAAAGCACTCATATTATCCTGATTGATAAAATTGGCTTTTACTATCAGGGCAGCGGAAAAAAGGGAAATCAGGGATATTATAAACAAGGAGGTGAAATACAGTTTTTGAAAAGGACTGTAAAAATGAACTCCGGGAAGATGGACTTTTCTCTTCTTCAGTCCTTTTAATTCCTCCTTTGAACCAGCGGTTTTAGAAGTCACTTTTAAGCCTTTCCTGCGGCTAAATTTTGATTCCAGAGGTTTTAAGCGGTACCTCCACAACAGGTAGACGTAAAAAGGAAAACCAACAAGTAAAACAAGCAGAAGGTAGGTCATGCTTATTTTAGGCAATCCAAAAGGCTCATAAATAACGGAAAAGACCTGTATTAACACCCAACTGGAGACAATATAGATGGAAAGGTTCTTAAAAACTTCCTTATCATGACATTCTTTTACAAAGGATTTAAAATTCATCTAATAAAATCACTAAGGGATTTATATAAAATTCTTAACGGAATACGTTAGGAATCCAGCTAATTTTTGACTAATATAGTGATAAATTAACTCTAAAAATTCTAATCATGGGGACCACAAAACCAAAGGTATCATCTAAAGAAGGACATGTTCCAAAAACTAAAGTAACCTCCAAAGAAGGACACATTCCAAAGACTAAAGTCACCTCTAAGGGAGGACATGTTCCAAAGACCAAGTAAATCTGCTAGAATTATCTTCTTAATTAACTTAGAGAGAATCGTAAAGGCAGATTGCGAATACATTTTCAAGAAATCAAAACCGGATACAAAAGTGTCCGGTTTTTTTATAAATATCGGTGATTCTATATACCTGGAAAGCTCCCCAATATTGCCTAGTAAATTTTAGCTCAATGCCAGAAATTGAGAACATTCTTGAAACTCTCTAATTCTGTATAAGGCTTCATCAGGACATCGTCATGAAATGTCCCGGGATTATAACGTTTGCCTGCTGCTACCGCCCGGATCAAGTTTTGAATTAGAAGATCAGTATCCCCTTTAACAGCATAAAATCTGGCTTTCGCATAGTCGATTTTACCATATTGATAATCTGCCCTATAGTTCTCGATTTCTTCTAATAGCTTTTCTGCCTTTTCAATCTGACCTATTTTAAACAAAGACATCGCCAAAAAAGAATGGTAGTCAATATCTTCAGGATCCTCCTTGAGCAGATCTTCAAAGATGACTGCTGCTGCTGCGAAATCTTCCATGTAAAAGTGGGTGAATGCCTTTAATTCTTTTTCCCTTTGAGTCGCCTCAGCCGAAGGCGCCTCAAGCGATTCCAATAATTGTTTAAAATAGAAATCTGCCCTAGAGGGGTTTCCGAGAAGCAGATATTGCTCAGCCACCAGCAGGCATTTATCCTGCCAGGTTGGAAAATCGCCTGTAAGCTTTATAGTATTGAGAATGTTATCGACCTCCAGGGAATCGGCTACACGAATATTCGCGTAAAGCAATACATCCTTTATCCAATAAAACCCTTTCACCTTCCCATAGTCTGAAAACATCGAAATGGCCTTTTTGGGTTCGCCCAAAGCGATATCGGCCATCCCTTTACTAAAATGACGGTACTCACAGGTTTGGCAGCTTAAGCTGTCTATATAGGCCATGATCGGCTGATTGTTGTAGACGGAATCAACTGCCTCCGGCCTGTTCACAAACTGAAGTGCCAAAACCATGGTACTACTGTTGTTATTGAGATCATCGGGCTCGGTATTGTACTCTTTCTTTAGGTAAGTAAATGCCTTCTTATTATCACCATTGATCAGGGCGGTCCATAGTTTAACAAGATTTTGTTGCCTGCTGCTTTTCAGATCAGCAGATGCGAGTTCCCGAACCATTGAATCGGCCATGGCAAAATCTTCCAGGTTATAATAATAGGCCATCCTGTGCAGTTTTGGCTCAAAATATGTACTGTCGAGGGCAATCGCTTCATTCAGAAGGTTTAAATATTCCGGTGTATGGCTTTCGTATTTATCCATTCCCAGCATCATCTTGTAAGCTTCGTAATTAGGGGGTTTTTCTTCATATACCGTATAGCGTTCATCTTCCTCTAACAGCGCACTAAGCAGCCTTTGTTTGAGCATTTCGATGCAGACAAGTGGACTGTCTGATTCGCAGGTAACCGGTTCAATAGTTTCCAGGGTTTCATTCATATTCCCATCCATGATAACGCATTGAATCAGGAGTTCACCTTTGTTGAGATAGTAGTTTCCGGAAATGATCTTTCCGGGTTTCAGGTATTCGGTTAGTATACCGTTGTCTTCTTCAGGAAGTAACGATGCTTTCAGTACTGTGGAATACTGTTCTACCACTTTTGGGGATATTACCTGTCCAATGTCATTTTGTGTAATTCCGTGAATAATCCAGTCGACCGCCATTTTCCCCACCACATCAAGTTCTTCATCAGTAGTGTTATTTTCAAAAGAGAGCACTGCTATCTTGTCATTGCTATCATCTTTTGCAAAGGCGAAGGCGCCAGGTTCAGGTTCATTGATAAAATTGGCTCGTACAATCAGGGCTACAGCAAATACCGAAACAAGCAGGATGGCAAAGAGAAAGGTAAAATACATTTTTTGAAAGGGGCTGTAAAAATGGATCCCCGGGAGATGTACCTTTCGTTTCTTAAGTTGTGATTCTACCCCTTCATCTCCTGATTTATTTTTAACGAATTTCATCCCTTCACGCTGACTCAGTTTGGTCTCGGATGATTTTAGGCGATACCGCCAGATGAGATAGATATAAAAGGGAAAGCCGGCAATAAGAACCAGCAAGAGGTAGGTCATAGAGATCTTTGGCAAACCAAAGGGCTCCCAGACTTCAGAAAAAACCTGGATCAATACCCAACTCGAAACAACATATATAGAGAGGTTTTTAAAAACCTCCTTCTGATGGCATTCCTTTATAAATTCTTTTAAATTCATTCTAGTGGTTGGCTAGTAACACTTCAAGATAATAATTAAATGATTAAGACTTAAGTATTGAATGATATATCACTCTAGGAATAATTATATGTATAACATGTCCTAACCTATTTTTTTGGTACCTTTTTAGTTGCAAAAAGAGCTATTTGCTTTTAATCTAAATTAAAGTACCCATGAAAAAATTAAAGAAAGGTGAAATTAAACAGGAAGTATTTGAATTATACGATGCCTATGCCCACAATAAATTACAACGGAGGGAATTTATTGAGAAGCTTTCAGTCTATGCCGTTGGCGGGGTAACAGTAGCTTCTTTGATGAGCTTTCTGATGCCAAATTACAAGGATACCCTATTAGTGAAACAGGACGATCCCGGCCTCGAATCGGGATTTATCACATACGATTCACCAAAAGGAGGTGGTAAGATCAAAGGCCTGCTTTCTAAACCAAAAAATACGAAAACAGCCTTGGGGGGAATTGTAGTAGTTCACGAAAATCGTGGACTTAATCCTTATGTAGAAGATACGGCCAGACGAGCAGCCCTGGCCGGTTTTATCACCCTGGCGCCTGATGCCCTCTCACCTCTGGGAGGCTATCCGGGTAACGACGATGAAGGCAGAACCATGCAACGACAACGCGATAGATATGAAATGCTGGAAGATTTTATTGCCGCTTTCAATTACTTAAAAGATAGTGACGACTGCAATGGAAAAATTGGGGTTGTAGGTTTCTGTTTTGGTGGATGGATCTCAAATATGATGGCGGTAAAAGTTCCTGATCTGGCTGCCTCTGTACCCTTCTACGGGGGTCAACCCAAGGAAGACATCGATAAGATCAATGCTCCCTTGATGCTGCAATTTGCGGGACTGGATGAAAGGGTGAACGCGGGCTGGCCAGCTTATGAGGAAGCGCTTAAAAAACACGGAAAAGAGTATGTGGCTTACACATACCCCGATGTTAACCACGGATTTCACAATACCAGCACGCCGAGATATGATAAAGAGGCTGCCGAACTGGCCTGGGGAAGGACTATTGAATTTTTTAAGGAGAAGTTAGCGTGATTATCTATTTAATTATGCACATTATCCATGAAAAGGGACTATTCAAAGCATGAATGGAACTTCATTATTACATCTCAATGACCTAATATTTCATTCCATTTTAGTCATCCGATCAGCGATGTTTGTGCTTCCCTTATTTGAATTCTGAAGCCAGTTCTTTGAGATACCAGCTCAGGTTCCCGATATCATAATCCAGTTTGTCCAAGGTCATGATTACCGGATATTGAATTTGGGTAATATTGGGATCCTTCATTCGGATCAAAGCGAACATAGCTTTGTTGTAATACTCGTTCTTTGAGGTCTCGAGATACTTAAATGGTATTTTTTTTCGTGTCAAAAACTTTCGTGCATATTCAGAACGGGCACAACCTTCACCATAAAACACGATCACAGGGATGTTTTCTGCATCGAATGACTCCAGAAGTTCACGTTTTATTTCAAATTCCTGTAGTTTGGCTTCATCCGGAGTGGGCTTGGCTAAATATGAATATTGCGAACTTACGGAATAGGGTTCGGTAGGATCATATTGAAGTGTTACCATGGGAACATAGGTATTCGGCGGTATCAATTTTGTAACGGGTCCGTGATACCCGTTAAGATTATCTGCTGTCAATCTTAGGACAACCTCATGGGTTACCTTGGCTCTGTTAAACCCCATGAAGATCAGGGTTGAATCTCCCTGTTCCATAGTCACTTCAATTTCTTGCTCTTGTGCAGCAACCTGGAATTTCATGAAAATAAATACCAGACTGCATGATAAATAAATCTTGATCATACGCATGATGAAAGAATTTTCTGTAAAGTAGTAATTTCTAGAAACATGCTCAACTCACATTTGAAAAGCACTTCTAATGCATGTAGGGATAGCTGATCTTTCTCGATCGTTGTCAAAAGTAGGTGTGAATCAACAAAAGCCAGAACTGCCCACTCTCTTCCTGTGTCTCCAAAGACTTTTGGAATTTGGAATTTGGTATTTGATTTTTTGCAGGATTACGCCTTCGCCGTGATCCTGTTGTTGGGGCGGTGCTCAACAAAAGCCAACCCATGCTCCACATGGGTGTTTTTTATTTCCTCTGCGTTCAAAAGCAAGCTTTTGACGCATGGAAATAAAAAAGCCAGACACTTACATGTCTGGCTTTTGTTGGTCGGGGTGGCAGGATTCGAACCTGCGACCTCCTGCTCCCAAAGCAGGCGCGATAACCGGGCTACGCTACACCCCGAGACAGCTGGTGCTATAAATCTCAATACTTAAATCCCAAATTCCAGAGCTACAGTAAGTAGCCCGGGAAACGTGCTGAGATTATACTGTAGTGGCTTCCTTCTGAAGCTTGCTACGATACTAACCCCAATTGGATCGTATTGGTACGATGGACATGTCCACCGAAGCCCTATTTTTAAGGGCGATGGCGGAGAGACTGGGACTCGAACCCAGGCGACACTTGCGCGTCGACAGATTAGCAATCTGCTCCGTTACCACTCCGGCACCTCTCCAGTATTTCAATATTTCAAGGCATCACTTTTATGCATACCTAAATCGCGGCTGCAAATGTAATTCTTCATTCGGTGGAACGCAACTTTTTGAAATGGTTTTTACTTAAAAAAAGAAATCGTGTTACCCTTCAAACCATTTTCAGTATTGGCCTTAATGGTAACACTGATAGGCGAGTTATTTGAAGACTGTGACAAATTGATCACAGCTTCCCCATTGCTATTGGTTTTTAGTTGTGGATTCCAATACAAAGTATTAGGTACATGCTCCGCTATTCTTTTACTCTTTTTGTTTTCGACGTATTCCTTAAAATCCAGTGATTCTTGAAAACCCCGAAATTGTACCTCAGCGTCCTTTCGCTCGAGGTAATCTATGTCTGAACCCGTGCGCGTGTAAATCAGAATAACTCCTCCGGCAGCCCTGCTCCCGTAAACAGATGCTTCTGCACCAATTAGTAATTCTATGCGCTCCACATCGACAAAACTCAACAGGTTCATGACATCTACCAAGCGTGTGGTTTGATTCAAGGGAAATCCGTCAATCACCCACAATAAAGGGCCTAACTGAGCAGCCCTGGGTATAAATATCCTCGGAGTTAACGTACCCAATCCAACCACTTGTACCCCCGGGATATTCAGAAACAACTGTGGAAGTGTTTTGGGTCTGTCCAGGTCCTGCTCAATCACTCGCGTTGCCCTAAGATCAAAGCGTGAAGGGGTTACCTTTTGCAATTCCCTGGTAGCCACTAAGGTGACCTGATCTAGCTCGATTAACTTTTCAGATTCTGATTCTGAGCTAAAATCCTGCATAGAACGCTGGGGCATTTCAGGATCTGAACCTTTTCTGTTCTTAGGTTTGATCAAAGCGTTTTCCGATAATTTCAGCGGTGGGATTTCATATTCATAGGGCACCACCTTCACCAACTTCTCTTCTGTTTCTTCCCCTGGGGTTCGGAAAATAATATGGGCCTCCCCGTCAATCTGCATACCCGAAATCTTAAACATCCCATTGGGATTCGTTTTTGTTTCGATGGCATAGGCTTCTTCCCCTGCCGTAATCAGCATCTGGATCTCTGTGTTTGTCAGCAAGCTATTGTTTAGATCATAAGCCTGTCCATAAAATTCAAGTCCTTGCTGAAATGTATATGTTATTTCATCCGGTATCTGATTAGCATTGATATAATTCTGATGCTCGTCACTTTGACCCGTGAGCAGGAGCATATCATCTATAAATCTTTGATTGCGGGAGTTAATTCCCTCTTGTAAATCTCGAATTGCCGATCTCCCACTTAATGCAGCATCTCTTTCCTCCACCAAACTAACAGAGAGTTCGGTCTCAACAGGATTTCCTAAAAAATCTAACACCTGTACTTTATAAATCTCATTTCCCGCTGAAGCTGTAGTTCGTTCAACCTTGATCTGCAGTTCGTTCTGCTCGATCTGCATCGGCCGACTTGCCCATACCTGTCCGGACAAATCCTCTATGGTGAGCTCAAGAATTCCTTCCGCCAGCTCGTTTTTGGGTATTTCTATCTGCTCCCAGGAATTATTTTCAAACTCGATTTCTTTCTTAAAAATGGTTTGCCCTTTTCTTTTCCCATTTAAAGTTACCGCCTTCTTCAAGAGCTGTTCTGAAGCCTCTACCCTGATGAGTGCTTTATCCGGATTCAGATTATTTGTCTGTATGGTATAACCCTTCGCCTTAACTTCAGGGAGTGGAATTAACACATCCTCTTCTATCATTATATAATAGGCTTCATCTTTAGAAGGAGTAAGGAGGAATCTTCCGATGCCTCTTCCAAAATCATTTATCCGCGTCACTATCCTTCCCTTACTATCTACAACCGGCGTCTGTTGCAGACTAGTATACTTATGATAAACCATGACTTGCGAAGGCAACTGATCTATTAAAGAGCCGCTTTCAGGCCGAAGTACCACATCAGCTAAGTTGAATTTGGACTGAGATCGCTTATTTGTGATGAAAACTTCCTTCGTAGCCAACACATCCGGGCCGTAGTTAAGCATCCAGCGCGTATACGCTCTGAGATAATAGTGTCCCTGGTCAATTTTCCTCGGTATTTCAATTGACCCGTAACTCATGCCATTTTCTATTCTCAGAAATTGACTCATGAGTAATACGCCTTCTTTATCGAGGAATTCAACTTTCAACACCTCACTGGCACTGACTCTTAGTTGCTCAGGTCCGGTTAAAATATCCGCTTTGAAAAATAAAACCTCTCCGGGTAAGAAAATCGACTTGTCTGTGTGTAATCGTACGTTTTCCTGCCATAAAAAGAGCGAATCCCGGAAACTTTGTTGTTCCTGATATGCATCAGATAAATAGACTTTTTCGAAATTTTCATCCCCTCCTGGGGCTGAGGGCTGTGCGTGGAGTGTACCCTTGTTAGGAAAAAAAACCAAAAGAACAGTACAAAATAAAAGAGGAATCTTCATAATCGAATACATTAAAATAGTAGTAATACTATTAAACTATAATAGTTTAACTTACTTTTTATAAAAATAGTAGGAAATCCCGCTTATTAAAAGAACTTTGTTAGGACTTTAACTTTTATAGACGCTATAAACTGCCCATTACTATTCTGGGTATTCTACTCTGAGATGGTAGACATTCGTCAGCTTTTGCTTTAAGACCTTCTTCACCATCTCGATCTCCTTAAAGGTGATGTTCGCGTTGAGGAATTGATTGCCTTTCATTTGTCCACTAACGATTTTCTCGACGAATTCCTCTATCATCGGATAGGAAGGATTAACCAGGCTCTTTGATGCCGCCTCTACCGAATCGGACATCATCAGAATCGCCGTTTCCTTAGAAAAAGGTATGGGCCCGGGATACATAAAATCCGCTTCATCAACATGCGGGTTCTGTTCCATTTCTTTCTTATAGAAATAGTAAACCTTTGTGGTTCCGTGATGCGTCCTTATAAAATCGATCACACGATCGGGCAGGTTGTTCTTCTGTGCTAATTCTATTCCTTCAATGACGTGGTTGATGATGATCCTGGCACTGTCCTTGGGATCGATATCATCGTGCGGATTCACATTGGTTACCTGGTTTTCGGTAAAATAAGTAGGGTTGTTCATTTTGCCTATATCGTGGTACAAAGCGCCTACCCTTACCAGCATAGCATTGGCCCCAATGGCATTTGCAGCAGCCTCGGCGAGATTTGCGACCTGTAAGGAATGATGAAAAGTGCCGGGTGCTTTGTTGGAGAGTTCTTTTAATAATCTCGAATTGGTGTCTGACAGTTCCAGGAGTGAAACGTCGGAGACCATCCCAAAAATCTTTTCATAAATATAGATCAGGGGTTGAGCAAACAAAGTGATCATCCCGTTTAAAAGGAAAAAGCCAAAAGTAAACCAATTGATATTATCCAGGTTACCCTCATGTATAATATGAAAAGCAAAATATCCGACAATGTAGATCAGGGTTATTTGCCCGACAGAAATAAATAAATTGGCCCTTTTGTACAATTCAGAAACTGTAAGTATGGTGACAATTCCCGCAATGATCTGAAGGAAAATGTATTCGTAGCTATTGGGCACTACAAAGCCGAGGATCAGAACGGTAAGAACATGGACGAACAGTCCGAGTCGGGCATCAAAAAAAGTTTTCAGAATCAAGGGGAGAATGCACAGAGGAACAACATAGACATAAGCGCCATCGTATTTTACCACCAGGGTAGTGAGAAAGACCATCAGGAGGATATTGAAAAAAATGAAGGTCACTTTTACATTGTTACGATAGATTCCGGGTCTGTACTTTTTCAGAAATAAAAACAACATAATCAAAACCAGAGCCACCAGGATGGTGTATCCAAAGAGTATAAAATACTGATTGTTGGCCGTCCAGACTTCCGATTCGAACTCCGCCTTCAACGAGTTCAGGATAGTAAAGTTTTCCGCCTCCACTACCTCCCCTCTCGCTATAATGAGTATGCCTTCGTCTACGTTGCCCCGGGTAGTGGAAATCCTTGACAATTCATCTTCCAATTCCTTCTTTGAGAGATCCGCATCATAGCTCACATTAGGTTTGACGATATTAAAAAACAGATCCTGGAACAGCGAATAATACTGACCTGACCGTCGAATTCTCAGGCTTTCCTGTACTACAGAATCTACCTCTGTTATCTTGTAAAGTTGATCTTTTTCAACTCGGGAAGCCTCGTTGTTTTTTACCAGGTAGAGATCTTCTGAAGAAGTGCCGGCGGCCGTGTTATCCACAATGCCATATGTGTATAATTCATCCAAAATACCTTCTCCTATTCCCTTTAATCGTCTGCGCTGAGAATTGGAATAACGCTCTGAAGTAAATACCTCATCAAATGAATCTTCAAATAATTGCCTGACCTCCGCGACAATAGACGAATCGTAGTTGTAGTAGGGAATTTGTTTTTCCTGCAAGGACCGTTGTTCAAGGGCTATTTCATCTGCAGTTTTCTTGATGGAAAAATCGAAAGGAGCGTAAAGATTTTCGTATTGCCAGGGCTTTCCTTTCTGAAATTCATATTTGAATTGTCCCCCTCTCGGAAAAAAGAAAACAATACAACCAATGGTCACAAAGTAGAGAACATACTTGTAGATCAGGGACTGGTTCTTGTATAATTTATCTAGAGAATCTTCCATTGGTTCGTACGCCTCGATCAAAAATAGAAAATATAATGGCAACCCTCCTCTTTTCTCTGCTATTGGTTACGCATTGCCCCATAATTTCTTAATTTCGCGTCACAAGAAAAAAGAATATGAAAGAAGTTGTTATCGTTTCCGTAGCGAGAACTCCCATCGGTAGTTTTTTAGGTGCCCTTTCCGGAATCCCCGCTACAAAACTAGGGGCCATTGCCATCAAAGGAGCCCTCGATAAAATAGGGTTGTCTCCGGATGAAGTTGAAGAGGTACTCATGGGAAATGTAGTCTCTGCCGGGAACGGACAGGCACCTACAAGGCAAGCCGCCATCCACGCGGGTATCCCGAATACCGTACCCTGTACTACCGTAAATAAGGTCTGTGCTTCAGGAATGAAGGCGATTATGCAGGCTGCACAATCCATAGCCCTTGGAGATACGTCCATTGTAGTTGCAGGAGGAATGGAAAACATGAGCTTGATTCCCCATTACATCCATATGAGAAACGGTCAGAAATTTGGACCGGCGACCCTTGAAGACGGGATGCAGAAAGACGGACTAGTAGATGCGTATGATCAGAACGCCATGGGTGTTTGCGCCGACCTTTGTGCTGTTGAACATAAATTCAGCAGGGAAGAACAAGATGCATTCGCGATCCAATCATACCAGAGATCTGCTAAGGCCTGGGCCGATGGAAAATTTGCTTCTGAAGTTGTTCCTGTCGAAGTTCCTCAAAGGAGGGGTGAACCCATAGTAGTTAGCGAGGACGAAGAATACAAGAATGTAAAAATGGACAAAATTGCCAGCCTCCGACCGGCCTTCAGTAAGGATGGAACGGTAACGGCTGCGAACGCTTCAACTATCAATGATGGGGCTGCTGCCCTGGTCTTAATGAGTGCAGAGAAAGCGGCGGCTTTGAATCTTAAACCACTCGCATCCATAAAGGCTTATGCAGACGCAGCCCAGGAACCCAAGTGGTTTACTACTGCCCCGGCGAAGGCCTTACCCAAAGCGCTTTCAAAAGCCAACTTAAAAATTGAAGAAATCGATTTTTTTGAGTTTAACGAAGCCTTTTCTGTTGTGGGCCTGGCTAATATGAAGCTACTTGGTTTGGATGATTCCAATGTAAACGTAAATGGCGGAGCTGTATCACTGGGTCATCCCCTTGGGTGCTCTGGTGCACGTATAGTCATTACTCTGCTCAGTGTCCTCCAACAGAATAATGCGAAATACGGAGCGGCTGCAATTTGCAATGGTGGCGGTGGTGCATCGGCCTTAGTCCTTGAACGAAAATAAACATACTTGCAGAAAGACTCCCATCACTACGGGCTTTGCGCTCTGAGTATCATCCCGGTAAGAGCCTCGGCAGACCAGGCCAGTGAGCAGGTGAGTCAGCTACTTTATGGGGATTTGTACAAGATCACTGACCATCGAAAGGAATGGTATAAAATCCGTATCACATTTGACGGTACTGAGGGGTGGATTTTAAAAAATCAGATTAACCCTCTCTCCAAAGAGGAATACAAGGCGCATAGAGGGATCAAGGATCCCGCCCATGCCTCGGATCTGATCTCTTTTGTAAGTGTCAATACCAACGAGCTCATTCCCGTTCTGCTAGGTTCGGTTATAGAACACAGCGAGACATTTAATCATCAATACGAAGGGGCTTCCGTAAGCGGAAATCAGGAAAAGACACAATTAATTGAAACCGCTTTACAGTACTTGAACGCTCCATGCCAGTGGGGCGGTAAGACTCCTTTTGGGATAGATTGCTCTGGTTTTACGCAAATGGTCTATAAGATCAACGGCAGAAAACTGCCTAGAAACGCCCATGAACAGGCTAAAGAGGGGGAAGTATTGAGTTTTGTGGAAGAAAGTACTCCCGGTGATCTGGCTTTTTTTGATGATCAGGAAGGAGTAATTAAGCATGTGGGAATTATAATGAACAACAATCACATCATCCATGCTTTTGGCAAGGTTCGTATCGACAGACTGGACCAAACCGGAATCTACGATCCGGAGTTGGGTGCCTATACCCACAGGCTCAGAGTAATTAAGAAGATCATATAAAAAAACCCGGTTCTGAAAACAGACCGGGTTTTTTCAATTCTCGGGCTTGCTATTATTCGCCCAATAATTTTTTGATCCTCATAAAGTTCTCGTTATCTCCTAAAGCCCCGTAAATATTTTTAAGCTGAGATAAAAGTCCCTGATTATCAGGATTTTGTTTTAAGGCGTCTTCAAGAATCTGGGCCCCTTCCAAAAACAAGTCATCTTTCTGCTTTTTCAGTTCTTCATACCTCGCGATGTCGGCTCTGGAATTTCCCAGTTCGTTCATCTCGTCAATCAGACTGTTGCCTTCGTTAACATAGGTAGTGGATAGGTTAAGCTGAGCATTTACGTAGCCAGGATTAATTTCGATTGCCCTCTCATACGCAGCGCGCGCTTCCTCCATATTCCCCTGTTCCATATTAATTACCCCAATGTTATATTGGAGATCCGGATTGTCAGGAGCCATATCTGAAGCTTCAGACATCAGGCTTTTAAAGGTATCCTTGTCCCCCATTTTATAATAGAGGTTAGCTTCATTTAATACCAGGTTTACATCATTAGGATTTTCTGCTCTCGCATCTTTATATGCTTTTAACGCCTTTTCGTCCTGCCCGAGCTGGGTATAGATCAAGGCAATGTTCTTGATGATCTCAGAGCTCTTTGAAGGAGTCCTCTCCATTTTTGGATCCTTATAAGTACCTGATTTTACCATAAGATCCATCTGTACCTTATCATTCATTTCTTCTACCTCACCTGTTTCTACATTAGTAGCCTTGTAAGACATGCTACTGCCATCGTATCCTAAGGCATTTAACTCCTCATAGTATCCGAGTGCTTCCTCAAAATGCTGTCCGTTTACAGCACTACTGGCAGCGTAGTAAAGGTAGATAGTGTCTTGCGGACTTAACTTATAAGCCATATACAGTTTGTCTGCACCTTCCCTAAATTTTTTGTTGTTGTTGTCTTCAACCGCAGCGTTGATCAGATCGGAAGTTAATCCTGCGAGCATTTGCTGACTTTCTGTGCTGTATTTTTGCTTCCCGCTGGCCTCTTCAACTGCAATCACTTGCTGATAAGAATTTACTGCATCATCAAAGGCAGTGGCATCACCTTTCTTAGCTAAATCTGAAAATACCTGCCCGCGTACATAATAATACTGAGCCTGAAGGCGTTCATCTGCCCCACTTATTGATCCCGAAATTGATTCAAGGCTGGCCTTCGCAGCTGTGGGATCTCCACTTTTAAGAGCTTTCTCTGCTGCCTTAATCTCATTTTTTTGAGAATAAGCCGCCATGCTTAACATCATGGCCATTAAAATAAATAGTTTCGTTTTCATGGTACTAAACTTTTGTATTAGTGTTTATTAATTATTCTTCTGATTCAGGTTCTTGATTATCAAGAGCCGTGCCATCTTCTGTTTTTACTTCTATATCCATCAGGTCTACTTCTTCCAAGTTATCCTCATCCTTCATCACCTTGGCAACTGCAGCAATGGAGTCGTTATCCTTTAGGTTAATAAGTTTAACACCCTGTGTTGCCCTCCCCATGGTCCTAAGGTCATCTACACTCATCCTGATCGCAATTCCAGATTTATTGATAATCATCAAGTCGTCTGAATCTGATACATTTTTAATGGCTACCAAACCTCCTGTTTTATCGGTTATGGAGATGGTTTTAACTCCTTTTCCTCCGCGATTCGTAATTCTATAGTCATCTATGCTGGAACGCTTGCCATAGCCATTCTCTGAGACTACAAGGATTTCCTCGTCAAAATTGTGGACAGAGATCATTCCAATGACCTCGTCATCATCACTCGCCAGCGTTATGCCGCGAACTCCGGATGCATTCCTTCCCATAGGCCGGGTTTTGCTCTCTTCAAATCGGATAGCTTTTCCGGATTTTAAGCCAAGGAAGATTTCACTGGTACCAGTGGTCAGTTTTGCTTCAAGCAACTCATCACCCTCTCGTACATTGATGGCAATGATTCCATTTTGGCGCGGACGCGAGTACTGTTCCAGAGACGTCTTCTTTACAACACCTTTCTTGGTTGCCATTATGACGTAGTGACTGTTCACGTAGTCCTCATCCTTTAAATCCTGAGTACAGATGAAAGCTTTCACCTTATCATCTGATTCAATATTGATCAAATTCTGAATAGCCCTACCTTTGGATGTACGACTTCCTTCCGGGATTTCGTAGACCCGCATCCAGAAACACTTTCCGTTCTGGGTGAAGAACAGCATGTATTGATGATTGGTCCCAACAAAGAGGTGTTCCAGAAAATCTTCATTCCTGGTAGCCGATGCTTTCTGACCCACTCCACCTCTGTTCTGAGTCTTGTATTCCGTGAGCGGTGTTCTCTTGATGTACCCTGCATGGGAAATCGTGATCACTACCTGCTCATCCGGGATCATATCTTCAATACTTAGATCTCCGCCTGCAAAATTAATTTCAGATCGTCTTTCGTCTCCGTATTTTTCTTTTACTTCCAGCAATTCATCCTTGATGATGCTCATTCTGCGATCCTTGTTGGCGAGAATATCTTTTAGGTCTTCAATGGTTTTAAGCACTTCTTCGTACTCCGACCTGAGTTTATCCTGCTCCAGCCCGGTAAGCTGACGCAATCTCATTTCGACAATTGCCTTGGCCTGAATTTCTGACAGTTTAAATCGTTCTATCAGAGCTTCCCTTGCTGTATCTGCATTAGATGATCCTCTTATAATGCTGATCACCTCATCAATATTATCTGAGGCAATAATAAGTCCCTCCAGGATATGAGCGCGGTCCTCTGCTTTTTTAAGGTCGAAGGTTGTTCTTCGTACCACCACTTCATGGCGGTGCTCCACGAAATAGGTGATAATCTCCCTTACGTTTAACAATTGTGGACGACCCTTAACTAATGCTATATTGTTTACACTAAAGGACGACTGAAGTGCAGTGTACTTAAATAAGGTATTTAAAACAATATTGGGGATGGCGTCACGCTTGAGAATGTATACAATGCGCATTCCGTTCCTGTCACTTTCGTCACGGATATTGCTAATGCCTTCTATTTTCTTATCATTGACCAGATCGGCAGTCTTTTTGATCATGTCTGCCTTATTGACCTGATAGGGAATCTCGGTCACAATTATACACTCTCTTCCCTGTACTTCTTCGAAATGAGATTTGGCACGCATGACAATTCGTCCACGCCCTGTATGGAAGGCTTCCTTTACCCCGTCATAGCCATAAATAATACCTCCTGTAGGAAAATCAGGGGCTTTTATATGGGTAATCAATTCGTCAATCTCTATATCTGGATTTTCGATCAGCGCAATCGTTCCGTCCACGACCTCGGATAAATTGTGTGGAGGCATATTGGTAGCCATCCCCACTGCAATTCCGGAGGCGCCGTTGATAAGTAAATTTGGAATCCGTGCAGGTAAAACTGTGGGCTCCTGCAGTGAGTCGTCAAAGTTGAGCTGATGATCAACGGTTTCCTTTTCAATATCAGACAGCATCTCATCTGCGATCTTCCGCATACGAGCTTCAGTATACCTCATCGCAGCAGGACTGTCCCCGTCTATGGAACCAAAGTTTCCCTGCCCGTCAATAAGCATATAGCGCAAACTCCATTCCTGGGCCATCCGCACCATCGTGTCATATACCGAGGTATCTCCGTGAGGGTGGTATTTACCCAAAACTTCACCTACAATTCTCGCTGATTTTTTGTGCGAGCTGTTCGATCTGACCCCAAGTTCGTGCATCCCGTAAAGCACTCTTCTGTGTACCGGTTTTAATCCGTCCCTGACATCGGGTAAGGCTCGTGACACAATGACCGACATTGAATAATCAATGTAGGCAGATTTCATTTCATCTTCAATGTTAATCGGGATCAATTTTTCTCCTTCCGCCATATAAAATCCTGTTGTTTTTCAGTGATTAAAACATCGGGGCAATATACATAAAATGATAGGTACAAGGGAACAAAACATTGACTTTATTGAACAATTTATTAACATGACAGCACAGGGTTTTCGTTGATAAAACTGATGTTAATTATTTTGTAAATCGAGCATTTTTTCGTCATTTAGGCCTAGTTAATCTAATATAGGTACGGTATTTGACGTTCTTAGAGTAAGTT
Source organism: Muriicola soli (assembly GCF_004139715.1). Taxonomy (GTDB): domain Bacteria; phylum Bacteroidota; class Bacteroidia; order Flavobacteriales; family Flavobacteriaceae; genus Muriicola; species Muriicola soli. The sequence continues at coordinate 927,540 of NZ_CP035544.1, read as the reverse complement.
TTAGTAATTTTAAAGAGTATATAGGAAACCATATGGACGATAATTTTTCACCAAGAGTAAAGGACGTAATTGCTTACAGTAAGGAGGAGGCCCTGAGGCTCGGTCATGATTTCATTGGGACTGAACATCTTATGTTGGGTTTGCTTCGCGATGGAAATGGAAAAGCAATCAGCATCCTCGATGCCCTTGATGTAGATCTTGATCATCTGCGTCGGAAGGTGGAAATCCTGAGTCCGGCAAATCCAAATCCAGGAAGCAGTCAGAAAGACAAGAAAAATCTGCATTTAACAAGGCAGGCCGAACGCGCCCTGAAGACCACTTTCCTGGAAGCGAAATTGTTTCAAAGTTCCTCCATCAATACGGCGCATCTTTTGCTCTGTATTCTGAGAAACGAAAACGACCCTACCACTAAGTTGTTACACAAACTCAAAGTAGACTACGACGGGGTCAAAGAACAATTTAAATCTATGATTACAAGTGATGATGATTATATAGACTCCCCTACTTCGGAGTCCTTTCCCAGTGATTCTGACGAGCCGTCCGAAGGCAAAGAGGCTTCTTTTGGGTCGTCCTCAGCACAAAAAGGAAGTAAGAAATCAAAGACTCCTGTGCTGGATAACTTTGGTCGTGACCTTACACAACTGGCAGAAGAGAACAAATTAGATCCTGTAGTAGGACGAGAGAAAGAGATTGAACGAGTTTCGCAGATCCTGAGCAGAAGAAAAAAGAACAACCCGCTTCTCATTGGTGAGCCCGGGGTGGGAAAAAGTGCCATTGCCGAAGGATTGGCGCTGAGGATCATCAACAAGAAAGTATCCCGTATACTCTACAATAAAAGGGTAGTTACACTGGACCTCGCCTCTCTGGTAGCCGGTACCAAATACCGGGGACAATTTGAGGAAAGAATGAAGGCCGTTATGAACGAGCTGGAAAAAAATGACGATGTTATTTTGTTTATCGACGAGATCCATACCATTGTAGGAGCTGGTGGCGCCACAGGTAGCTTAGACGCTTCCAATATGTTTAAACCCGCCCTGGCCAGGGGAGAGATCCAATGTATAGGAGCTACAACCTTAGACGAATATCGTCAGTACATAGAAAAGGACGGAGCTTTGGAACGACGTTTCCAGAAGGTGATGGTAGAACCTACTACAGTAGAAGAAACCATCGAAATCCTGAAAAATATTAAGGGTAAATACGAAGATCATCATAATGTAATATACACAGACGAGGCTATTCTTGCCTGTGTAAAACTTACGAATCGATACATGACCGATCGATTTCTTCCGGATAAAGCTATCGATGCTCTGGATGAAGCTGGTTCTCGCGTGCACATTGTCAACATGGATGTTCCTAAACAAATCCTGGAGCTTGAAAAGCAACTCGATGACGTCAGGGAACTCAAGAACACCGTAGTTAAAAAACAACGCTACGAAGAGGCTGCGAAGCTTAGGGATGATGAAAAACGTCTCGAAAAAGAATTGGCAGTTGCCCAGGAAAAATGGGAAGAAGACAGTAAGCTGCACAGAGAAACCGTTTCGGAAGACAATGTGGCAGACGTGGTTTCCATGATGAGTGGTATTCCTGTCAATAAAATAGCTCAGACCGAAAGCAACAAACTGGCAGAATTACCAGCCTTAATTAAAGGCAATGTCATTGGGCAGGATGAAGCTGTAGCTAAGGTTGCGAAGGCAATTCAGAGAAACAGGGCCGGACTCAAAGATCCGAATAAGCCTATTGGTTCGTTTATTTTCCTAGGGCAAACCGGTGTAGGTAAAACACAACTGGCGAAAGTTCTTGCTAAGGAGCTTTTCGATTCTGAAGATGCACTGATCCGTATTGACATGAGTGAGTACATGGAGAAATTTGCGATCTCCAGACTGGTAGGAGCACCTCCCGGTTATGTTGGATATGAGGAAGGTGGTCAGCTAACTGAAAAAGTAAGACGTAAGCCGTATTCAGTCATTCTTCTGGATGAAGTGGAAAAGGCACACCCCGATGTCTTTAATATGTTATTGCAGGTTCTCGATGATGGCTACCTCACAGACAGTCTGGGAAGAAAGATCGACTTCAGGAACACAATTATCATCATGACCTCGAATATTGGGGCCAGACAATTAAAGGATTTTGGACAAGGTGTAGGCTTCGGCACTGCTGCTAAAAAATCTCAGGAAGATTCGCATCAGAAAAGTGTTATTGAAAATGCGCTAAAAAAAGCCTTTGCCCCCGAATTTTTAAACAGGATTGATGACGTGATGGTTTTCAACCCTCTGGAAAGAGAGCATATCCATAAGATTATTGATATAGAACTGGCCAAACTTTACGCCAGGATCAAGGACATAGGTTATGATCTTAATCTAACGGACAAGGCCAAAGACTATATCGCGGATAAAGGTTTTGACAAACAGTACGGTGCCCGACCATTAAAAAGAGCGATACAGAAATACATCGAAGATGCCTTGGCCGAGGAGATCGTCAACTCCAAATTGGAAGAAGGTGATAGTATTTTTATGGATTACGATGGGAAAAAGGAACTTCTCACCATAGAAATCAAAAAATCTAAAAAGTCTTCGAAAGCCTAATTTGTAGGAAAAGAGCTTTAAAAGGGTGTCATATAACTGACACCCTTTTTTTTGTCAAAATAGGCTGATGCCTGACTTATGATATTCAAATTGTCATTAAAACGATATTTACGCCTTTAATCTAATATATTTTACTTCGGATAGGCATCCCTTTACTTTCGTTTTGAACACTACAAAACTACATGGGGATGAAAGTTAGACCGATCAAAACACCGGTTGTCGTAAAGGAGTATGTTCTTGAAATTGGTACTGTAAAGGTTTTTGACAACTATATGGTCGCTACTTACAATGAAGGATGCACTGTTACTCTGGAAAGGGTATATCAATTAATAGGAATTTCCGAGATCCATTTCAGGGACAGACCATTTGGATTTATAAGCTTCAGGAAGAATTCCTATGCCATCGATCCAACTATCTACGCCTATGTTCGTGAGCTCGATAATTTAAAGGCCTATGCCATTGTCTCCGTTAAGGAAATGGACATGCACAACTTTGCCATTGAAAAGATGTTCTATAAAAAGCCGATGAAGTTCTTTATTGACTACAACAATGCTCTGGCATGGGTAAAGAGACGCGTCTCTAAGAAGTAGATTTTTTTCCTTCTTCTTTTATTTCTTCTGTAAAGAACTCCTTAAAGACTCCTCCGAGGCTATCAATAATATCTGAAGCAATCAAGGATTCCATACCCTGGCTTTCCAAGCATAAATCTCCTGCCCTTCCGTGTAGGTACACACCCATTATCGCTGCATCCAGTGCCGTATAGCCCTGTGCTATGAGCGCAGTGATCATTCCCGTAAGCACATCACCGCTTCCGGCTGTGGCCATACCAGGATTACCCGTACTATTTACATATCCCTGTTCTTTGTATAGGGTGATGCTATGAGCCCCTTTAAGTACCAGAATACAGTTGTATTTATCAGAGAATTTTTGGGCTTTTTCCAATTTTTCAAAGTCGTCCTGCCAGGGCCCGATGAGTCGTTCTAATTCCTTTGGGTGCGGAGTGAGCACTGTCTGAGGAGGAAGATGTTTGAGGAGGGACTTTTGTTTTGATAAGAGATTAAGTCCATCCGCATCAATGACAAGTGGAATAGTATTCGATTTTAAAAACTTCTCAAATGCATTTAATACCACCTCGGTTGTTCCCATCCCCATCCCGATACCAATGACCGTTGGTTTAAAAGGAATTTCAATCTCTGAAATCTCTTGGTTTTCTTTATCTGTGAGTACCATAATTTCCGGTACTGAAGCCTGCAATGGCAAATAACCGCATTGGGGTACAAAGGTAGTAACCAGTCCGCTGCCCGACTTAAGACAGGCTTTTGCGCTGAGTGCGACGGCCCCAATCTTACCATGGGATCCTCCTACAATTACGGCATGGCCATAGGTCCCTTTATGGGCAAATTTTTTTCTGAATTGATACAGTTCTAGTATTTCTTGTCGCTGAATGAAGTGGAACGTATTCTTTAGCGAAGAGACATAGTCCTTGTCCAAACCGATATCAAGAACAACAGAGTTTTCACAATAGATTCCCGTTTCGGGCAGAAAAAAGATGAGTTTTGGAAACTGAAAAGTAAGGACATAGTTGGCTTTAACTACGCTTTGCTCATTTTCGAACACCTTGTCAAGGAACAATCCTGATGCAATGTCAACAGAAATTACAAAAGCTTTGGAGTCGTTTATGTGTGAAATGAGTTCGGTAACCCAGGTGTCGGGTGTTCGGTTAAGGCCTGTACCAAATATAGCGTCGAGCACCATATCTTCCTTGGGAATGTCCGGTAGCTTACTGTCATTTCCTATGACCTCCGGCCAAACTTTTCTATCCTTTAGTCGGTCTAAATTGATCAGAAAGTCGGGAGATCTCTTATCACTGTAATTAACGATATAAACCTTGATATTATACCCGTGCTCAAGAAGATGTCGGGCGATGACCAAGCCGTCACCGCCGTTATTTCCTATTCCACAGAAAATATGGAAAACAACCGGAGATCCATTTAATTGCTGATGCAGCCATTGGAAAGTAGCCAGTCCGGCCCTTTCCATTAATTCATCACTTCTGATCCCTTGAATTTTAATGGTTTGTTGATCAGCTGCTCTAATTTGTTCTCCTGAAAGTATCTTCATCTCGGTATATCCAATTTTAGAATTCGTTGGTGTAAGTCACTATTTTTCTTAAGATTACCGAAGAATTCCTAAAAATACAGGCCAAATATCTGCTTGTCTTTAAAAATGTGTCCATAAGTTGGGGTCACTATGTAAAAATACTACTTTTGGGTATTATGAAAGTGTTTACGCATACTACCCGGGATACTGTTCAGATGAAATTTTCTGCTCAATCAGGAAGATCAACCACCGCCAATACCCCTTGGGGGTAGTCTTTGCTATTACTTCAAAAATCTGTTGTCCCTGTCCCTTAATTAAAGATCAAGATGAAAGTATTAAAATTTGGTGGTTCTTCTGTTGCTTCTGCAGATGTTATACGCAAGGTGAAGGAAATCGTATTAGAAACCGAGGCTAACAAGATAGTGGTAGTTGTCTCTGCCCTGGGAGGTGTAACGGACCTTTTGCTTGATACAGCTAAATCAGCTTCAGATCAGGATCCCGCATATAAAGACGGCTTAAAGAAGATCGAAAAAAGACACCTGGAGATCATTAAAAATCTTTTGCCCGTTGCATCTCAGAGCAGCGTTCTGAGTAAGGTGAAAAGCGAACTCAATATCCTTGAAACCCTTTTAGAAGGGGCCTTTTACATCGGAGAAATTACACCCAGACTATCTGATAAGATTGTGAGTTTTGGAGAATTGCTCTCTGCCTATATTATCAGCGAGTTCTTTCGAGAATCCGGACTCGGGGCCGTTTTTAAAGACGCCCGGGAATTATTACTAACAGATCACACCCATGGAAAAGCGGTGGTCAACTTCCCTGAGAGTAATAAGCGCTCCAAGGCTTATTTTACCGAAGTGCAATCAAAAATCATCGTCCTACCCGGCTTTATCGCCTCTACCGCCGACGGAAACGTAACTACCCTGGGGAGGGGTGGGTCAGATTACACCGCCTCCATATTAGCAGCGGCTCTAGATGCTGAAGAACTGCAGATTTGGACCGATGTCAGCGGAATGTATACCGCGAATCCTAAAATTGTTAAACAAGCAAAGCCCATTGTCCATATTTCTTATGAAGAAGCCATGGAATTGTCTCACTTTGGAGCCAAAGTGCTCTATCCGCCAACGGTACAACCGGTTTTGGACAAGGGTTTGCCTATTGTGATTAAAAATACATTGGACCCACAGGCAGGCGGTACTGTGATTACTAAAAAATCTCCTGAGGAAGGTCGTACGGTCAGGGGTATCAGCTATATACCCAATATTTCCCTCCTTTCCCTAGAAGGTGCAGGAATGATTGGTATTCCCGGTATCTCCAAACGACTTTTTGAGGTGCTTTCACAAGCAAATATCAGTGTGGTGTTGATTACCCAGGCTTCCTCTGAACATTCGATCTGCATAGGGATAGACGACGAAGATGCGGCGAAAGCCATACGGGAAATTGAATCGGCATTCGCTTATGAAATATCATTGGGGAAAATCAAACCCGTAATTCATGAAAAAGACCTTGCTATCATCGCTCTGGTTGGAGATCAAATGAAAAATCACCAGGGCTTGAGCGGGAAAATGTTCAGTACGCTTGGTAAAAACAATGTGAATATCAGAGCAATTGCACAAGGAGCTTCAGAGCGGAACATATCGGCGGTAATCCGGAAAGAAGATGTGAAAAAAGCCCTAAACACCCTTCATGAAGCCTTTTTCGAAGTAAATACCAAACAACTCAACTTGTTTATTCTAGGGACGGGGAATGTAGGAGCTAAACTCCTCGAACAGCTCAGACAACAAAGAAAGTATCTGAAAGAACATTTACGGTTAAATATCAGAGTTGTGGGAATCTCCAATTCCAGAACAATGTATTTCGAAGAACAGGGAATTGCCCTTGACAAATGGCCCGAATTACTTGTCTCAGGAAATAAGGCAGATGAAAATATATTCTTTAACACGATTCAAAAGATCAATGCTCGAAATAGTATTCTGGTCGATAATACAGCAAGTGAGCGCGTAGCCGCAGTTTATCCCAAATATCTCAAACAGAGTATTTCTGTGGTAACCTGTAACAAAATTGCCTGTTCTTCAGCTTTCGGGCAATATCTTAAATTAAAAGAACTTGCCAAAGAATACAAGGCTCCCTTCATGTTTGAAACCAATGTTGGGGCCGGATTACCCATAATTGATACCCTAAAACACCTAATGGCTTCCGGTGACGAGGTGATCGCAATCAAGGCCGTTCTAAGCGGTAGCCTAAATTTTATTTTTGACAATTTCAATGAAAAGACCCGCTTTTACGAAATCGTAAAAACAGCACAGGAAGAAGGTTATACAGAACCAGATCCCAAAATAGATCTCAGCGGTATCGACGTGATGAGAAAAATACTTATCCTCGCCAGGGAAAGTGGATTAAAACTCGAATTAAACGATATAGAGAACCGGGCTTTCCTTCCCGATGAAGCATTACAAACAAAAGACAATGATTCCTTTTTTACCGTCCTGAAGAAGTACGAAGAAGATTTTCAAAAATTGGTGAAAGAAGCAGCGGCGAAGCAATGTAAATTAAAATTTGTAGCCTCTCTGCAAAACGGTAAGGCAAGTGTAGGGTTGGAACACATCCCGAAAGGACATGATTTTTACTCCCTTGCTGGTAGTGATAATATTGTTCTCTTTTACACCAAAAGATATCCTGAACAACCTCTTATTATCAAAGGAGCCGGTGCGGGAGCTGAAGTAACTGCTTCAGGGATCTTTGCAGACATCATCAGAATTGGAAACTATTAAGTGTACGCCTCAATTTTATTCATAGAGAATTTTACTAGCTTCGGAAAATTATAACAGAGTCCATGTCCAAAGATCAGATTAAAATATTTTGTCCGGCTACCATCGCCAATATCTCTTGTGGATTTGATGTGCTGGGCCTCGCACTGGGCACTGTGGGAGATGAAATGGTCATTAGAAAGATGGCTCAACCCGGTATTAAAATTTCCTCGATCACAGGGCAGGACCTTCCCATGGAAACAGAAAGAAATGTAGCCGGAGTAGCCGGGATGGCTATGCTGGCGGCTTTGAAATACACAAATGGATTTGAAATTGAGATCACTAAAAAGATAAAGCCCGGAAGCGGCATAGGAAGCAGTGCGGCCAGCGCTGCCGGGGCCGTATGGGGTATTAATCAGCTTTTGGGCACACCTTGCTCTGAACACCAATTGGTGGAATTTGCAATGGAAGGGGAAAAGCTTGCCAGTGGCTCAGCCCATGCAGACAACGTTGCCCCGGCGATTTACGGGGGCATAACGCTGGTTCGCAGTTCCAACCCTTTGGATGTGGTCCGCATTAACCCTCCCTCCCAACTTTATGCCACGGTTGTGCATCCGCATATAGAAATCAAAACATCAGACTCCAGAAAGATCCTTAAAACTACGATCTCACTCGCTGACGGGATCAGGCAATGGGGTAACCTTGGGGCCCTTGTGGCCGGACTCTTTCAGGAAGACTACGCACTAATTAGTCGATCCCTTGAAGATCACATAATAGAGCCTATCCGATCCATCCTTATCCCCGGTTTTGAGGATATCAAAAGTGGAGCAATTGCCGCCGGAGCGCTGGGTTGTGGGATTTCGGGCTCGGGGCCTTCCATATTTGCGCTTAGCAAGGGAAAAGATACTGCAAATAATGTGGCCAAGGCAATGAGTGGGGTGTTAGATAAAATCGAACTTAATCACGATGCCTATGTATCTGAAATCAACACGAAAGGGTTTCGAATTCTCTCTTGAGATTTTGTCAAAGCAATGCCGATGAAATACTACAGCCTGAACAGAAAAGCCCCGAAGGTCTCCTACCGAACAGCCGTTATCAATGGAATCGCTCCTGACGGTGGATTGTATTTCCCCGAACACCTTCCTGTTCTCCCAAAGTCATTTATCAACAAATTGGACCGGTATTCTTCCGTGGAAATCGGAATGGAAGCCATGGCTCCTTTTGTCCATAAGGATATTCCAAAAAAGGAACTGGAAAGCATTCTGGAAAAGGTATTGGATTTCGATTTTCCTCTGGTCCCGATTGATGCGCATATCAGTACTCTGGAGCTGTTCCATGGCCCCACAATGGCTTTTAAGGATGTGGGAGCGAGATTTATGGCGTTAAGTCTGGGGTACTTTAATAGAAATGAAGAGAAGGAAATAACCGTTCTTGTAGCCACTTCAGGAGATACAGGAGGGGCTGTGGCGAATGGATTTCTGGGGGTGAAAGGGGTTAATGTTGTAATTCTGTATCCGGATGGCAAGGTAAGTGACATCCAGGAAAGGCAGCTTACCACGCTGGGGCAAAATATTAAAGCTTTACGAGTTCAGGGCACATTTGACGACTGTCAGCGAATGGTTAAAAAAGCTTTTGCGGATAAAACCTTAAAGGGATCGGTTCAGCTCACTTCGGCAAACTCCATCAACGTAGCCCGATGGTTGCCCCAAATGTTGTATTACATGCTGGCTTATCATCAAAAAAAGAAGCCGGCAGGAGAATTGGTTTTCTCTGTCCCCAGCGGGAATTTCGGTAATATCTGTGCCGGGATGGTGGCTCAGAAAATGGGATTACCAATTAGCCACTTTATTGCAGCCACAAACGTGAATGATACCGTTCCAAGGTTTATGAATACCTCGGAATACGATCCACATCCTTCAACTGCCACTATTTCCAATGCTATGGACGTAGGAGATCCGAGCAATTTCGTCAGAATACTGGAATTGCACAAAAATGATTTTAAATCCCTGAAGCAAAATCTCAGTTCCTATTCCTTTACCGATAAGGAAACGAAGGAGGCTATGAAAAAAATCTACTCAGAATCAAAATACATCACTGATCCTCACGGTGCTGTTGGCTATCTGGGATTAAAGAAATACCTGGAATCTCATCCCGATCGCAAAGGAATATTTCTGGAAACCGCACATCCCGTAAAATTTTTAGATGTGGTATCGGAGACCTTGCATACCGATATTCCCCTGCCACCGCAAATAGAAAAAGTAATGAACAAAAACAAAATATCTCTTCCCATTTCAACTTACGATGAACTGAAGGAATTTCTGCTGACCTAAAGAGAGATCATCGTTTTTTAATTGGCAAAAATTCCCTTCTCAGAAACTAGCTACGACTTATTTTCAATACCTTTGCGCCACTAAATAATGGCGTTCTATGAAGTCTACAGCACTTACTAAAACACATGAGGAACTCGGAGCAAAAATGGTTCCTTTTGCAGGATATTTAATGCCTGTTTCATATGATGGTGTAACGATTGAACACGAGACCGTACGCAAAGCACTGGGCGTGTTTGACGTATCACATATGGGGGAATTCCTTATAGAAGGGCCCAAGGCATTAGCACTTATCCAGAAAGTGAGTTCTAATGACGCGGCCAAGCTGGAGGTGGGAATGGCGCAATACAGTTGTTTGCCCAATGAAACCGGAGGCATTGTTGATGACCTCATCATTTATCGGGTAAAAGAAGAGCTATATCTCCTCGTAGTGAACGCTTCCAATATTGATAAAGACTGGGATCATATTTCCAAATACAACGAGGAAATCGGGGCGACCATGAGGAATATTTCAGAATCGTATTCTCTTTTGGCCATTCAAGGTCCCAAAGCGGTCGAAGCTATGCAATCCCTGACTTCCGTAGACCTCTCAGCGATTAAATTTTACACTTTTGTCGTATCTGATTTTGCCGATATTCCCAATGTCATTATTTCGGCTACCGGCTACACCGGTTCAGGGGGATTTGAGATCTATTGTAAAAATGAAGAAGTAAAGCAGATCTGGGATAAGGTCCTTGAATCAGGAGCGGATTATGGGATAAAGCCCATTGGCCTTGCTGCAAGGGATACCCTCCGACTCGAAATGGGATATTGTCTTTACGGTAATGATATTGACGATACTACCTCACCTCTGGAAGCGGGCCTGGGTTGGATCACTAAATTTGCCAAAGAAGATTTTGTCAACAAGGAAAATTTAGCTGAACAAAAAAAAGAAGGTGTTTCAAGAAAACTGGTAGCCTTCGAATTAAACGAGCGGGGCATTCCAAGACAGGGCTATCCCATCTTGGATAAAGAGGAGAACGAAATCGGCCGGGTTACTTCGGGAACCATGTCACCATCACTTGGCAAGGGGATTGGTTTGGGATATATACCAAAAGATTATTCTGAAATAGGCAGTGAAATCCTGATTAAAATTAGAAAAAATGCCATTCCGGCAACTGTGGTAAAACTTCCATTTTACAAATCTAAATGATAGATTTTCAAGCGATTATTGAGGGTATTTCGAATAATCTGCAAGCTGTTGAAGACCGTGGTATTGCAGCCTTGTTACCGAATAAGTTTTGTGTGGTGACCTGGTCTCCCGGTCTGAACCCCAAAGGGAATTCAAAGCTGTGCATGCTGGCACTGGAGCAATTAACCTCCAAAACCGGATTATCAATCTTCTAGGCTTTGGAATCAAAAAAAATACTCATCTTGGGAGCCAGCGGCTTTATAGGTAATGCCCTTTACAAGGAACTTTGTAATTACTACGATACCTACGGCACCTATTTCTCTTCAAGAAATGGGTATAAATCTAATCAGCAATTCTTCTCCTACGACCTGCAGGAAGACGACGTGTATCAGCTCCTTGAAAGAATTAAGCCCCATATTGTGATCTCATCGCTAAGAGGTGATTTTGCGGCTCAAATACAGGCACATGAGCATATTATAGAATATGTCTCCAAGCACAACTGCCGACTTATTTTCCTTTCCTCCGCAAATGTATTTGATGCCTATAGTAAGTTTCCCTCCTATGAAAACGATAAAACGCTTTCTGAAAGCATTTACGGCCGACTAAAAATAAAGATCGAGAATATGTTGTTGAGGCTGCCCAGGAAGAAGGCCGTTATCCTGCGATTGCCCATGGTATTCGGAAATACTTCCCCCAGGATAAAAGAGATCAAGCAGGCCATCTGGGATAATGAAGCTATTGAAGTTTTTCCAAATCTGGTCATAAATGTCACCGATGACGACAAACTCTCCCAACAAATCCACTACCTTATCAACAGAAATAAATATGGCGTTTTTCACCTGGGATGTTCTGATTTGGTGCACCATGAGGATTTTATCAGAGAGGTAGTCGATAGGGTGGGAAGCTTTAATCCGATCTACAAAAGAGTATTTACCACAAACGAAGAACGTTATTTGGCTGTTCTTCCCAAAGATCACCCACTCCCTAAGAATCTTCGCTTCACCTATCAGGAAGTCATCGATCACCATGTGATGGGCTAATCACAGCTATCAATTTTTCCGGCCGATAAATAATTCCCTGTATCTTTAGGGAAATAGTAGGCGGTAAACCGCTTTAAAAATCATTCTATAAATTAAAATATATCATACCATGGAAAAACTGAATTCTGCACAAATAGAAGAAAGGCTTAAAAAATTAGAAGGCTGGGAATACAACAATGATGCGATTGAAACCTCCTTCGAATTTAAAAATTTTAAAGAGGCTTTTACCGTAATGACCAGAATTGCATTTGAGTGTGAGGCTCAAAATCATCATCCCGACTGGTCTAACGTCTATAATTCGTTGCAAATCAGACTCAATACTCATGATGCCGGAGGAGTAACCGACAAGGATTTTGCCCTGGCAAAGAGTATTGAAAACATTATAGTGAGTGAATAAACAGCAGGTGTTTGAATCACTTGTGATGGATTTGAAAATTATTAAATTTGCTCAGAAAAAAAGCAAATAGTCTATGGGGAGAGCATTTGAATTTCGGAAGGCACGTAAGATGAAACGCTGGTCGGCCATGTCGAAAGCTTTTACTAGGATAGGGAAGGATATTGTTATGGCGGTCAAAGAAGGAGGACCTGATCCCGACACCAACTCCCGTCTCCGTGCAGTGATTCAGAATGCCAAGGCGGTTAATATGCCTAAGGACAATATTGAACGAGCCATTAAAAGGGCAAGTGACAAATCTGAGGGAGACTATAAAGAAGTACTTTTTGAAGGCTATGCGCCTCATGGGATCGCGGTCCTTATAGAAACGGCTACTGATAACAACACCCGTACAGTAGCCAATATCCGCAGCTATTTTAACAAATGTAACGGCAGTCTGGGAACTTCGGGTTCTGTTGAGTTTATGTTCGATCACACATGTAATTTTCGTATTCCTGCAGAGGGAATTGATCTGGAAGAACTGGAATTGGAGATGATCGACTTTGGGGTAGAAGAGGTTTTTGAAGACGAGGATGGCGTTATGATTTACGCTCCCTTTGAGAGCTTTGGCGCCATACAGAAGGAATTAGAAAACAGGGATATAGAAATCCTCTCTTCAGGGTTTGAACGCATTCCTCAGCTAACCAAAGAACTGTCTTCGGAAGAAGCAGAAGAAGTGGAAAAACTACTTGAAAAGATTGAAGAGGATGATGATGTTCAGAACGTTTATCATACCATGAAAGAAGATTGAGCCTCCGTACCGCATAGGAGAAAAAATTACTTAGGTATAGGCGGGAATTTTCCCCACCACCCCTTTGAAAAATTCCTTGTACAATTCAAAATCTGCTTCCTTGTTAATCGTAGGAAACACAGGCTGCGATATTTTCACCTGTTTTTTTCCGAAATCCAGAGCAACCATAACTACAGGAACCCCGGCCTGCCTGGCGATATAATAAAATCCTGTTTTCCACTTCTCTACTTTTTTCCTGGTTCCTTCAGGTGATAGGGCGAGTCGGAATACCTCCTTTTGCTTAAAAATCTCCACCGTACTGGCTACGGTATCACTGTTTTTACTGCGATCTATTGGTGTTCCCCCAAGGCTTCTGAAAATCCATCCAAATGGCGGTTTAAACAAACTGTGTTTTCCTATAAAGTGCACCTCTTTACCTACGATGCTGCGAACGAGTACGCCTATTATAAAATCGACCCAACTGGTATGAGGTGCTACTATTACCACACATTTGGTGATCTCAGGAAAACTTCCAATAAGTTCCCAACCCCAAAGGCGGTGAAATATAAAAGAGCTCAGTTTCTTCATCATATTTGTTACTGGTAATAGGGCGGTTATCAACCGACAATATTGGCAGTGAAAGGCAGCTAAAAAGAGGTTGAACTAAATCAGCTTAGATTTTGAGGTAAATTTCCTTTAGCGATTCTCTGCTGATCTGATCCCGCCACGATGGTCCAAGGGCATTTTCCCACAATGGTTCCATCCCAAGAGAAACAGAAATCATGGTATTCATTTCTTCTTCCGAAAGTACGCTACAGATATTCTTTGGTAATTCAATATTATGGCGTCGTTTCATTTTCATAAACAGCTCCACTCCTTCCGGATAATAGGCGCCTAGGTGCTGAAATACAAGACAATTACCAATGCCGTGCTTTGTTCCCAGCACATACGATAAACCATAGCTCATGGCGTGTGCAATTCCTACCTGAGAATAAGCGATACTCATTCCCCCGTGCCACGAAGCCATCATCAGTTTTTCCCTTGATTCTTCCGGGTTCAATTCTCCGAGGAATACTTCTTTGCACATCTCAAGGGCTTTTTCCCCATAACTCTGACTAAAGGCATTGAGATAACTTCCACTAAGCGATTCAATACAGTGAATAAAACAATCCATCCCGGTATAGAACCACTGATCAGTTGGCACACCCTTAGTGAGATCAGGATCTAAAAGAACCTGGTCAAAGGTGGTAAAATCTGAATTTATGCCCAGTTTTTTATGCGGCCCCAGTAAAACTGTAGTTCTTGAAACCTCAGCGCCTGTACCGCTGATGGTAGGTATTCCCGCGTGATAGATTGCCGGTTTACCAACCAAATCCCAACCCTGATAATTATGTGCACTACCGTTGTTGTTAAGCATAATTGATACGGCCTTGGCCAGGTCGAGCAAGGTACCCCCTCCTATTCCAACAATACCTGAAGGCAATTCCTCAAATTCATCTTTTATAAATTGAACAAGGCTATCCACTTGTTGAGTTTTGGGCTCCTCATCTGCGGAAATAAAGATGATCTTATCGTTGAACAAGACCGGAACCCTGCCCGGCAAAGAACTGTTTTCGAATACTTGATCAATTAAGTATATGATTGGAGCGTCCGAACTTTTGCGTTTAGGCAATAATATCTCACCAAGCTGATCAAAGCAACCCTTCCCAAATACCACTCTGGGTACCATCGGGAAGTTCTTAAACCGATTTGATGTTCCGGTATTGGGTTTATTTAAAGCGATGTTTTTCTTTACGTCCATATGGGGCTTAAAGATATTTTAAAAGGTCCCTGATTCCGGAGAGAGTCAGGTGATTGTTAGTATGCGATGATGGGTCTACTTCTTCATGAGCCCAGGTGGTGTGAAAGGGAACGTGTACGGCCTGTGCGCCAATTGCTAAGATAGGCAAAACATCAGATTTAAGAGAATTACCCACCATGAGGAATTCGTCCACACTGATCTCGAGGTGCTCTAAAAGGTTTTTGTAATTCATTTCTTTTTTGTCACTTAACACTTCCACATGGTGAAAATACTTAGAAAGGCCAGAGCGATCCAATTTGCGTTCCTGATCTAACAGATCTCCTTTGGTTAGAACAATAAGGCGATATTTACTTTCGAGTGCCTTCAGGACTTCTTCCACATCGTCAAGTAATTCAACGGGATGAGCTATCATCCTTTTACCAAGATTCAGGATTTCAGATAAGGTTGTCTGAGAAACCTTATTATTTGAAATGTCCAAAGCCGATTCAATCATAGAGAGCGTAAAACTCTTTATCCCATATCCATAGAGACTGAGGTTATCGATCTCCGTCCTGAACAACTCCTGGTCTATCTTATTCTTAGTTTCGTATTGGTCAAGGAGGGAGGTGAATTCTTCCTCTGCTTCTCTGAAATAGGTCTCATTTACCCAGAGCGTATCATCAGCATCAAAGCCAATTACTTTTATCCTGCTGAAATCTACTTCCATACTGCCTTCGCTTTTTCAAGATCTTCCGGAGTATCAATCTCAATACCTGTGATATTGGTTTCTACCATTTTAATCTTCTTTCCGTACTCCAAATATCTGATTGCCTCAATCTTTTCTGCAGCCTCCAGTGGAAGCATAGGAAGCCTCTTAAAATCGAGTACAGCCTGCTTCCTAAAAGCATAAACTCCTTTGTGTTTGTAATACGTTGGTGTAATCTCCTTTGCCCTGGGATATGGAATGGCGGATCTCGAAAAGTACAGGGCAAAATTTCTTTGGTCAACGATTACTTTAACGGTATTGGGGTTTTCGATGTCTTCTTTGTCGGTGATTTTGGTCATGAGAGAGGCGAGGTCAATTTCTCCCACTTCATCCTGTTCAAATACCTGTATCAGACTTGCCAGACTCTCCTTATCTGTAAAAGGCTCATCGCCCTGAACATTGACTACTACATCCACATCCAAATGGGCTACGGCCTCAGCAATCCTGTCGCTGCCACATTCGTGTTCTTCTATACTCATCATCACTTTTCCCCCTTCGTCCTCTATGGTCTTAAAAATAAGTTCGCTATCTGTAACCACGTAAACTTCCTGAAATAACCCTGTGGCAAGGGCTGCCTCGTAAGTTCTTACAATAACCGGTTTCCCTCCGAGATCTTGCATGAGCTTACCCGGAAATCGCGAAGCAGCATACCTGGCGGGAATCATTGCTATTATATTCATACTCGTATTACTTTCAAAGTGGTTATTTGCGCAATCTTGGCCTTAGTTTCCTGTAAATTGTAAATATAAAAATCAATAACAAAATTACCAGAATGGAGGCAATTACAGGTGCCAGGACAGAAACTATAGACATCACAAGGGCCGTTGTCGTCTCGATCAGGGATATAACAGGATTCCCAACTCCTGCTGTTGTTGCCGTAGACGTTAGCCTACCGGTTGCAGAGGCCCCTTTAATTGCTGCTGCCGTTCCTCCCCCCGCGATAATTGCAAGAGACCAGGTAATCACCGGGTCGAGTTCTGAAACCGTAGCAACCATTACTGCGGTTCCTGCCAATGCAGCTAAGGGAAGGGCGATGCTATCGAGAAGATTGTCCACATAGGGAATAAAATAGGCGAATATCTCTACTACAGTAGCTACTCCCAATGTGATAAGGGCCGGAATACTGCCTATCCAATCCCATTGGTCATTGAGGTCCCATACTTCAAAATAAGCGGCCAGACTTAGTACAAAAAGGGGTAGGAAAACCCTGAAGCCTACCGAGGCTGCCAGGCCAATACCCAAAAATATACTGATCATCGTCTCTGCAGTCATCTGCCGGGTTCTTTTGTCTAAAGTAACGTATTATCAAGCAAGAAAAAAATCGTCCTTAAATCCAATTAAGTACAATTTTTCTCTTGCCCGTGTGATGGCCGTGTACAGCCAGCGAAAATATTCCCTGTCAGGACCGGAGGGCAGATAGGGTTGCTCTACAAAGACCGTATGCCATTGGCCTCCCTGCGATTTGTGACAGGTAATGGCGTAAGAAAACTTCACTTGTAAAGCATTAAAAAAAGAATTGTTTTTAACCCCTAAAAACTTCTTGTATTTGGAAGATTCATGAGCGTAATCCTTTAGCACTTCCTGGTACAATCTGTTGCCGTCCTCATAAGATAGCGAAGGTGTCTCTGCCTTGAGTGTGTCTAGTAACAGTACAGTTTCAAAAGGCTTTTGATCAGGGTAATCCGTCATTCTTATTTTCACTTCCGCAAAGCGAAAACCGTATAATTCCTTAAATGAAAAAATCTCCAGGATTTCAATGATGTCCCCGTTGGCGATAAATCCTGCTTCCGATTTTGGATTGAGCCAGAAGTAGTTGTTTTTAACCACCATCAGATAATCTCCTGCAGCCAGATCATTTTCGAGGAAAAGTATCCTGTTCCTGATGTTTTCGTTGTATAAATTAGCCCTTTTGTTAGACCTAACGATTAAAGCGGTCTCTTCCTTCCCCTGAGAAGAATACGCTTCTTCAATAGCTTCCTGTATATCGTACCCATCAGTAAGCCGAACAATATCTGCAAAGGTATCTAGCTGAAATTGAAAAGATTCGTACAGCTGTTCATCGAGTTGATTCCTGAGTGCTGTGGCATTGACCAGAATACCGGAATCCTGAACTTGTCTCACGACTTCATCGAGTTCAATGACCGTAACCTCTTTGGCATAGCGCGACTGTAGCTGTTGTTCATCAAGGGCCGGACTAAGAGTAAGGCGCACCGGGGGTAACTGGGCTGTATCGCCTATTAGGATCAATTTACACTGATGCCCCGAATACACGTATTGAATGAGATCGTCCAGTAAGGAGCCATTCTCAAAGAGTTTGCTGTCTGATGGAGTATCCGGAATCATGGAAGCTTCGTCCACTATAAAGACAGTATTTCGATGCTTATTGGGTGCCAAAACAAATTGAATACCCCCTCCCCGTTGTTTCCTTGGAAAGTATATTTTACGATGGATGGTAAAAGCCTGGGTCTTGGCATAGACAGACATAACCTTAGCTGCTCTTCCCGTTGGCGCCATTAAGACGGCCTTTATCTTGGTATTCCATAGATTGGTCACTAAATCGCCCACTATGGTTGTTTTTCCGGTACCTGCAAATCCCTTCAGCAGGAATAGTGAATCCTGATCCTTTGAAAGCAGGAATTCGGACAACAATTGCAGGGTAATGTCCTGTTTAGTGGTAGGTGTGTGCGGGAATTTGTTCTTTAGCAGTGCGTAAAATGAAGCAGGGGTGGATGTTACCATAAGAGCCCAAAGATAAAGAGGATTTTTAGGGCAAAACCTTTTACGATTAAAAAAAAATTGTAGATTTGTTGGAACCGCTAAATCTAACTAATTCGAGTTCTAATGAAAACCATTCTGCAAATAGTACTTTGGATCGCCTGTATTGTTTTGGGTTATTTGATCTATCGATCAGTTACCGGCCCCATTGAGTTCAAAAAAATAAAACAGGAACGTTTTAACAAGGTTATTTCGGTAATGAAAGACATCCGAAACTCCCAGGAGGCTTACAAAACGGTTAATGGAAAATTTGCCAATGATTTTAATAGCCTTATTGCGTTTGTAGACACGGGTAAATACACAATTACCCAGCGACGTGATTCATCTTATATGGAATTTGATAAGACATACGGCATTGACTTACTTAAAGAAGTTACTATTACCGATACTTTAGGCTTTGTGTCCGTTAAAGATTCCCTCTTCAAAGGCGATGACCGATTTAAGTCGATGATGACTGTACCATATGCACAGAATGGCGAGAAATTCGAAATGAAGGCCGATATTATCGAAAAAAGTGGATATCAAGCTCCGGTATTTGAAGTCAAAGTAAAAAAAGATATCATTCTATACGATCAGCCAAAAGACCTGCTATCCAGGGAAAACGCCCAGATCAGTGTTGAAGAAGTAAATGGTTCAGAGATCAAAGTAGGTTCACTAACTGAAGTGAGCACCAACGGAAACTGGCCCCCGGTTTATGACAAAAAAGGAGACCAATAACGAGGCTGTTAACGATATAATTCTGGAAGATTATTATAAGTTGTCCATTCAGGTTAGCCTGAATGGACTTTCTTTTTGCATTCTTGATTCTATCGGGAAGAAGATCATCCGATCTGAATCCTACAGATTTCGCTACAAACTAAATCCCTACGAAGCCCAGAAAGAATTAACTGCCTTTATTAAAACCCAGGGAATTACAGAGTATTCTTTTTCAGAAGTTGTAGCGGTGCACCGAAACGATTTGTTTAGTCTTGTTCCCAAGGTGCTGTTTAACCCCAAGGAACTGCCCAACTACCTGAAATACAACGCCAAAATCCTGGCAAACGATCTTTTGGAATACGACGAGATGACAGCTTTTGATCTCGTCAACGTCTATGTGCCATTCGTAAATATCAATAATGATATCTACGATCTCTTCGGGGACTTTGAATTTAAACATCACGGCACGGTACTGATCGAAACCCTTCTGGCCGGCAACAACACGGGAAATGACCCTATTTGCTATGCCTACGTTACTCCTGAAGAGTTAGACCTGATCATTATACAGAATAAAAAGCTGATTTTCTTCAACAATTTCACCTACAATACCCCTGAAGACTTCCTCTACTATTTGATGTTTTCAATAGAACAACTGCAATTCGACATAAACGATATAAAATTGCGCGTCTTTGGTGCTATTGAGGAAGGAGACGGCCTCTATGAGCTGTGCCAGGACTACGTACAGCACCTATCCATCTATATTCCGGATCTCCCCGATGGCCTTTTCTATGAAGGGCTTAATCCGGCAGACAACTACCTGGTAATAAATGCCTTTTAAATGAGAATCATCTCGGGCACCCATAAAGGAAGGAGGATTACTGCTCCTAAAAACTTGCCGGTAAGGCCCACAAAAGACATGGCTAAGGAGGCATTGTTCAATATTCTCTCGAACCGTTATTATTTTGAAGAACTTAAAGTGCTCGACCTTTTCGCAGGAACAGGCAATATGAGTTTCGAGTTTGCGTCCAGGGGTTGCAAAGAGATTACCAGTGTGGATGATCATGCGGGATGTATCAGCTTTATTGCGGATAAAGCTAAAGAATGGGAATTCCTGATTGCAACCAGACGAATGGATGTCTTTAAATTTCTGGATAAAGCTCACGAAAAGTACGATCTGATTTTTGCTGATCCACCTTACGACATTTCAGATGAGGAATTCGATCTGATCCACAAACTCGTCTTTGAAAAAGATATGCTCTTACAAGATGGTATTCTGATTATTGAACACGCCAAAAGGACGGACCTCTCACATCTTGATTTTTTTACAACGGTTAGAAAATACGGGAATAGCAGGTTTACTTTCTTTGAAGCGAAAAAATAAAAAAGCAGATCATAAGCCGGATTCTGTTCCCCTCAGGGCCCCTATCATTTATCTGGATGTTGAGTTACCCCAACATTCTAGCCGCCTACCCTTCAACTCGGGCGTGCCGCCCTCAACCGCTGATATACATGGCGTTTCACCGCATAGAGTTTACCTGATTTCACTACAGCCTTACCTGTACATACTTTCTGCTGCACTTGTCCTATTCCGCTGTTGCGGAACGACGGGTGTTACCCGCTATGCTGCACTATGGTGTCCGGACTTTCCTCCTCCCGCATAATGCGGAAAGCGATAAGGTGATCTGCTCTGCGTAAAGGTAGTTAATTGTTGATAAAATGTAGGTAATCGAACTCAAAAGCCGGGGGCAGACCGCCAGCTATTTTTATATTTGTAGAAAGGGGCTCACCCTTAAACACAATTCATATTTCATGGAACCTTTTATTGTCTCCGCCCTAAAGTACAGACCTCAGACGTTTAAAGACGTCGTTGGGCAGGAGGCCATTACCAATACGCTTACCAATGCCATTGAGAACAATCATCTGGCACAGGCTCTCTTATTTTGTGGTCCCAGAGGAGTGGGTAAAACCACTTGCGCGAGGATCCTCGCAAAACAGATCAACAGAGACGGTACTGAAAGGGAAGATGAAGACTTTGCCTTTAACATTTTTGAGCTCGATGCTGCCTCAAACAATTCTGTGGATGACATCAGAAACCTGATAGACCAGGTTCGTATTCCTCCTCAGGTAGGTAAATACAAAGTCTATATCATTGATGAGGTTCATATGCTTTCACAATCGGCATTTAATGCATTCCTTAAAACCCTGGAAGAGCCTCCCAGACATGCCATCTTTATTTTGGCTACCACCGAGAAGCACAAGATTATTCCTACCATCCTGTCGCGTTGCCAAATCTTCGACTTTAAACGAATTACGGTAAGCGATGCGGCCAATTATCTAAAATACATTTCAGAACAACAGGGAGTGAGTGCAGAAGACGATGCCCTGCATATCATCGCTCAGAAAGCCGACGGCGCCCTTAGGGATGCCCTCTCGATCTTTGATCGTGTAGTTAGTTTTTCAGGGAAGGAATTAACCCGAAAAGCAGTTACCGAAAACTTAAATGTCCTCGATTACGATACCTATTTTAAGGTCACTGACCTTGTCCTGGACAACGATATCCCGGCCTTACTGCTCCTCTACAATAAAATACTGGCACAGGGGTTTGAGGGCCATCATTTTGTGATCGGGCTGGCCTCACATTTCCGCGACCTTATGGTTTGCCGGCATGAAGAAACTATTCAGCTTTTAGAAGTAGGGGATTACGCTCAGCAACTCTACCTTGAACAATCTAAAAAGACCTCTAAAGAATTCCTGCTCAAAGCTCTGGAAATCACAAACCAAACAGACCTGCAGTATAAAAGCAGTAAAAATTCAAGACTCCTCGTTGAGCTGACCTTGATGAAACTGGCATCGCTCAACTTTTCGGGTGAAAAAAAAAATCCTGACGAGAGGCACAGTAGTCTCCTCTCTTTAAATAAGCTAATCCCCGCTTCGTATTATCGCCTTGCAGTAAAAAAAGAAGAGCCTGGCAAGGGTGTTGAAGAATCGCTGGCTCATCCACAAAAAAAGATAGCCAAGGAAACGGTCTTATCAACAGAATCCGAATTGGATACGGAGGAAGTGGCAGTAGTCAGCAGTGTGGAAGAAACCTTACCCCACCATTCTACTATGGTCTCTGAACCTCCGCGCAAATTAGAAATCAAGAGTCCCGCCAAGCGAGTTTCTGGCCTTTCCCTTTCTAGTATTAAGGCGAAGAAAAAACACGAGCTTAACAAGATTGAAGTGACCTATGATGAGGATAGCTTGCCCGATGATCCTTTCACCGTGGAAGAGTTGAGAAAACACTGGCTTGATTATGTTCAAAAGATTGATGATGAAGGAAAAAAAATCCTGGCTAGTAATTTGAGTTCTGACCTCCCAAAAGTAAAGGATAATGTCATCCGGATTGAATTGCCGAACGATACCATGAAAAAGGAGATCGAGAGAGAGCAATCCTCGCTGATGAGTTTCCTTAAGACTGCCCTGAATAATCACCACCTTGAACTTTCGATCAGCGTAAATGAGGAGACGATCAGAAAATACGCCTTTACTCCTGAAGAAAAATATGAAAAATTACGCGAAAAGAATCCTGCCATCGATCTTTTGAGAAAGACTTTCGACCTGGATCTCTGACAGCGTATTTTTTACCTGTATAAGATTTCTCCCTTTTCCAATCCCTTTAAATTTTACTAGTTTTACATCCGGTAAATCAAAGCGTATGCTCGGACTTAAATTGCCTACAGACCCCAGATGGGTCAATATTGTAGAAATGAATATCGATGAGATACTGACAGACCACGCCTACTGCGAACAAAAGGCTGCCAGCACTGCTATCTCACTGATTGTTACATTTCCTGAATACCCTGATTTAATCAATGAGATGGTGGCTTTATCGAGGGAAGAAATGGGTCATTTTAAAATGGTTCACGAGCGTATCCTCGCCAGGGGTAAAACGCTGGGTAAATATCGAAAAGACGAGTACGCCATAGCCTTGCAAAAGTTTTTTCCAAAAGGGGGGTCTAGAACCACCCAGTTGGTACACAGACTCCTCTATGCCGCTTTGATTGAAGCCAGAAGCTGCGAGCGCTTTCGTCTCCTATCTGAACAACTACAGGACAAGGAATTAGCCGAATTCTATCGCTCCTTGATGGAGAGCGAAGCGGGCCATTACACACTATTTCTGAACTTCGCAAGGAAATACGGGGATCGCCAGGAAGTTGACGAGAAATGGAAAGCTCTGCTCGAGTATGAAGCCTCCATCATGAAAGATCTAGGAACTGGTGAAGCTATCCACGGATAACCCTTAAACTTCCTTCAATTTATAGGTCCAAAACATACTTAAAAGCAGCATGCCTATAAAGAACAAAAGAAGCACTTCATAGTTTAACCATTCGGCGATAAACCCTATAGCTGCCGTAAGTATGGTAAAAACACCTATTAAGGTATTGGATAGTGAGATGTACAGAGGCCTTTCCTTCTCCGGGGCAAAATCTGTCAGATAAGTCTTCCTGCTTAGGCGAGCCCCTCCATGAGCCATCATATTTAGTAAGATCAGCGGAGCAAAGAGGTATATACTCTGAGTGGATGAATCCAGATACATAAATCCCAAAACTAGAGAGCAATTGAGGATGCCAAACAAGGCGATAACCAACATCAACTTCCTCGAGGACTTGTCAGCAAATTTACCCCAAAAAGGGCTTGATACCATCGCGGCAATCCCTGAGGCAATGACAAAGATCCCCAAACCAGAGAAGGCCGCCTGGGTCGTTTCTTTTCCGATAATGACAAAAAAAGGTTGTGCCAAAGGGATGGCCATTAAAAATGCACGGGCCAGAACAAAATTTCGAAGATTAGCATCCGATTTAAGCACCCGAATTCCAGCCTTAAATTCCTGTAATGGAGTACGACCTCCATCAGTAGCCCCCGGCGCTTCTTTGATCAACGCAAAGAACAGCCCCGCCAATATCCACAAAAGGGTAGCTGCTCCAATTAATAGCAGGATGACCGCCATAGGATCCCAGGAATTGAGGAAAAAATAAAGGGCCAGTCCAAAAAGCAGGGTAAGTATTCCTCCTCCGGTAGCTCTCCAGGCTAAAAGACGGCCGCGTTTTCCCTTGGGAATGGTTTTGCCCATTACATCCTTAAAGGCTACAGAGGAGACCCCACTTGCTATGCTAAAGAACAGCAAGAGAACAACAATAGCCGTACCGGCTTCCCAACCTTCAAAGAACATCAGAGACAGCCCCATCAACATCACCAAAACAGCCTGTATGAATGCGGGGATCGCCCAAAAGTACTTTCTGCGGGGATACTTGCGAATAGCTCCTGAAACAGCCAATTGCGGTAATAAGCTACCTAGGTTCTTTAAAGGGACCAGCATTCCCGAAAAGCCCGAGCCACTGCCTACCAGCGATAGGATCCAGGGTAGGGTTACATTCGGACTAACGAGTTGCTCTGCAAGTTTTGAGCAAAAGCCGCTAGAGGCATTCTTTAGAAAATTTCCTGGAACTTCTTCGCAATACTCCTCTTTTATGGGATCACAACTGCGGAGTTCCACTTCCAAATTCAACCATTTGGCTACCTTATCCATTATTCAACCGATGTAGGTGCTGCCTGTTTATTCTCTTCTGCAAGCTTGTTTTGGTAATATTCATAAAGTGCAAACTGGGACCGCAATTTTGGCTTGTCATTTTGTACGTAGACGTTATCCTGTTCTTCATTAAACCAGCGTGCCTTAACATTATCCCTCCAGCAGATCTCAAAAGTATCTATAAGCTCGTTTTTGATCTCCGGATCGTAAATAGGACATCCAACCTCTACCCTGTTCTCTATGTTTCTGGTCATCCAATCAGCTGATGATATGTAAATTTTTGGATCTCCCCCATTACCAAAAATAAAAAGGCGCGGGTGTTCCAGGAACTTGTCCACAATACTTATGGCTTCGATATTTTCACTCATGCCTTCTATTCCCGGGATAAGGCAGCAAATCCCCCGAACAATCATCTTTATTTTGACTCCCGCCCTGCTGGCTTCATATAATTTATCGACCATGTTATAGGAAGTAAGACTATTCATCTTGATCTTGATGTAAGCCTCTTTCCCTTGCTTTACATTTTCGATCTCTTTATCAATAAGCTTTTTAAAGGTACTTTTGGTGTAGTGAGGAGAAACTATTAAGTGTTTGTACTTATTAATTTTATAGCTGGTCTCAAAGAAATCAAAGACCATATTCAATTCCTTCAGGATTTTTTCATTGTAGGTAAATAAGGTGTAATCAGTATAAATCCTGCCGGTAGTTTCGTTAAAGTTTCCGGTACTGACAAAGCCGTATCGGTTGATCCCGTCCTGCTCTTCCCGCTCAATCAGGCAGATTTTACTGTGCACTTTTAAGCCAGGCACACCGAAGATGAGTTTCACCCCTTCTTCCTGCAATTGTTCGGCATAACCGATATTGGCCGTTTCGTCAAACCGAGCCCTGAGCTCAATCTGCACGGTCACTTGCTTTCCGTTTTTTGCCGCGTTGATCAACGATGACACCACCTGCGAATTATCTGCCAGGCGATAAACCGTGATCTTTATAGTTTTTACCTTGGGATCAAGGGCCGCTTCACGCAGGAAACGGATGATGTAGTTAAAATTGTGGTAGGGTGTATATTGAAGAAAATCCTTCCTGGCGATCTGATCGAGAAAACTTCCTTCGAGATCTACCCCTTTAATGGCAAGTGGCTTGATCTTTTTGTACATCAGATCCTGTTTCCCTAAACTCGGAAAACTCATATAGTCCCGTCTGTTGTGATACCTACCCCCCGGAATAACACTATCCGTGTCTGTAATTCCCATTTTCTCAATGAGAAAACTGAGTGTATTTTTTTCGATACTCTTGTCATACACAAAACGAACCGGATCACTGTTCTTTCGGTTATCTACACTTGAGGATATTTTTTCGATAAAACTCTTACTGAGATCATTATCAATATCGAGTTCGGCATCCCGGGTGATCTTGATCATATGAGCAGAGATCGAAGAGAAATCGAACATTGAAAAAATGCCTTTAAGGCAGAAGCGAATAAGGTCATCCAGGATAATAATATAGTGTTTATCCCCCTCCTGTGGCAAGACCACAAACCGGTCGATTCCTTTTGGAATTTCGATCAAGGCAAAACTGATATCACTCTCGTAATGACCTTCTACGGTTTCTTTCCCCGAATTCAGGATCATTTTAATAGCCAGGTAGGCTGCGCTGTCTTTCAGCATGGGAAAGGAAGCGAGATCATTGAGGATGATAGTCATTAATTGCGGACTCACTTTTTCCTGAAAATAAGTCTTGAGAAACTTGGTTTGTTCTTTTGTCACCTCTTCTTCATTGATAAGAAAGATGTTCTCTCGCTCCAGTTCCTGTTCGATGTCTTTGTGGATCTCCAGGCTGCGGGTTTGCTGCTCTATGACGATCTTGGTGATCTCTTCTAACAAATCCTTGGCCACTTCACCACCAAGTACGCTCTTCCCCGATTTTCCGGCCTCCACAATACGCTTTACGGTAGCGTATCGAACCTTAAAAAACTCATCCAGATTATTTGAGAAAATCCCTAGAAACCTAAGACGTTCAATTAAGGGGACGTTAGGATCAGCACTTTCCTGCAGAACACGGTCATTAAACTTTAACCAGCTGATCTCCCTGTTGATATATTGATTCTTATTCTTACTCATATTTTAAGCTCTTTGGGAATCAACACTCTTTCGGTCTTTCCTCCTCCTATATCCCTCCACTGCTTGATATTGAATGAGAGATGGACAAGTCCGGTGGTTGGCACATTATCTATGTGTACATCTCCTAATTCGTTGACCATATCCGTAAATGCGTGATTATGACCGAAGACCATGATCTTGTCCTTTGAATCGGGAAGATCCCTTAAAAAATCAATCAATTCGTTTCCTGAAAAAACATACAGGCGGTCTGAAAGGCTAAATTTATGATATGGGATCTTCAGGGTCCTTAAAAAAATTACGCAGGTATGAAGTGCCCGAATAGCCGGACTTGAATAAACCATATCAGGCACAATGGAGTAAGATCCAAAATGACGTGATACCTTATGCGCATCATTCACACCTCTTTCCTTCAGTGGCCTGTCACGATCTTCTACACCCAATTCCCAGGAGGACTTGCCGTGCCTTACCATTATCAGATGCTTCATAATTATGCGTATTTCGGTATTGTAAATCTTTCTATCAATAGAAGCCGGAATTCCTGCTAAGGTGCCAGCCTATCCAGGCTCCAGCGATAGTCCTTTTCAAGGGTGTATCTCAAACGATCGTGTAAGCGGTTTGGCCTTCCTTGCCAGAATTCTACAGAAACAGGTGATACCAAATACCCTCCCCAATAGTCGGGCCGTGGTATTTCCTTCTGTTCGTATTCCTTTTCGAGTTCTCTAAGTTTTTCTTCCAGCGTATCCCTTGAAGGAATGACTTCACTCTGTTCTGAGACAATAGCTCCTAATTTACTCCCTGTAGGCCTGGATTCAAAATATCCATCAGACATATTTTCGGGAATCTTTTTTGCAGTTCCTTTGATAATCACCTGCCGTTCCATTCCCGGCCAGAAAAACGAAAGACAGACCTTCGGATTTTTTTCAATAGCCTTCCCTTTTTCACTTAGGTAATTCGTGTAGAAAATAAATCCTTCATAAGTAAATCTTTTGAGCAGCACAACTCTGCTTTTGGGAAATCCATCCAATCCCAGCGTGGAGACCGTCATAGCATTGGGCTCATCAGAAGTCCCTGATTTCTCAACTTCGTGAAACCACTTTTGAAATAGTTCCATCGGGCTGTCCGATACCGTAGATTCAAGCAGGGCACTTTTTTCATATGCCTTGCGGTATTCACTCAAGTCCTTTTTAATGTCTGATCCCTCTTTTCCCATAGATAACAAATTTGGTGAAATCTTGGCAAAATGGGAAAATTAAGACATAAAATTCATCCTAAATCTCAAGGATCATTCCATCCTCAGCAAGGGCAACCTCAGAAAAAATAGCAGATGCTTCATCGATGAATGCCTTCTTATTTTTATAACGCGTTGAGAAGTGTCCCAGCAGCAAACCTTTTACCCCTGCCTCTTTGGCAATTCTGGCAGCCTCCACGGCGGTAGAATGCTTGGTCCTGGTTGCAAGTTGAGCCTCATTGGAAAGGAAAGTGGCTTCGTGATAAAGCAAATCTACACCCTTAATTAAGGGCACAATAGAAAGGTCGAAAGCTGTATCGCTGCAGTAAGCGTATGATTTTGGTGAAGGAGGATCGGAACTTAAAAGTGAATTCGGGATCAGCTCCCCTGAATCGAGAAGAACGTCCTTGCCGCCCTTAATGTTTTTAAAAAATGCCTTGTCTACCTTGTACTTTGCTACGGCCGCAATATTGAGTTTTCTCTCCTTGGGCTTTTCTGAAAAGAGGAATCCATTTGTATAAATTCTGTGATTCAAAGGAATGGTCCTTACCTGCAGCTTATCATTTTCGAAAATCAATTCCGAAGTACTTTTTTGTAACTCGTGAAATACCAGGGAGTAGTTGGTCCATGAATTGCCCACCCTCAATAGTGCCAAAATGACTTCTTTTAATCCGGAAGGACCATAAATATGGAGTTCTTTCTCTCTCCCGAGCAATTGAAAAGTAGATATTAACCCCGGAAGGCCAAAGAAATGATCGCCATGGAGATGGGAGATAAAGATGTGGTTGATTCTGTTAAACTTGATCTTGTGTTGTCTCAGTAAAACCTGTGTACCTTCCGCGCAATCGATCAAAAAAACGGAATTACGGATCTCCAGAATCTGAGAAGTGGGATTGCCCTTCATTGAGGGGGTTGCAGCATGGCACCCCAGGATGTGGAGTTTCATAGACCGTCCGTCTTGTTTGCAAGGAAAGGCTCCACGTCGCCCGGACTGAATGAGGATTTAAAAGTAAAGGCAATTGGAGTTTCACCCATTGTATTGAGATGGTCGAGTCGCTTCTTGGCCTCAGAAAGAGAGATTTCTCTTTTTTGTGTGAAAAAGCATACCATATGAGCGGAATTTAACTTATCAAACCATTCATTTTTACGTTTATAGATCTCCACGTGAGGACTTTGATAGGTAAACTCCATTAAAGTTTCACGAGATTCCCATATCGACATATTTACCACCAAAGCCGGATCTCCAAAAATTTCAGATACTCCGCTATTGGGCTCCTCTACCCAGCGCCAGACGAACCCGGGACTCTTTTCAGCTATAGCGTTAATACGGGCCGTATTATTGACAAAGTCGGCCATTCGTGTATCCTCGAGAGGGTATTTTGATTTAGCGATATTGACTTGAGCGAAGTAGTAATTCATTTTTCAAAGATCAAGATCCCGTTCAATATCCTCCATCTCAATGATATCCATGGCTTCCTGTAGAGTAGGTGCCAGGCTTATTTCTTCAGGTACGTCTTCGTAGTCCACTTTATCAGTGACCAGGACAAAAGATTTCTTCATCTTTTTATGGGCTCTGGAAATTTCCAGAAATTCGAGAAGATCATTTGAAGTGAGTTTGTCAAAAGAGAACAAATTCACCACAATATGATCGTTTTTTATTTTTTCGTAGGCCTTATTGAGATTCTCAACAAATACCAATAAGCTGATACCCTCCTGATAAACAATGGTCCTGTTGCCTTCCTTATCAAAAATCATAAGCCCTTAGTTTAACTGGGAAGCTAATAAATAAATTACAGCCATGCGAATAGCAACACCGTTTTCCACCTGGTGCAGGATAATGGACTGGGACGAATCTGCTACATCACTGGTGATTTCAACCCCCCTGTTTATTGGCCCGGGGTGCATAATAACGATTTCCTTATCGAGGCTTTCCAGTATTTCTTTGTTGATTCCGTATTGCTGAGTGTACTCCCGGGTTGTAGGGAAGTAACTCATTTCCATCCGCTCATTCTGTACCCTGAGCATATTGGCCACATCGCACCAGGCTAACGCCTTTCTCAAGTTGGGTTCAACTTCTACACCAAGGCTTTCTATATGTTTAGGAATTAAGGTCTTGGGGCCACATACTTTTACTTTAGCTCCCTGAAGTTTCAGAGCGAAAATATTGGAGAGCGCTACCCTGGAATGCAGGATGTCCCCAACAATGATCACCTTCTTTCCTGCCACATCTCCCAGTCTTTCCCTGATCGAATAGGAATCGAGCAACGCTTGGGTGGGATGTTCATGAGCCCCGTCGCCGGCGTTGATGATTGATGCATTTACATGCTTAGATAGGAATATCCCGGCTCCCGGATTGGGATGTCGCATAACCACCATATCTACCTTCATGGAAAGGATATTATTTACGGTATCTATCAGGGTTTCCCCCTTTTTTACAGACGACTGAGAGGCGGAGAAATTCAATACGTCGGCAGACAAACGTTTTTCTGCCAGTTCAAAGCTCAATTTGGTTCTGGTACTATTCTCAAAAAATATATTAGCTATGGTAATGTCACGGAGAGATGGTACCTTTTTGATGGATCGGTTAATGACCTCCTTAAATTGATCTGCCGTTTCAAAAATGAGTTGAATATCCTGCTCATTCAGATATTTTATCCCCAGTAAATGTCTTACGCTTAATGCCGGCATTCGCTTATCTGTTAACTAAATAGACTACATCTTTCCCTTCATTTTCTTTCCACAGCACCTTAACTTTCTCTTCATTGATGGCATCAACCTGTCTTCCTCTGTAGTTGGGCTGTATGGGAAGGTGTCTGCTAAATCTTCTGTCGATTAGGGTGAGTAATTCAATCTCATTGGGCCTCCCAAACGACTGGATTGCCGTAAGTGCCGCCCTGATGCTCCTTCCTGTGTATAACACATCATCAATAAGGACCACTTTTTTGTCCTCAACCAGGAAATCTACACTGGTGGTACTCGCTTCCAGGGGTTTTTCTCCCCTGCGGAAATCATCCCTAAAAAACGTGATATCTAAAAGGCCTAACTTAATTTCTTTTACCTGGTATTCTTCCTTGAGGAGTTTCGCCAGACGTTTGGCGAGAAAGCTGCCCCTGGGTTGAATCCCTATAAGTACAGTATCGGTAAAATCTAAGTGGTTTTCTAAAAGTTGGCACGCCAGGCGATGTAAAATAATGTGGATTTCTTTTGAGGAAAGAAGTACTTTTTGACTCATGGTTTGCGCTACCAACATATTTGAAAGCAAAAATAGGGATTTCTAATCAATAATTGCGGGCCCTTTTTATTATCGCTTTGAAACGGCAATCTTCCCGCTTTAGGGCAAAAAAATACCCCGACTTGCAAGTCGGGGCATATTATTAAACCAGATTTTGATATCATGGAAATCTACAATTACTTTTTCCCTTCCATTTTATCTTTAAGCGCCTGCAATTGCTCGTTGGCGTCTCCTAGTGTCGGTTTTGATTCGTCAGCCTGTGCCGCAGCTTTTTTGCGTGCTGCTTTTACATTTCGCTGCTCTTCTTCCCTGAAGATAGCGGTATGACTGGCGACTACTCTTTTGAATTCCTTGTTGAATTCAATGATTTTAAATTCGGCTTCCTCACCTTTGCCAAGCTTTTTCCCATCCTCTTTCTCCATATGTCTCTGGGGAACGAATGCGGTGATATCCTTGTTAAAATCAATTACTGCACCTTTGTCTACAATCTCAGTGATTGCTGATTTGTGAACAGTTCCAACTGCAAATTCCTTCTCGTACTTATCCCAAGGGTTGTCTGTAGTCTGCTTATGGCCAAGACTTAATTTACGTCCTTCCACGTCTAATTCCAGAACTTCTACTTCCAAGGTATCTCCAACAGTTACAAATTCTGAAGGATGCTTTATCTTCTTGGTCCAGGAGAGGTCAGAAATGTAGATTAAACCGTCAATTCCTTCTTCCAGTTCAACAAAGACACCAAAGTTGGTAAAGTTCCTTACAATTCCTTTATGCCTTGATCCTACAGGATATTTAGAAGTGATATCAGTCCATGGATCTGGGGTCAGTTGTTTGATCCCAAGCGACATTTTTCTGTCTTCTCTGTCGAGAGTCAGCACTACAGCCTCCAGTTCGTCTCCTACATTTACAAAGTCCTGAGCAGACCTGAGATGCGTAGACCATGACATTTCAGAAACGTGGATAAGTCCTTCCACACCTTCTGCAACTTCTAAAAAGGCACCGTAATCAGCTATAACGACCACTTTTCCTTTGACCTTATCTCCAACTTTAAATTCATCCCCAAGGGCTTCCCATGGATGTTTTTCCAATTGTTTTAACCCTAATTGGATTCTCGACTTGTTATCGTCAAAATCAAGAATAACCACATTGAGTTTCTGATCCAGGTCTACCACCTCATTCGGGTGATTGATCCTGCTCCATGACAGGTCTGTGATGTGTACAAGTCCGTCTACCCCACCTAAGTCAATAAAGACTCCGTAGGAAGTGATATTTTTTACAATACCTTCAAGGACCTGACCTTTTTCGAGCTGACTGATGATCTCTTTCTTCTGTTCTTCAATATCCGCTTCGATAAGCGCTTTATGAGAAACTACGACGTTCTTAAATTCATGGTTGATTTTCACCACCTTGAATTCCATGGTCTTACCTACATACTGATCGTAATCGCGAATAGGTTTCACATCGATCTGAGAACCTGGCAAGAACGCCTCGATTCCGAAGACATCGACGATCATTCCTCCTTTTGTTCTGCACTTTACAAAACCGGTTACTACTTCTTCCTTGTCGTGAGCTGAATTTACGCGTTCCCACGCCTTTATCGTACGAGCTTTTCTGTGTGAAAGCACCAACTGTCCGCTTTTGTCTTCGCGAATGTCGATGAGAACTTCAACCTTGTCACCAACCTTAAGGCCGGGATTGTATCGAAATTCATTAAGGGATATAACTCCTTCAGACTTAGCGTTGATATCGATGATCGCTTCCCTGTCTGTAAGGTGTGTTACGGTCCCTTCTACTACTTCCTCATCTGCCGTATCTACAAAATTCTCTGCTACTAGTTTTTCAAATTCCTCTAATTTGGAATCGTCTACTCGTTCAATACCTTCTTCATACTTGTCCCAGTCAAAGTTTTCAAGGAATTCCTTGGGATCTTGTTTGGGAGTCTCTACTTTTTCTTCCTGAACGACCTCAGCTACCTGAGTTTCTTCTGATGTTGCTTTTTTTTCAGCCATTTGCTGATCTCAATTTGTATCCCATAAACCTCTAAGAGTAAGACAACGCTTATGGAAGATGTTTTTCCTTTGTTTTCTTTTCCTTTTCCTCTTAAATACTTGCCAAAAAGGTGTGCAAAAGTACAACTTATATCTTGTTTTAACAACCTAAACATCAGACAGCAATAAAAATATTAACAATTTAACCGCTTCGTCCCCGTATCCTTATAGATTTCGTATCTTTCAAGGCAATATTAAAACCTATTAAATAGTAAACAATGAGCGTAAAAGACAAGTACCAGGGAGTTCTTACCCTAGGAGAAAAATTGGGGATCGCAGACGGGAAAGTAAGCGAGGAAAATGGAGTGTTAAAGGTTAAAGGAGAAGCCAAAACACAGTATGAAAAAAACCTCTTATGGGATAAGATAAAAGAAATAGGGGGAGACAACCCTTCTGATATTAAGGCTAATATAACCGTAGCAGATGAGGACGTTTATCACAGACACGTAGTGAAGAGCGGTGAATCTTTAAGTAAAATTGCCAAACATTATTACGGGGACCCTATGAAGTATAAGCAGATTTTTTCTGCTAACACCGATATTTTAAAAAATCCGGATGTAATCCATCCCGATCAGGTGTTGGTGATCCCAAAAATATAAATTGAAAAAGGCGCCCTCAAGCGCCTTTTTTGTTACTCCTTAATTTTCTCTTCCGCCAGAGCTAGCGCGCGTTTAAACTGCTCGTCCTGATTCAGTTTAGAATTGTCCAGTACTACCGCATCCTCTGCTTTTTTTAAAGGAGAAAACTTTCTATGCGAATCGATATAATCCCGTGCCTGTACATTTTCAAGGACTTCCTCAAAACTTATATCTGCCCCCCTGTCCAGCAATTCCTTGTACCGTCTCGTTGCCCTTATGTCGGGGGAGGCCGTCATAAATATCTTCAACTCGGCTTCCGGAAAAACCACAGTTCCTATATCGCGACCATCCATTACCAGACCTTTGTTTTTTCCCATCGCCTTTTGCAAAGCCACCATTTTCTCTCGAACTTCGGGAACCACAGAAACCTGACTTACGAATTGGGAAACTTCAAGCGTGCGGATCTCCTTTTCTACATGTCTCCCATTGAGATACATCTCTGAAAATCCAAGAGATGCATTGTACTTAAATTCCAGATTTAAATTGGGAAGTTCGCCGATTAAGGTACTTTTCTTGAATCCTGCAGGCCCGATAAGGTCATTTTCAATGGCAAAAAGGGTTATGGCCCGGTACATGGCCCCGGTATCCACATAAATATAATCCAGGGCTTTCGCCAACTGTTTCGCCATTGTACTCTTCCCTGTGGAAGAATACCCGTCAATGGCGATGATTATTCTTTTCATGTGCTAAAAATAAGGAGATTGAGTGAACTGAGGCCTCCTAATTTAGATTTAGTCATTGTATACCCAATGAGTGCTGCTATAATTTCTTGGCGTTTCTCACCTTTTGATTGGTAATTGCCAGGTCGATGACTTCACTCATATCGGTAACATAATGAAATCTGAGACCTTTCAGGTATTCTTCCTTGATCTCCAATATATCCTTTCTGTTGTCTTCACATAGAATGATGTCCTTGATGCGCGCTCGTTTGGCCGCCAGAATCTTCTCCTTAATCCCTCCAACAGGCAAGACCTTGCCCCTGAGGGTAATTTCCCCGGTCATCGCCGTACTTTTCTTTACTTTCTTTTGAGTAAAGAGGGAAACCAGAGATGTCAGCATAGTAATTCCGGCACTTGGCCCGTCTTTGGGGGTAGCCCCTTCAGGAACGTGAATATGCACATTGTATTTGTCGAACACATCGGCGTCTATCCCAAATTTATCTGCATTTGATTTGATGTATTCCATGGCAATGGTGGCCGATTCCTTCATTACCTTCCCGAGATTTCCGGTAATATTGAGCTGACCTTTTCCTTTAGACAGGATCGACTCGATAAACAGTATATCTCCCCCAACACTGGTCCATGCGAGTCCGGTTACAACTCCGGCAACTTCATTATTCTCATATTTATCACGTTCGAGTCTCGGGGGGCCTAAAACTTCCTCAACCACTTCGTTAGTCACTTTTACCTGGTACTCTTCCTCTATGGCTATTGATTTGGCAGCGTACCGAACCATTTTAGCGATTTGTTTCTCCAGGGTTCTTACCCCGGATTCACGCGTATATCCTTCTACAATCTTCTCGAGTTGTCGTTTACCAATTCGCAGGTCCTTCGCCTTTAAACCATGCTCTTTAAGTTGCTTGGGCAAAAGATGCCTTTTTGCGATTTCTACTTTTTCCTCAATGGTGTATCCCGTGACGTTTATGATCTCCATTCTGTCCCTTAGGGCGGGCTGAATGGATGAAAGATTGTTGGCTGTTGCTATAAACATCACCCTGGAGAGGTCATAGCCCATTTCCAGGAAATTATCGTGGAATTCATTGTTCTGTTCAGGATCGAGAACCTCAAGCATAGCCGATGATGGATCTCCCTGGTAACTGCTCGATAATTTGTCGATCTCATCAAGAATAAAGACCGGGTTAGAAGTTCCTGCCTTTTTAATACTCTGTATGATCCTGCCGGGCATCGCCCCTATATACGTTTTACGGTGACCCCTTATCTCTGCTTCATCGCGCAATCCACCGAGCGACATCCTTACGTATTGCCTACCCAGGGCTTCGGCTACCGACTTCCCCAAAGAGGTTTTACCAACCCCGGGAGGTCCGTACAGACAAAGGATAGGAGATTTCATGTCATTCCTCAACTTCAATACTGCCAGGTATTCAATAATTCTTCGTTTAACGTCTTCCAGGCCGTAATGGTCGCGATCCAGGATCTTTTGGGCCCTTTTAAGATCAAATTTATCCTTGGAAAATTCTTCCCAGGGCAGTTCCAAAAACAGGTCGAGGTAATTTCTTTGAATACTGTACTCTGCTACCTGCGGATTCATACGCTGCATCTTGGCCAGTTCTTTCTCAAAATGGGTACTCACCTTCTCACTCCATTTTTTCTTTTTGGCTTTGAGGCGCATTTCTTCGATCTCCTCATCGTAGGAAGCACCACCTAGTTCTTCCTGAATGGTCTTCATCTGCTGATGCAGGAAATATTCACGCTGTTGCTGGTCGAGGTCGCTTCTCACTTTAGACTGTATGTCTTTTTGCAAGGCGAGCTTCTGAAGCTCAACATTCATATGCTTAAGCGTAGCAAGAGCCCGATCCTTCAGATTGCCAATTTCAAGAAGGGTTTGTTTCTCCTTCACACTGAGGTTGAGATTTGAAGAAACAAAATTGATCAGGAAAGAATTACTGTTTATGTTCTTGATTGCAAAGGAGGCCTCACTGGGAATATTCGGATTGTCCTGAATAATCTTTAGTGCTATATCTTTAATTGAATCAATTATAGCCAGGAACTCCTCTCCCTTCTGATCTACATCCTCTTCACTCACTTCCCTGATAGTCGCTGTCATATAGGGTTTCTCCGTTAGGACTTCAGCAATTTCAAATCGCTTTTTACCCTGAATGATAACTGTAGTATTCCCGTCGGGCATTTGTAAAACCCTGAGTATCCGTGCTACCGTACCCATGGTATTGATATCTTTTACCCCGGGATCTTCAGTTTCCTCATCTTTCTGTGATACTACCCCAATGGCTTTTGATCCTTTGTTGGCGTATTTAATAAGGTTGATGGATTTATCACGTCCGGCAGTTATTGGTATTACCACACCCGGAAATAATACCGTATTTCTCAAAGGTAGAATGGGAAGGGTCTCGGGAAGTACCTCATTCCTCATTTCCTCCTCATCCTCCGGAGTTAAAAGAGGTATTAATTCAGATTCGTCATTAATATCCTGCAACGACATATTGTCAAATTGTATAAATTTTGCGTCTCCCATAGTTCTTTGAACCGTCATTCTGTCATTTACAGATGATCGGCTTTTAGTTTCATTTGCAATTTTTTTATTCTCACCATTAGGAAGAACCTGATCTTCAAGGTTTTTCATCGGTTTAAGACGTCTATAAAGGTCAATTCCCATGCCAAGAAGTCAAAATTTATAGAAAAACTGTAACAATGAGTAAATTGAGCTATCTATATAACAAATCGAATACTTTTTGAGCCAAGTAGGAGAACATACTGAGACCTTATTGCAATTGTGTCTGAAGGGAGACCAACGGGCACAGATGGAGATCTATAAAAGATATTACAAAGCGATGTATAATACGGCATTGAGAATAGTAAAAGACAGCGCAGAAGCGGAAGATGTTATGCAGGAATCGTTTCTAAACGCCTTTACAAAGCTCCATACTTTTAAAGGTAATGTGGCCTTCGGGGCATGGCTCAAGCGAATTGTCATTAACAAAAGCCTGGTGAGCTACCGGACGCGTAAGAAGAAGAATGAAGTATCCCTTAATGAAACACTTTACAAGGTCAGGGATAATGATGTATCTGAGGCGGTTGATGTTGATACAGAACAATTGGCTCAACAAGTTTTGACAACGATGAAATCGCTAAAAGACAATTACAGAATTTCTCTGACCTTACATTTAATTGAAGGATATGATTATGAAGAGATTTGCGGTCTGATGGATATAAGTTATGCCAATTGCAGAACCATGATCTCAAGAGCAAAAGAAAGTTTACGTAAAAAATTGGATCCCGTTAGATCATGAAAAAGAGCGACATAGAAGATGTATTTAAAAAAATATCCCCGGTTTTAGATCGGGAAGAACCAACGGCAGGGCATCAGGATCGATTCCTGGAGAAGCTACAAGGACAAAATACCCCTGCAACCCGTGGAGTATCCTGGTGGAAACCCCTTGCCATTGCAGCCTCTGTAGCGCTGTTGTTTGGCCTGTTTCTAGGGTCTCTGTATCAGAATCCTACGGCCGACGAAACACTAGCCGAGATGGGCCCAGAAGTTTCAAATACAGAGCTTTATTTTGCAGCCGTTATTGAAGAACAACTCACCTTGCTACAGCAGCAGGATGGTCCGGAAGCAAATAAAATAATTGCCGATGCCATGGATCAATTGGCCTTCCTGGAGGCAGATTACAACCAAATGAGAACCGATTTGCTAGAAGGTGGTGATTACAAGATCATCCTTAGTGCGATGGTTCAAAATTTTCAAATGCGTATAGATCTTTTAAAAGATGTAATGCAAAAAGTAGAATCAATTAAAAATCTTAAAGAACAAAATGATGAAAACTTTACCCTTTAAAAAGCTATTCCTTTTTTTATGTGCCTTACCGCTTCTGGCTGGTGCCCACGGGGATCCTATGAAAGGAAAATACACCAAAGAAAAGACCATTAAGAAGGAGTATTCAGTAAATGCTGATGCCGTACTTAAAGTGTCTAACAGTTACGGAAATATTTCGCTGGCTTCCTGGAACGAAAATCGCGTCGTCATTGAAGTTGTAATCAAAACCAATGGGAACAACGAAGAAAAAGTGCAGGAGAAACTGAACGAGATCACCGTTGAATTTAATGCCAATACCAGTATGGTTTCTGCAGAGACCCTCTTTAATAAAAACAAAGGATGGAACTGGAATTGGGGCAAGAAAGATCAGGTTAGTATGCAGATCGACTATACGATTAAACTTCCTGTTAAGAACAGTATAAACCTGAGCAATGACTACGGCAATATCACTCTGGACCGTATCGATGGTTATGCCAAAATAAACTGTGACTACGGCAGGCTGCAGATCGGGGAACTCAGAGGAAGAAATAATGACCTGCGTTTTGATTATACTTCAAAGTCGTTTATCGGCTATATGAATAGCGGTGAAATCAGGGCAGACTATTCCGGTTTTACGCTCGAAAAAGCAGGGAACCTGGTAATCAATGCAGATTATACTGACGCTAATGTTGGGGAAATGGGTAATTTGGAATACAATAACGACTACGGCAGCCTGGAAGTAAAGAGCGTAGGCAATGTCTCAGGCAACGGAGACTACGTCAATGTACAGCTCGGTGAAGTTCATGGCAATGTCGATATCAATGCGGATTACGGAGGAATTAAGATCGATGAAATGGCTTCCGATGCCGGCAATGTCAATATTAGAACAGATTACACCGGAATTAAAATCGGTTACAATTCAAATTACTATTTCGACTTCGAGGTCACTGCTGAGTATTCCGGTTTCAGTGGAAAGGAAGATCTCGAGATTTTGGTTAGCCGGGAAAAAAACAGTGACCGTTATTACAAGGGATATTATGGCAAGGAAAATAGCGGGAACCAAATTTCTATCTCGAGTGAGTACGGTAGTGTAGCCTTTATAAAACGATAAACTCAAAAAACACAAAAATGAAAAAAGTACAAATTCTATGCATGATGCTGATCTTCGCAAACATTTCATGCGCTCAATGGGGTAAAAAAGTGAAAGGAAATGGTGAAGTGGTTACCATAGAACGCATCACCGGAGATTACGAAGGTGTCTCAGTGGGTGGATGGTTCGATGTGGAGCTCGTTTCCGGAAAAGAAGGTTCTGTAAGTATTAAAGGAGAAGAGAACCTGTTAGAATATATCATCACCGAAGTTAAAGATGGTAGATTGGTTGTGAAAGTAGAAAAAGGGATCAACCTTCAACCTTCATCATGGAAATCAGGAGGCATTTCTGTCACCATACCTGTTGAAGAGATTAACTACTTAAGTATGTCCGGTTCAGGAGACCTGGAAGGGCGTACGGTGCTGAAATCATCAGATTTCAAAACAAGGATGTCGGGTTCGGGAGACATGGAGGTAGAGCTTGAAGTTGAAAATCTCGAAGTAACTGTTTCGGGATCAGGAGATATGAACCTCAGTGGAAATACCGATACTTTAGAAGTTCAAATTTCAGGTTCAGGTGATGTACATGCCTATGAGCTGGAAGCTAATCACGTCAGTGCTACAGTTTCCGGTTCCGCCAACATCAGGGTTACCGCCAGGGAATCCCTTAAGGCGAGGGTTTCGGGATCAGGAGATATCTCCTACAGGGGAAATCCTGAAAAAATAGACAGTAAAACGTCTGGTTCTGGAGATATTTCGAAAGGATAGAACTACTGAGTTTAAAATCTAAAAGGCCCCTCTATGCAGGGGCTTTTTTATTGACCCTGAGGAGCAGAAACGCCCCGAGGATAAAGAAGATTGCTAAAAAGATGGTCGCATTACGCATACTCCCCGTAAATTGAGCCACAACACCGTACAGAAATGTACCGATGATAATGCCAATCTTCTCAGAAACATCGTAAAAACTAAAAAAAGATGCTGTGTCCTTGGTTTCCGGAAGGAATTTGGAATAGGTAGATCTAGACAAGGCCTGAATTCCACCCATCACCACTCCCACGCAACCGGCCGCGATGTAAAATTCAGTCGGACTTGTTACATAATAGGCGTAGATACAGATCCCGATCCATAGGAAATTAATAACAACCAGCGTTCTGATATTGCCAAAATGCTCAGAAGCTCTGGCGGTAAAGGTGGCTCCTATTACAGCCACTAATTGAATCACCAGAATACTGACTATAAGTCCCACTGTACGCTCTTCACCTGAACCCCATTTAATCTCTTCCTCCCCGAAATAGGCCGCTATCAGCATAACCGTTTGAACAGCCATACTGTAGACGAAAAATGCTCCCAGGTATCGTTTCAGTCTTTGTTGTTCTCCCAGCTGTTGCCATACCCCTTTAAGCTCCCTGAAACCATTCAGGATAACGCGAGTTCGTGGCCCTTTTCTTTTGTTGCCTTTAGGCAGGTGATAAAAAGTGTACTGACTAAAAAGTATCCACCAGATTCCTACCGAAGCAAAGGAATATCGCATAGCAAGAAGCTCTGCCCCCTCCCCTTCAATCCCAAAAGTGGCCGGCTTCATCACCATTGCGAGGTTGATTAGCAAAAGGATCACACTTCCAATATAGCCCATGGAGAAACCTTTGGCACTTATCCTGTCCTGCTGCTCGGGGTAGGCAATATCAGGCAGGTACGAATTATTGATGGCAAAACTTACCCAGAAGCCCACCAGGCCAAAGAAATAACAAATAAGACCCGCCTCTATATGTTCCAGAGAGAACCAGTACAAACCTATACATGCAATTCCTCCCATATAGCAGAAGAATTGCATAAAGACCTTTTTATTTCCAAGGTAATCAGCAATTCCGGAAATAAAAGGCGTGATGAGCGCTATACATACAAAAGCCAGGGAGGTGGTATAACTGATCAGGGGCGCCCTTGCAATCTCGCCTCCGAAAATGCTGATCTTTTCGATCCCCGCAATCCTGAATAATGCCCCGTAGTAAATAGGAAAAATGGCTGAGGCAATTACTAGACTGTAGACCGAATTAGCCCAGTCGTAAAACGCCCATGCATTGAGTAATTTCTTGCTTCCTTTTACCAGGATAGTTCGGGCCATTGCATTTCAATATGATTAGATCACAGGCATTGATTACTATTTGCAGATCGATAAAATAATTGCAATCACCTATTGAAAACTCGTCACGCCAAATTTTTTGGCCTCTTCTTTAGCCAGCGGTGCCCAATTTGTGAGGTTGTTGATACGCGTATCATTGGAAGGGTGAGTACTTAAAAATTCGGGAGGTGCCTGACCACCGGAATTCGCCTTCATCCGTTTCCACAATTCCGCAGCTTCGTCCGGGTTATATCCGGCGATAGCCATGATTTGTAATCCAATCCGGTCTGCTTCAGTTTCATGACTTCGGCTAAAAGGCAACATCACTCCTACAGTAGATCCGATGCCATAAGCCTGATTGAAAATGTTTCGTTTCTGAGGATCATCAATTGCGATATTCCCTGCAACTGCAATGCCCTGTTGAATCATCCCGGCACTCATCCGTTGAGCCCCGTGATCTGCCAGAGCATGAGCCACTTCGTGTCCCATAACTACGGCTATCCCAGTTTCATCCTGACAAATCGGTAGGATTCCGGTATAAAAAACAATCTTTCCCCCCGGCATACACCAGGCGTTTACAGTCTCATCCTGCACCAGATTGTACTCCCACTGGTAGTCCTTGAGATAACCCGGATATCCGTTGGCGCTTAACCAGCGTTCAGCCGCCTTGGCAATACGCTGTCCCACAGTAGTAATAGTATTTGCTTCGCTAGTACCGGTAACCACTTTATTCCCCTTGAGAAATTCATCGTATTGGGCAAAAGCTGTGGGAAATATGGAATTGTTCTGATAGAAATTTAAGGTACTTTTCCCGGTGAAAGGATTGGTCTTGCATCCCAGTATTCCGAAGAACACTAAAATAATCAGATATAGCTTCTTTTTCATTTTAAGGTCTTTGGGTGGAATTTACAAAAAATCACTTACCGATAATATGCAGGGTCGTAAATTCTTTGGTTACATGTATGGTATTGCTGCCGTTCATTTTGACATCTTTCAGAGCAATAGACTCATTATCGAGCTGAATTGACTTAATTTTAAAGGGAAGACCCATCAGGTTGAGTTTAAAGGTCTCATAAGTGGTGATGAAATTCCCATCTTTAAATTGCTGCAAAATGAGTTCATTTTCCTTCCCGGTTAATTTAAAATTCCGAAGACTGAATTCCCCCTTGGTATAGTCATATCCATCCTGAGCATCCTCGTAGATCATGGAATTTTCAATACCGTTTTTGTAATACACGTCGAGTTGGAGTTCCTCAATTTTCAATTCTCCAACGTATTGTTGAACAGGGTATTTTGGGATAATTGCTCCCTCTTTGATAAAAATCGGGATCTTGTCAATATCGGCATCAACCCATTTTTCTGAACCCCCTTCCACAGTTTCGTTAGTCCAGTAATCGTACCATGTACCCCTGGGGATATACATTCGTCTACCTTTGGCATTTGGCTCCTGTACGGGGCAAACGAGAATTTGTTCACCAAAAATAAATTCATCCGTACGGAAATGCGTCTGCTGGTCCTCCTGATCGTGATAAACCAGAGGTTTGATCATCGGGATACTTTCCTTGTAATACCTGTAAAAACTGGTGTAGAGGTAAGGCAGTAACTGATATCTTAATTCTATAAATTTTCTTACAATATTGGTGACCTCCTTGTCAAAAGACCAGGGTTCCTGATCTCCATGATCCCCACTACTATGAACTCGGCAGAAGGGATGGAAAATTCCCAATTGTATCCAGCGCGCAAATAATTCCCCGTTGGGCTGTTCGGCAAACCCGCCAATATCGGTTCCCACAAATGACATCCCACTAACGCACATGCGCTGTACCTGAACATTGGCGATCCAGAGGTGTTCCCATGTAGCAACATTATCCCCCGTCCAGGTTGAAGCAAATCGCTGTGTTCCTGAATATCCGGCTCTGGTAATAACAAAAGGTCTTTTGGGGTAAACGTATTTCTTTACGCCTTCGTAAGTTGCCCTTACCATTTGCATCCCGTAAATATTATGCGCTTTTCTGTGACTACAGGGATGCCCGTCAAAATCGTGCCTTGTATCCAAAGGCGCCGTTTTCGTGGGCACTTCCATTACGGCTGGTTCATTCATGTCGTTCCACACAGCGTGGGCACCTACTTCCGACATCAATTCTTTATAGAGTCCGGCCCACCATTCTCTGACTTCAGGATTAGTATAATCAGGGAAGTTGCATTGGCCCGGCCAAACTTTTCCGCTCATCAGCGGTCCGTCTCCCCGTTTGCAGAAATAATCGTTCTTTATAGCCTCCTGGTAAACCCAATAATCCCGGTCTATTTTAATCCCCGGATCGATCATGACCACGGTCTTAAATCCGTCTTCATTGAGTTCCGAAATCATCTTTTTGGGATCAGGAAATTTCGTTTTATCCCAGGTAAAGCACCTGAATCCATCCATATAATCGATATCGAGGTATATGGCATCACAGGGAATCTTCAGCTTTCGAAACTTACTGGCAATCTGCTTTACCCTGCTTTCAGGAAAATAACTCCACTTAGACTGGTGATAGCCCAGGGCCCATAACGGCGGCAATTCCGGCGTACCGGTAAGGTCGGTGTACGATCTAACCACACGCGACATATCAGGGCCGTAAAAGAAATAGTA
Source organism: Muriicola soli (assembly GCF_004139715.1). Classification (GTDB taxonomy): domain Bacteria; phylum Bacteroidota; class Bacteroidia; order Flavobacteriales; family Flavobacteriaceae; genus Muriicola; species Muriicola soli. The sequence goes on along the minus strand of NZ_CP035544.1, from coordinate 883,236 downwards.
ATTCATCTCCCCGCCTTCAGCCCAAAAACTCGTTACGTTCCTTCGCTCATGAGCAAAATCGAAGTGGGTTTTAAACGTATTGTCAAAAAATAACCCATAGGCCTTGTTCTGATGAAGGCCAATGTAAAATGGGACTGCTTTGTACAATGGATCCTGATCCTTGCCAAAAGCGTATTGGTCAGTAACCCAGTTATGTACTCTTTTCCCTTTCAGGTTAAAGTGGGTCGCCTTGTCACCCATCCCGTAAAAACTTTCACCGGACTGGGTAATCTTACTCATTTTTACAGAGTTACCACCGTAGGTATAATTCTCTTCATAGTGGAAGCCCAATTCATCTTCATTGATTATGTTTCCTTCGAGATCTGAGATCTGCACACGCATTGATTTCTTGTCTACCAGGACTTTTACTTTTGCCGTGCTAATGAGGTATTCCGTATCGGTCTCCTCTGCCTTGAGGTCTTTATATCCCCTGGGGGCGTCCGGACTTATAGCATAGGAGAAATCGGGTTCCATAACGTGATCGGTAGCGTAGCGAAACCTGATGGTACTATTCCTGATAACCGTTATCTCTAGAATAACGCCATTCTGGGTAGTGAAGTAAAATTTATCGGAATCCTTTTTAAAATCAACTATTTGGTCAGGGTAAAGATTTCCCTTGTATTCTAACTCTGTATTAGTGATCATAGGTTTTTCTTAACAATGCGCAAAAGAAAGACATTCAACTTAAATTGTAAAATGATCTTGTTATCATTTATAAACTACATCGATATAGCTGGCCGTTATCAAAGAAAAACAACCATCCCAAGTGGAGGAATCGTTACTTCAATAGAGTGATCCTTCCCGTGCCAGGACTTTTTTGAAGTTTTTCTGATGGTATTTTTTGACCCACTTCCGCCATATTTCTTGGCGTCAGTATTAAAAACCTCCTTGAATTGTCCACTTCTGGGAACTCCTATTCTGTATTTTTCCCTGGGTACCGGCGTGAAGTTACAGGCTATCACCAGATCATCTTCTTCCTTGTGCCCCTTTCGCATATAGGTAAGAACTGAGTTCTCGTGGTCTCCGTAATCAATCCATTGAAAACCTTCAGAGCTAAATTGCTTTTCAAACAGTGCCGGATGATCGCGATAAAACTTATTGAGATCCTTAACCAATTGACGTACTCCATCGTGGAATTCGTATTGCAAGAGATGCCAATCCAGACTTTGTTCGAAATTCCATTCGGAAGATTGACCGAATTCAGCGCCCATAAACAGCAGATTGGTGCCGGGATGGGTAAACATATATCCAAACAATAATCTCAGGTTGGCAAAGCGTTGCCACTCGTCTCCCGGCATTTTGTAAAGGAGGGACTGTTTCCCGTACACAACTTCATCATGAGAAAAAGGCAACATAAAGTTTTCCGTAAAGGCGTAAGTCATGCTAAACGTAAGATCGTTTTGATGATGCCTGCGATAAACAGGTTCTTTTTTAAAATACTCTAGACTATCGTGCATCCATCCCATCATCCACTTCATCCCAAATCCAAGACCTCCAATACTCACAGGTCTGGAAACCATAGAAAAAGATGTAGATTCTTCAGCAATGGTTTGCACTCCCTCAAAACTCTTGTATACTTCTTCGTTTAATTCCCTGATGAGGGAAATGGCTTCAAGGTTTTCATTATTTCCGTAAATATTGGGTTCCCACTCTCCTTCGTCCCTGGAATAATCGAGGTAAAGCATGGAGGCAACGGCATCAACCCGCAGCCCGTCTACGTGGTACTGGTCTAACCAGAATAATGCATTGCTGATCAAAAAGGCCCGAACTTCATTCCTGCCGTAATTAAAGATCAGAGATTTCCAATCCGGATGGTAACCCCTTCGCCTGTCGGGATGTTCGTAAAGACTAGAACCATCAAAAAAGCCCAAACCGTGTGCATCCTCCGGAAAATGCGAAGGTACCCAGTCTAAAATCACCCCAATGCCATTTTGATGCAGGGTATCAATTAACAATTTAAGGCCTTCAGGTTCACCAAATCTGGATGTTGGCGCAAAATATCCGGTTAACTGATATCCCCAGGACGGATCGTAAGGATATTCCATCACCGGCATAAATTCCACATGAGTGAAATTCATTTCTTTGACGTAGGCCACAAGGTCTTTAGACAGTTCCTCGTAGGTCAGGAACTCATTTTTTTCGTTTTTCTTCCACGATCCCAAATGAACTTCATAGACGGAATAGGGAGCGTCCAGACTGTTTTTTTCCTTACGGGTGTCCATCCATTTTTTATCCTTCCATTTGTAGGTTTTATCCCAGACTACGGATGCTGTTTTTGGAGGTTGTTCCGAATAACGGGCGAATGGATCCGCCTTTTCTGTCTTGATATCCTGATTGTGCGAATGGATCTTGTATTTATACTTCGTTCCCGGCTTTACTCCGGGGATAAAACCTTCCCAAATGCCACTGGCATCCCAGCGGACATTGAGTTTGTGGTCGCCCTCGAGCCAGTAGTTAAAATCCCCTACTACGGAGACGGCTTTTGCCGATGGGGCCCAAACGGCAAAGTAGGTGCCTTTTTCCCCGTTTACTTCCATGGGGTGCGATCCTAATTTTTCGTAGAGTCGGTAATGTTTACCCGATTTAAACAAATTGATGTCGAATTCGGAAAATACACTGTGGGGTATAACGTTGCCCATGTTTGTCTTATTAGTTGTTAGTTAGTTTTGTTCAAAATACTCATGATGCCCTGCAGTGGAATCACCGCCCATAATGGTCTGGAATTCATTTCATACCCCAGTTCATAAACCGCCTTTTCCAGCATGCAGTATTTTAGGATGAAAATGCGTTCCTGACTGTATCCAATATTGATATTTTGCTTTTGAATAAGGTCTACATAGGTTTCCATAAAGACCCCAACAAAATAACGGTATAAAATCTCACCTGCCTTAAAGAGTTCTCCCCGCGAATACGGGTAGCTGTCCTCATTGTTAAAAATGGTGGCGTAAACGGCGTAATGAAAAGACCGGAACATTCCTGCCACATCTTTAAGAGGCGGTTGTTTTACTTTTCTATCCCGGATCGTGCTTTCGGGTTCTCCCTCAAAATCGAGTAAGTAAAAATCGTCATCCTTCACAAGGACCTGTCCGAGGTGGTAGTCCCCGTGAACTCTGAGTCGCTCTCCTTTTAACTTTGTCCAGTCGAAATCCACAAATCGTTTCCTGATTTCATTTTTACGCTCCAGAAATTCTTTAGCCAGGTCCAGGGAAAGATCCTTTAAGCGATGTAAATTATTTTCAACCGTATTTAGACGGTTTTGGAATTGATAAAGCAGGCGATTTTTTAGCCAGACCTCATAGTCTCCGGTGAAGTTAGTAGGAGTAAAACCTGTGTCTTCAAATTCAGAACCAAGGGCAATGTGCATTTCAGCAGTCCTCCTGGCCAGGGTCTGCAATTTGAGAAAAACGTTGAGTCCGGCCCAATCTATGATTTGCGGGGGTACGTCATTGATCTTTAATCGGTCGAATAATTGAACATCCGGCAGGTGATCTACATTGATATGCTTATTCTCGAGATTGCTGAATACCTTGTGGAGTTCTTTGAGCATGTAGTCCCAGGCATCCCCCTGGTTAGGGATCAATTCCTGCATCAGGGCGATGGTAACACTTACGTTATCCGTATCGATGATGCTCAGACTGCCCTGATATGGCGGAGTATTCTTATAGCCTTTGCGCTCTGAGAGAAAACGACTCATCTCATAGTCGGGGTTTTTATCGGCATATATCCTGCGGAAGAATTTGATAACCGATTTCCCGTTGATAATGATAGAGGTATTACTCTGTTCCATGCCCATGAATTTGGAAGATTCGTAGGGTTCCCCGTTAAAATTAAGACTGTGGTGGTATTGAACCCGGGTAGTATCATTGAGTTCGGCAGTGATGATCCTTTCATAGACGAGCTTTCTGAAGGCTTCCAGGTTAAGGGCATCTATGATAAAGCCCTCCTGTCCTTTTATGCTCAAAGGAAGAATGCGGTCTTTTTCGGCAAAAGATTCATCAGAAACAAAGGCGATAGGCAGAAAATAATGTTGGTAGAACGCCTCTTCAAAATTCACCTCCAACAGCAGGCCGTAGTAGACTTCCCCTTTCTGCTGAATACGGAAGTATTCCTGTAATTCTATATATTTAAGCTTGCTGCTTTTCCCGCCGTACCAGCGCTGCTTTACCACGTATTCTTCCAGTATTTCTGAGAGAAAGGCCGAAATAAACTTCTTGTCATCCATCAGGGCTTCCCACTCTACGTCAAAAGTGTAGGGCGCCTGCAGAGAAGATTCCTGTTTTTTATTGGGCATGGTTATTTTTTAATTTGAAATACATGGAAGGGCAAGCTCGGAGGGAGTTCAACAAAATTCCATTCGTTGTACCAAAGGTAACTATTGTCCGTGACCAGATCGCGCATCTGAATAGGTTTTCCTGCTTCGACACCCAAATCACCTAGCGGGAGTTGGACCATCCCCTGTTGTGCGTAATAGGAGTCGAGATTAATCACCACCAGGATCTCATCGCTTCTGTCGTCATTCCATTTGTAAAATGCGATCAGTTTGTCGTTGTCGATTCTACAGAACCTGATATTATTTGTTTGCTGTAAGGAGGGGTGATCTTTTCGAAGATGATTCAGTTTGGTTATCAAATAAGTGATCTTGTTTTCAATTGACCAGTCCCAGAACCGCACTTCGTATTTTTCTGAATGCAGATATTCTTCCTTCCCAGGCATAGCCTCAGAGACCATATATTCGAACACAGGACCATAAATACCCAGGTTTCCACACAAGGTAGCGGCAAGGGCATAACGAATCAGATGCATGCTCTCATTGGCCCCTTGCAGGTGGTACGGATTGATATCTGGGGTATTTGGCCAGAAATTCGGGCGGTAATACTCCTTCATATCCGACTGTGTAAGTTCGGTGACGTATTCTATAAGTTCGTGTTTGTGCACCCGCCAGGTAAAATAGGTATAGGACTGTGAAAAGCCCTGTTTGGCCAATTGCTGCATCACTTTTGGCCTGGAAAATGCTTCCGCAAGGAAAAGCACATCCGGATGATCCTTTTTTACTTCTTCAATCAGCCAATTCCAGAAATAATAGGGCTTGGTGTGCGGATTGTCTACCCTAAAGATTTTGATACCGAAACTGATCCAATGCAGGGTGACATCAAGGAGTTCTTGCCATAGTTTTTTATACTCTTTTGTTTCGAAATAAAAATTGACGATGTCCTGATACTTCTTGGGCGGATTTTCAGCGTACTGCATAGTTCCGTCGGGCCTTTTTCTGAACCATTCGGGATTGGAGGTGATATAGGGATGGTCAGGGGCCGCCTGGAAGGCCAGGTCCATGGCCACTTCGAGATCAAATTCAGAGGCTTTTTTAATAAAGTCTTTAAAATCCTTTTCAGATCCGAGTTCAGGGTGGATGGATTTGTGTCCTCCGTGTTTTGAGCCAATACCCCATGGAACACCGCTGTCTCCCTCTTCTGCCTTGGTCGTATTATTTTTCCCTTTTCGGTTTACTTCCCCGATAGGGTGTATTGGCGGAAGATAAACCGTATCAAAGCCCATGGCTGAGATCTTTGGAAATAATCGCTGAGCATCTTTAAAAGTACCGTGTTTGCCTTCCTCTACAGCGGTTGAACGCGGAAAGAATTCGTACCAGGTACTGAAATTTGCCTTTTTCCGGTCTACATAGACTTTAAGAACCGCACTTGAGTTAACTAAATTCTTCAGCGGATGTTTGATGAACATCTCGTGGAGCTTTTTTGAAATTGCTTCCTTAACTGCTGTTTCGTATTTGTCTTTATCCTGAAAAGCTTGAATGAGATCTGAGATGTATTCTTTCTCTTTGCCTTTTAGTTTTTTCTGTAAAACCTTTAAATACTGCACGCCATCCAACAATTCGCTGGTCACAATTTGCCCATCCTTAAGTTTTGCCTCAATGCCGTGTTGCCAATTCAGTGGATTATCAACCCACCCTTCTACCTTGTAATCGTAGTATCCCTGCTTATTTACCTTAAAAATTGCATGGTGTACATCATTGCCTAAATGCTCCATCCGCAATTGGGTAAAAGACTTCTCACTTTCGTGTTTATAAGCCACCTCAGCCTGGATCACATCATGACCATCTCCGAGAACATCGGCGTGAACTATTACTGTTTCCCCTACAACCCTTTTGATGTAATAGGCACCACACTGGAGTTGAGGGTTTACATTTTCGATCACCACTCGCTCTTGTTTCATTGGCATAACTGATTCTTTGGTTTTGGCTAAAAATAGAAAATTATACCGAAAAGAATCTCCTTAAACCTATAAATTTACAGGGGATTTACTATCAGATTTTGGCTATTTTTAAATTTTTGGAACGCTTTTTGAAACCTAATTTCCTATCAAACAATAATTTTTAGAAAATCAAGACAAACCCATTCCGAATTAATTACCAACGGAATCTTAAAATGAATTGAATTATGAAAAAAATCGGACTTATTTTCAGCACCCTAGTAGTTGCCCTTATGATCTCATGTGAAGGCCCTGCAGGACCTCCGGGACCTCCCGGATTTGACGGCCTTGATGGATTAGACGGCCAGGATGGTATTAATATTCTGGGCACTGTCCTGGAAATTGAAGGAACCTTTGATGCAGCTAATGAATACTCCATCTTTTATGAATTCCCGAACACAGTTGAAGTATTTGAATCTGATCTGGTATTCGTTTACATCCTCTGGGACGAAACCGATGATGGAAATGGCGAGTTTGTTGATATCTGGAGACTGCTGCCGCAGACAAGGATCTTAAACCAGGGATTGTTGCAATACAATTACGACCATACCTTCTTTGATGTAAGTATTTTCCTTGAGTCTGATTTTGACCTCAGCACCCTTATGCCCGGCGACACGGACAACCAGGTATTCAGGATCGCTATTGTGCCGGCTGAATACGGACAAACGTCGAGGATGGATCCTTCTAATATCGATGCGATTATGAATCTATTGCAAGTGGAGGAGAAAGACATTACCCGTATAACACTAGATTAATACTAAAGATTTCTTAAGAACCCCCGGAGAATTCTTCGGGGGTTTTTTTATGACTATTTTTGAAAGGAAAAGGAATTCGAATCGACTTTAAAGAAAAATTTGTTATGAAAAAGATTGTATTGATAGGCATTTGCATGCTGGCCATAGGTTGTAAAGGAGTGTCTCAGGAAAAAGACAACAAGGATAAAACGGCCACAGCCGAAGAACAAGAATCAACAACATACGAGGTTTCTAAAACAGAAGCCGAATGGCGCGCAGAACTTACCGATATGCAATTTTATATACTGCGTAAGGCCGGCACAGAAAATCCTGGAAGCAGTGAGTGGTTAAGGAACAAGGAAGCAGGCACTTATGTTTGTGCAGGATGCAAAACACCGGTATTTAGCAGTGAGCACAAATACGATTCCGGAACCGGATGGCCGAGTTTTGATCGTGCTATTGAAGGGAATGTGGCCTATGAAACCGATTATAAGATTGGCTACCCCCGTACTGAGGAGCACTGTGCCGTTTGCGGAGGGCATCTTGGACATGTTTTTGATGACGGACCAAGTGCGACTACCGGAAAACGCCACTGCATCAATGGCGCTGCTCTAGAATTTGTACCGGCAAAATAATCCCATCTATCTCTTATTGAAGTCCTTAAGTTCCTTATTTACGGACAACGTATATGGTTGTTATTTCTTTCAGGGAAAGCGACGGTATTCGTTGAATCGTTTGCAATTGGTTTTGTAACTTTGCCTCCGCACTTATATAGATCCTTAAAGAAAAATAGATGAGCAATTTCGATGTTATTGTTTTGGGCAGCGGACCCGGTGGATATGTAACAGCCATCCGAGCGTCACAGTTGGGAATGAAAACCGCAATTATTGAAAAAGAGAGCCTTGGGGGTGTATGCCTCAACTGGGGTTGTATTCCCACCAAAGCACTTTTAAAGTCGGCCCAGGTTTTTGAATATCTTCAGCATGCAGGCGACTATGGCCTGAAAGTAGAGGGAGCCGATAAAGACTTTGATGCCGTTGTAAAAAGGAGTCGGAATGTCGCATCTGGAATGAGCAAGGGGGTCCAATTCCTGATGAAAAAGAATAAGATCGAGGTCATCAACGGATACGGAAAAATAAAGCAAGGAAAAAAAGTTGTTGTCAAAGGCGAAGACGGAAAAGAAACCGAATACAGTGCCTCGCATATTATCATTGCAACCGGTGCCAGAAGTAGAGAACTTCCGAGTTTACCCCAAGATGGAAAAAAAATTATTGGGTACAGAAAGGCAATGACGCTAGAAAAGCAGCCGGATAAGCTAGTCGTTGTGGGGAGTGGAGCCATAGGGATAGAGTTCGCCTATTTTTACAACGCCATGGGTACGGAAGTCACTGTGGTAGAATTTCTACCTAATATCGTTCCCGTAGAAGATGAAGAGATCTCCAAACAACTGGAGCGGAATTTTAAGAAGTCGGGCATTAAAATTATGACTTCCTCCGAAGTGACTAAGGCCGACACCTCAGGAGATGGAGTGAAAGTAACCGTCAAAACTCCAAAAGGAGAAGAAATTTTAGAAGCAGATGTGGTCTTGTCTGCCGTGGGTATCAAAACCAACATTGAAAATATCGGACTGGAAGAGGTAGGTGTTGCCACAGACAGGGACAAGATCCTGGTGAACGACTACTACCAAACCAACATTCCCGGGTACTACGCCATAGGCGATGTTACGGCCGGACCGGCCCTGGCGCATGTTGCCTCGGCAGAGGGAATCCTCTGTGTGGAAAAGATAGCCGGTATGCACGTGGAGCCATTGGATTACGGGAATATTCCGGGATGTACCTATTGTATGCCTGAAGTTGCCTCTGTTGGACTTACCGAAAAACAGGCACGGGAAAAAGGTCTCGACATCAAAGTGGGAAAATTTCCTTTTTCTGCAAGTGGTAAAGCCCAGGCTTCCGGGAATTCAGACGGCTTTGTAAAGGTCATCTTTGATGCTAAGTACGGGGAGTGGCTCGGTTGCCATATGATTGGCGCCGGGGTAACCGATATGATCGCTGAAGCGGTTCTGGGACGTAAACTCGAGACCACCGGGCATGAGATCCTGAAAACCGTTCACCCCCACCCTACCATGAGTGAGGCCGTGATGGAGGCCGTTGCTGATGCCTACGGGGAAGTAATTCACTTGTAAATAACACTATATGCTTCTTTTAATGCGCCTTTTGGCCATTCTTGAGGGTATCTCATACCTTTTGTTATTTGGTTTTAGTATGCCTCTAAAGTACTGGGCGAACATACGGGAGCCCAATATTTACATAGGCTATGTTCACGGGGTTCTATTTATCTGCTTTATCATTCTTGCTTTTGTCTTTTGCAGGCAACAGGGCTGGGGATTGAGGCGGTATTTTAGCTTTTTCCTGGCTTCTTTATTACCCTATGGCACATTTTATATGGACAGTAAATACCTGATGCCACTTGGGAAGGAAAAGGCTTAAAATATACTATCCGTGTTGGTTATTTTGCTTTTTCTCTCATGTGTGTTGCTTAATACACGGGCATAAAGCCGTCTCCGGCATATTAGGGACTCCACAGCCTAGAGTATTTTATGAACTATTCTCTTACCAAACTAAGGCGTTCGATCACTGACAATTAATTACTCTGCTGATCTCGAATTTCCCGAAGGTGTCCCTGTTTAATTGGCTCCCTGTATTTTTGCGCATAGGTAGTGTGGTAGTTGTGTTTTTGCAGAAATGAGATCTGCTTTTGCCTCCATTCTTCTCTGGTGAGTTCAACCCCAAAGTGTTTTAGTTCCTTGAGCAATAAATTACTGATCTTACCATAGTCGTCGCGTCCCAGATAATCGAGGTCAGCATCACATAATATCTTTTCCAGATGAGTTTTGGGGGTTTGCGGCACTTCTGTCGCCCTAATGAGTCCAACTACCACCCTTCGTTGAACCGGAGAATAACGATAGTCCTTCATCATTTGCAGAGCGATGGTTATTCCGTGTTCTTCGTGATTCTGATAAGATGTCGTAAAGCCCAGGTCATGACAAAGCGCTCCTGTCCTCAGCAACATCGCTTTTTCGCCGTATAATTTTCCTCTGCTGATGTAACCATCACAAACTTTAAGGACGTCTAAAGTGTGTGCCATGCCGTGATAACAGAGATCCTCCGAAAGTTCCGTTTGGAGGATGTGGAGCGCTTTCCTGCGCAATTTCAGATATCGCGTCATGAGCGTGACGTTTTTAGCTTATGATCTGTACGAGCCAAATAATAAGACTCAGCATAGCAAAAATAAAACTCAGGGCAAAGAAACGGAGAGAGCTTTGAACGCTGCCAAACTTTTCAGCGATGATCTTACTCTCGGCATGGATCTGTTGAGCTAATTGTGTATAGAGCTCTTCCTCGCTTCCACAGATTTCCAGTAATTTCTCGGTATACTCTTCGGAGGTACCAAAAGCTTTTACCGCATCCATAAAGAAAAAGACGTTATCGTCATATTTCATTTCCATACGCGGCATAAAACACCTGAAACAATAATAAATGGAGATAAAAACAGCGATTAGCCATAAACCCGCAAAGGCAGTAAACCATCCATTATTTTCAAAGGTAGTCTGGAAGATATCGAGTCGTTCTGCAAAAAGGCCCAGGATCAGGCTGTGAAAGGAGAAGATCACCCCTGCTTTAAATTCGGAGGCTCTGATCAGTTTTTCAAGACGTTCCAGTTGTTCCCAGTAATTGTTCGGATCTTGGCGGCCTATCATATTTTAAATGCTTGTAGTGTACAATTTAAGCATTTACTTCTTTTTCTGATTTCGCATGGCGGATTATTTTCCTCCCCTTTACAAAATACATGGACATTTTGCCCTTATTTTTAACCTCTACTTCTCCCCTGAATTCACAATCGTAAACGTTTTTGATGATCTCATAAGTATTCTCCGAGATATTGATTCTTCCTGGCTCAGACTTGGTCTCCATTCGCGATGCCACGTTTACTGCATCTCCCCAGATGTCGTATGCAAATTTATTTAGTCCAACCACTCCGGCAACCACGGTACCGGTATTGATCCCTATCCGTACATCAAAGGGAACAATATCCTCTTTGGGCCTGATTTTGATTTCTTCCATAACCGCAGCCATTTCTATCGCCGCCTCAATCATTTTAAAGGGATGATCAGAAGTTGGAAAAGGCAGACCTCCTGCACACATATAGGCATCACCTACGGTTTTGATCTTTTCCAGACCGTATTTATCCATAATCTCATCGAAGCGCGAGAAGTAATAATCCACACTTTTTACCAGGATCTCCGGATTAAGGTGTTGTGCATGAGAGGTAAATCCTTTAAAATCTGAGAAAAGAATGGTTACCGATTCGAAGCGTTTGGCGGCTACTTTACCCTTTTCTTTCAGCTCCCTGGCCGTTTCTTCGGGGAGTATGTTCAACAGCAGTTTTTCAGATCGATCTTTCTCGTCTTCAATAATTTTATTTGTCTTTTTTACATACTTGTATCGGCTATAAGCCCCAACAGCCATCACAAATACCAGGATAAGAGAAATTATAGTACCATAGATCACGTATTTCTGTCTTTTTGCCTGCAGAGTGGCTATTTCCTTCTCCTTATTCAGAAGGCCAATTTTATCCTGATTCTGCTGATTTTCAAAATCAAACTGCAGCCCTCTTATTTTGTCGTCAGTTTCCTTGTTATAGATCGAATCTTTCTGGGCTAAAAACAGGGTCTGGAATGTATAGGCTTTATTATAATCTCCTTTGGAGGCGTAGGTTTCAGATAAGCCCCTGTAGATATCTCGAAGACCTTTATTCGTCTCCAGTTCAATGGCCAGGGATTCGGCCTCATTGTACAGATCTACAGCTTTACTGTAATTTGATGCTTTGTACATCTCTCCCAGGCCAATAAGGGCATGTAGCAACTCGAGTTGCTGATTTTTCTCTTTTGCGGTTCTATAGGACAGAGTTAAATAGTCAATGGCTTTGGCCCGATTACCCAAAGCATTTTCAATCATTCCCATTTCCTTTAGTATATGAGCGTAATCGGAAGTATTCTCGGTTAAGGGCAGGGCCCATTGATAGGCCTCCAGGGCCAGATCATACTTTTTTAACTTATTATAAATTTCACCGACCCCCATATAGTAGTAAGTTGTAATCTGGGGGTTATCAATTCCGGGGAGGTACTTTTCCATACGTTGGAAGTACTCCAGGGCCTTGTCGTAATCTTTCAGATCGCCATATACTGCGCCAATATTAGGCAAGACAGATGTGATCCTGAACGTATCCTTGACCTTTTCTGCGTAGTAGAGAGATTGCAAATAATAATCCAGGGCTTTATCGCTTCCACCCTGACTTAAATACACGCCTCCCAGATTGTTGAGGATGTTAGCCATGCCACTGGTGTCCCTAACCTTTTTATAACTTTCTAAAGATTGGTTCCAATGGTCCATTACAGCCAGGTAATTCCCCTGATAGAAATATCCCAGACCTATATATTTTTGAGCTAAAGCCTGTCCGGAGTCGTAATTAATATCATCGGCAAGATCATTGGCCTCCATGGCATATGCTATAGCTTTGTCTATATCCTCATTAGAAAGGACAGCCAAGCTTAGCAGGTTCAATGTATTTACCGCCGATGTATCCCTGGAACCCTTTTCAAGAATATTCTTTAAGCTATCTATTTGTGTTTGCTGTGCACGAGACCAAAAAGAGATAAAAAGCAAAGCCACCATCAGAAAAATTCTGTTGGTATGGCTCTTGCGATAATTGATTGCGCTTTCCCTTATTATCATTCTTTAATGATGGTATATACCTGAACATCATCCTGCAAACTAAAACGAAGTATATACATTCCGTTATTATAAGCACTCATGTCGATTTCGTGGGTGAGGGGTCCTGATCTGCCGTCTAAAGTTGTCGAGAGATGTAAGATACCAAATATATCGAAGACATCCAGGGTAAGCTGTTCTGGTAAATTCTGATCGATAAACAACAGGCCATTTACAGGATTGGGATAAATAATAAAGGAGTTAGTAAAAAACTCGTTGGTTATATATCCAGCATCACAGCGGTTAGAATTTGAATTGGCCGTGGAGGTTGTAGAACTCTTATGCGTACTATCCCTGCTGGTTAGCTCCCATTTCATCGTATTTCCGTCAAATCGGATCTGAAAGGTATTCTCCCCTGGAAGGAATATAAAGGGAAGTCCTCCGCCATTGGATGCCGGACCCGTCAGTAGATTCTCCGGACCTTCCAGAATATAAATGGTTTCATCATTTGGATTTATATAGCGGTAATGTGCTATATAATTGAGTCCGTCCGGATCACCAAAATTTTCCTCCACACAGTCCAAATAGGTTCTAATCTTGCGCAATTGGTCCCCGCCAGGATTAATATAAAGCACTCCGGTCCGTTCATAGTTGATTTCGTAATTCTGAGGATTCTGAATGGTAATAAAGAAGATTCCGGTAGCTCCGGGAGTATAAGCTACGCCGTTTGCATCTTTAAACAGATAGGGAATGCCATCAGGGAATACATCAGCAAGAGTCTCATCGTATTCATAACCTTCAATACTAATATCTAGTAAGGATGTATCTATATCTTCCCCCTGATCAATCACAAGATCACCAATGGAAATATCAAGTCTGGCGGGATTGACAATAATCGTACCCGACTTGTAAGTTATGTTAAAGTTGTAAGCAATAGGATCGAGTATGGTCCCCGCGAAGGAGGAGTGGAATTCCGGTAAGGGAGTAACATCGAGTCCTGTTATCAAGTTAAGAGAATAAAATCTGGAAATTGGCGTATCATCATCACCATCATAAACGATAGCAAAAACTTCTGAATAGTCATTCAAATCTGATTCCCCGCCCAGTTCACTGTCATTTACAAGGGCTTTAAATCCATTTTGAATTGAACCGAAAGAAGCATTGCCACTAAAGAGGTCTTCACTGTTGACCAGGGCTTTAAAATCATTAACAAGTGCTTTAAAACCATTGGTTAGATAATCTGAATAATCTTCAAAGTGTGATGTATTGAGGTTGACCAGATTCATTTCATTCACGAGAGCCTTAAATCCATTCTGCAACGTCCTCTCTGTGGATATCCAGCTACCATCCTCTAGCAAATTCAAAATCGCGAGCTGTTCGTCGTTGACCAGGGCTTTAAAACCATTAATCAGGGCCAGGGTATTCTCCGGAAAGAAGTCGGCGGAATGGGCCTCCGAAATGGCTGAAAGGAATGCAGTGTTATCCGCAATATTTGTATTGTCGTAATTATAGCTCAAATTCAGGTTTATAGCCTCACCATAGGTTACCTCCAGCGGATCAGGAATAATTTCAAGGTCTTTTTTAGCAACTGAAAGAGAACCGCTTTTAAAATTTACTACATAGTCTTGCAAAGCGGTCAACTGATCGGCACTCGCATTTTCCAGGTCAAAAGACGGGAAGACGACGTAATTCCCGATTTTTGGGAACGGAGGCGTTGCTGCCGTCGTATAGATAATATCCGGTAGTCCGAGGCTTTCGAAGGTCACCCCTTCTGGTAATCCTTCAACGGTAAAGCTAAAGTCATAGTCCTGGCCGTATTCTACATCGATATCTTCCGCAATTACATTTATAGCTATAATTCCATCATCCAACAAAAAAATAGGATTAGAATTTCCGCCATCCGTCCCTAAAGGAACTGTAGAGTTTGTAAACACTGTAACGGGATCATTGCCCGTAAAAGGTCCTACCAAAACTTTTATCTCCGAAGGATTCTCGGGGTCATAAAAAACTATCGGCAGTTCATCCTCGCCGAAGAAAACTGTAGGATCTTCAGGAAAGAAGTCCCCATTGATAGTAAGTTCAAATTCATCTGCACTGATTACCGATCCTTCTTCCGAAGTAAATTCGATAGTAAAGTCACTGATTACGCCTGTTTGGGTTGCTATCGCTTTAAAGGTATTTTCTGCATTCACAATACCATCGCCCAACTGAGATTCGTTCCCGACTTTATCGGCGTTATCCTTGAATAGTTGTAATATATCTACTCCCGAATTTGTGCCGTACCAGGCCGGTAATGCAGATTCCATCAAGGCAAAAGCAGCTGCCACATGAACTACGGAGGCAGAAGTACCAAAGAAGTTTTTAAAGTCATCATCGTCAACAGGTATCCCATCCACCTCGTTCTGCCCTATGGTAGTTACATTGGTATTTACCCCATCATAAGAGGACAATGCCACCTGAGGAGTAGATCCGTCAGAAATAGTGCCGGCAAAAGATGAAAAGCCCTGAGGTTCGGGAGCATCAGCTTTACGAAAGTCCACTGCCCCTATAGCCAGGGCCTCAGGAGTCAGCGCATGTCCCGTAATGGTCGGGGCACCATCGAAAAAATCCAGGACCTCCAGATTATTTTTCACAAAGATGATATATCTGAAAGGAACTGAACCCGGATCCCCGTTAGCACTAGTGATCATAAAGTTCGCTACACCGTCATCGAGTGCCTTAAAGGTAATATATTCCACGGGGTCTTTCCCGTCCTCCGTAGTTTCAGTATCATTATCATTGTAATAATTATTACCTACCAAAAGGCGTTGCTCACCGTCTACTACCCAAATATCAAAATCGTTTCTGGCTCCTAATATGTTCTCCTGCGAGGCAAAGTCGTCCTTCCATTGCAGGACGATCATATAGGTTTCTCCGTTTTTTACACTAAACCTTTGATATATATTATCTACTCCATCAAAGGCGTGTGCCACCGTTCCTTCATCAGGTATAAAATCAGGCAGATCAACGCCGTTAGCCGAAACAAAAAGTGATTGAAAAGCGGCGTCAGAAAAATTTCCAGTTGAGGTAAAATAGTAATTTCCGGCGGCCCTGAATTCCTGTATTGCTTTTCCGATATTGCTTATCCCGAATGCAGGTTCTCCGGGAAAAGTGATGTCATCTAGAGCAATCGTATTTACCGATGGAATTAAATTTTTTACACCCAATTCAAAATCTCTGGGTGATAGAACGGCTGTTCGGAACGCCAGATTGGCACCAGGAGCAATATCATGTGCAATTTGAAGCATAGCCCTCCCCTCATCTGATAATTGTCCGAAAGTATACGGGTATTCCTTAATCACATTTACCGGTGTATTGTATCCATTGGGGTTGCCATTTCCGGCGATACCCGGCAGATCCCCGTTCCCTACGTCAATAGCTTCATTGCTGGGTTGTCCAGCTTCCGGAGGATTTGCATCAAAACTGTTGGAAAAGACCACAATGTTAACGCCGGTTCCATCAACAGCTATACTTTCATCCCCATTGACGATCTTGAAAGAACGTCGGACGATATCTGATTTCTGTGCTGCATCGCCCTGAGTTATTGCATCTCCTGTGTCCTCCTCCTCTCCTGATGTAAAAGGAGTGTAGAGTGCCTGTACTGACTTAATAAGGTCGGGATAATCTGTAAGCGCCGGCATAGGCGGATCCGGAGGGGGTGGAGGAAGTATTTTGTTTATTGGAAACAAAACATCAATCGCAGCTAATTCTTCAGAAATAATCAAGGAAGGATTAACTATAAAATCAGAGATATTTGGCTGGATGTTGTACTGAAGGCCAAAGGTATTGATCAGTAAATCAATGACGTCCTGAGTTTTACCATCAAAAGGTACGATCTGAATAAGTACTTTTTCTTCCGGACTGATCTGATAGATCAGGGACGAAGGAGTATCTCCTGCAGTACCTGCAGCAAGTGAGATTAACTCTGGACTTATGTAACCTTCTGTTTTACCATTACCCGGGCCAATTACCGGTACAATAAAGGGATCGCCTTCACATACCGGAGAATTTAAGGTCGCTCTGATCTTTTGATCGCTTGAGCCACCAAAGGCGACGGTCCATTTGGCATGCCCGTTATCTGCGAAGACAACGGATAAAACATTGTCATGCGTACCTGGTTCGAAGGAGAAGATTCCCGGAATTTTTTGAATACCGTCAAACTCAGAATCCTCTATTTTGTCGCTAAGGAAGATGTAACTCGCATCTGGCAAAACAGTTATTGTTTTATTGGTAGGGTTGGTATACCCGAATTTAGCAAGATAAAGTCCGTTCCCGATATTTTCTGCACAGGTAAAGAGGGTCACTTCTTCATTATTTGCACCCTTTGAGCCTTTGTTCCCTTGCTGGCCAAAGGAGGTGCCAATACAGCACAGAACAAGCAATAATATGAATGTGATCCTAAAATGAGCTATGAAATTCTTCTGGAAAAACCCCGAATTTACAAAAGGGTTATACCCCTCATTAACTGAGTAATACTTTGTGGTTTTCATTGTTGGTTATTTGGTTTATTATCCCCTTGATTCGTTCCCTTTTCTCGACTGTCGATATTTAAAAAATACGCAATCGAAAAACCGAACCAAAAGGCTTACATAACAACGGTAGGAGTCATTCTATGGAATTCTAAATTATTGATTTACAATACCATTAAGAGATGATGAATTTGGGAGGACAATCTTAAAGATAAGACAAAAACAAATATAGTTAAGGTTTTTTCTTAAGAAAAGTAAGGTTTAATCTTAATTTAAAGTAGATTTCACTTACTAAATCTACACCAGGGCTTTATTTTAAGAAACTGTGGATAGCGAGATCGTACGATGCCAGGCCAAATCCAAGGATGACACCTTTGGCACCAGCGGAGATATGGGAGATGTGCCTAAAGTCTTCTCTTTTGAAGGTATTAGAGATATGAACTTCCACCACAGGGGTTGAAATAGCCTTTACCGCATCCCCCAACCCTACCGAAGTATGGGTATAAGCGGCTGCATTCAGAATAATGCCATCGTAGCTAAATCCCACCTCCTGCAACTTGTCAATGAGTTCGCCTTCGATGTTCGACTGGAAATACGCGAGTTGTACCTCCTTAAATGTCATCTGCAGCTTTGAAAAATAGTCTTCAAAACTCATATCTCCGTAAACATCAGGCTCACGTTTTCCCAACAGATTTAAATTGGGGCCATTGATGATGATCAGCTTTTTCATTGGGTAAATGTATCAAAAAAAGGAACAAAAAAAAGAAGCCCACCAGGGGCTTCCGTAAATCCTTGTTTATTTTGAATTAAAATCTGAATCCAACGGCAAAAGAAAATACGTTATTGGTGTTCGAAAAATCTGATGAATCGGCAAAATCGTTAATGTTAGCGATCCCGAAGTTGTAACGGGCTCCTATATTTAGTCCGCTGTCAAATTGGTATCCCAACCCAACATTCGCACCAAAGTCGATATTTTTTATATCATCCTTGATGTCATCTTCCCCCGAAAGACTCATAGATTCAAATTCTTCTTTTGCTGATAAGAGATATCCTATTTGCGGGCCGGCTTCTACGAATAAACCATCGTTTACATAAAGTTTTCCCATAACCGGAAGGTTTAAGTAATTGAATTTAAATGTACCATCAAAGCCTTCACTTTCAGTATAATCTGCCCCTTGCTGAGAAAAAATTAATTCAGGCTGAACACTAAACGTGTCTAAGATCATACACTCTGTATATGCCCCAAAAAATACTCCAAATCTTGAATCGAGGTCATCCGTATCATCACCTCCTACTGAGGCAAAATTAGGTCCGGCTTTAATACCCCAATTACAGGTAGCACAACTCGTCAATAAGGCCGTAGCGGCCAGAACGGAAAAAAAGATTAATTTTCTCATAATCCTGTGGTTTTTAGTTGGTTAACAGGAGTAAGATACTAATAAATCAAGATATTTCAAACAAGGTGATGCCACTAAATTATACTGAGCCGGGTTTAGAAGTCTTAAGCTAATTTGAAATTTAAATAAAGTGATTAGAGCCTTCTTGGCCTCACCTGAATAGTATGGAGAACGCCCACATTTACGGTAGACCAGGTGGCACCTTCGAGCTGTATCCCTGTGTAGGAGAAATTCACTTCTGTATTTGTCCCAAAGAGATAACCGATAGTAGGACGGTAATATAATCCTCCATCATTACCGTCGTTGATCCCAACGGCATAGCCTACATCTCCTCCAAAAGAAAAGGAATTGGAAGGCCAGATCCGAAAAGAAGCTGCAAGTGGCAAGAACTGTATACTAGGCAGGTCGGGGCCAGCGTCAAAATTATCAGGGAATCCATTGATGAATCCCGTCATAACCCCTGCATCCACTACCTCACCAAGGGCATGCATATAACCGACGTCAAATCCGGCGGAAAGCACAACGGCATCGCTGAAGTCGTTAAAGGGAAAACTTCCGTGCAATCCAATTTTTATACCTTCTTGGGCTACAAGACTTGTACCGAAGAGTATGGCCGTTAAAACGATAAGAAATTTCTTCATTTGTATTTAGCTGATGGTTAGGTCACAAATCTATATTCTTAAGTGATCAACTCCTTATTTTTGTTGCCAAAACCCCAAAATAGGTGGTAGAATAGACATTTGTATTTATTTGTATAAGGAAGCCAGTATCTTTAAGCCATGAAATGGGAACAGGCCATAGCAGATTACAAACACTACCTGAAATTAGAAAGGGGGCTTTCGGAAAATACCCTGATGAATTATTTAAGGGATGTTCGCAAACTCGTCAGCTACCTAGAGGAATTAGATCAGAAAATATCGCCTGTTAAGATTGAGCAGGAAATACTCTTACAATTTGTTTACGAGCTTGGAAAATCGGTTTCTCCACGATCACAGGCCCGAATAATCTCCGGATTGAATAGTTTTTTTAACTACCTGGCCTTTGAACAGTATCGTGAAGACAACCCTATGGAGCTTATAGAGTCTCCCAAATTGGGAAGAAAACTACCCGACACCCTTTCTGTTGAAGAAATAGATACCCTGATAAAAGCTATCGACCTATCTAAGGCTGAAGGAGAGCGAAACCGCGCTATGCTGGAAACACTCTACGGTTGTGGACTACGCGTCTCAGAACTCATTCAGCTCCGGATCTCAGATCTGTTTTTTGAGGAAGATTTTATCAAGGTCACCGGAAAAGGAGATAAGCAGCGATTTGTCCCTATTGGCAAGGTGAATCAAAAATATATCAACCTATATCGTTACCAGGTAAGAGTACATCAAAACATCCAAAAGGGGAATGAAGACATCTTATTCCTAAACAGGAGAGGAAAAGCACTGAGCAGAGCAATGATTTTTACTATTGTAAAGCAATTGGGAGTAAAGACAGGATTGAGAAAAACCATCAGTCCGCACACCTTCAGGCATTCCTTTGCCACTCACTTACTTGAAAATGGGGCCGATCTGCGAGCAATTCAACAAATGCTCGGGCACGAGAGTATCACGACAACGGAAATTTACATGCACGTAGACCGCACTCACCTCTCCAGGGTCATGGAACAATTTCATCCCAGAAAATAAGTTCGTGAGGCGTGAGATAATTGTTATTCTTACTGCTGTGAATTACCTCCTCATTTTATATATTTAGCATCACCTAAAAACACAAGCATGAAATATACGCTCTTCCTTGCCTTCGTTCTATGTGCCTTTTTTACTATACAGGGACAAAAATCCACCGAAGCCGTTATCGAATCACTTAACCAAAAGGCCGGTGAATACGGTAATATCGCTCAAAATATCTGGAATTTGGCTGAAATGGGCTATCAGGAGGAACAGAGTTCAGCCTTGTTACAATCCACATTGAAACAAGCGGGTTTTAATGTTGAAAAGGGGGTTGCCGGTATTCCAACTGCCTTTATCGCAGAATACGGAAGTGGGTCACCTGTAATAGCGATACTGGGGGAATATGACGCCCTACCGGGTCTGTCGCAGGAAGCAGTCCCTATGCAAAAAACCGCCGGCAAGGCTGCAGGACATGCCTGTGGACATCATTTATTCGGCACAGCTTCCACTGCTGCGGCCATCGCGGTAAAAAACTGGATGAACGCTAATAAAGTAAAAGGCACCATTCGTTTTTATGGTTGTCCTGCCGAAGAAGGAGGAAGTGGTAAGGTCTATATGGTACGCGAGGGATTATTTAATGACGTTGATGTTGCCCTTCATTGGCATCCAGGATCCTCAAATGCCGCAAGCGCCGGAGCGGCCCTGGCCAATAAATCGGCTAAATTCCGCTTTTACGGGGTATCGGCGCACGCAGCCGGAGCACCTGACAAAGGCAGATCTTCCCTCGATGGCGTGGAGGCTATGAATATGATGGTCAATATGATGCGTGAGCACATCCCTCAGGAAGCGAGGATCCATTACGTGATTACCGATGGGGGAAAAGCCCCCAATGTAGTGCCCAACTTCGCTGAAGTATATTATTATGCAAGGCATTATTCCCGGGATGTGGTTATTGAAATCTTTGATCGCATCGTCAAGGCTGCCGAAGGTGCTGCCATGGGTACGGGAACCACGATGGACTACGAAATGATCGGAGGTACTCACGAATTGTTGCCCAACCTCACCCTGCAAAAGGTAATGCATGAGAATTTGAGTGATATAGGTGGTATTACCTATACAGATGAAGAGAGAGCCTTTGCTGAAAAAATCTCATCCAGTATGGGGTATGATTCCCTGGACGAAGAAACAGCGAAAATGGTTCAGCCCTACGAGACAACAGCCAGGGCTTCGGGATCAACTGATGTCGGTGATGTAAGTTTTGCGGTTCCTACAGTGGGAATGCGTGCAGCCACCTGGGTTCCGGGGACTCCTGCCCACAGCTGGCAGGCGGTTGCTGCCGGAGGAACTTCCATAGGCAACAAGGGAATGATGGTAGCGGCTAAAGCTATCAGTTTAACAGCAATCCAACTCTTTGAAGATCCCAAATTGGTAGCAGTAGCCAAGGAAGAATTTATCAAAAGAAGAGGAGCTGATTTTAATTATATTCCCTTATTGGGAGACAGGAAGCCGGCACTTAACTACAGAAATTAAAAGGATTTCCATAGCCTTATTTTTAATAAACGCAGCTTTTTTTACTTCTCCTGTAACTAAGCGGAGGAAACTTATACTAATCTTTTTGACACTAAGCTTAGAGTGAACAAAGAACTGGAACACCAATTTGTAACCGAACTGGAGAGCAATCAGAATATTGTTCACAAAGTGTGTAGTTTATATACGCATAACAGGGATGCACATAATGATCTGTTTCAGGAAATTACCATCCAGCTTTGGAAAGCCTACCCGAAATTCAGGGGGGAGTCCAAATTTAGTACCTGGATGTACAGGGTAGCCCTGAATACGGCAATCACCCTGTATAGAAAATCAAAGAAAAGTGTGCCTACTCAGGATTACGATTCAGTCATCTTTAAAATTAAGGCAGAAGAATATGATCCCGAAGAAGAAAAACAGTTGGCCCTGATGTACAAAGCTATAAGGCAGCTGGGCGATATTGATAAGGCCCTGGTCTTTTTGTACCTGGAAGACAAAAGTTACCGGGAAATATCACAGACACTGGGTATTTCTGAGGTAAATGCAAGAGTGAAAATGAATCGTGTCAAAACAAAATTAAGAACAATTCTAAATCCCTGAGACTATAATGGATGAATTGGAATTGCTGAAAAAGGACTGGAAGAAACAAGGGCAGGATTTGCCCAAATTGTCCTACGATGAGCTTTATGCAATGATATGGAAGCGATCTTCCTCTATTGTGAAGTGGATTTTTATCATTAGCATAATCGAATTTGCTTTACCGCATCTACTTTACCTCATTCCTTCGGCCAGGGAGGGAATCTCCTTCTATGACGACCTGGGCTTAAAATACGTAGTCCTGGGACTAACTGTACTTCAGTACGTGGTAGTCTTTTATTTTATCTTTCAATTTTATCAGCGATACCGGGAGATCACAGTTCTTGACAGCGCAAAGGAACTCATGCGTAAAATAATCCGCACCCGGAAAACGGTTAAGAACTACATTGTTTTTGCCTTGTCGATTTTTCTCCTCACTTTCCTGATCATCGCCATAGGAATTCTCTTTAGTGATGGGGATAGTTTTCTACAGGTATTTGAGCTAGAAAATAAATCAGTCAATATGACCGTTCAGCAATTGAAGTTCCTGATTTCAGGCGTAATGGTTGCAACAGGTGTTGTATGTACTGCCCTGCTGGGTCTTATATACTTTTTGATCTACGGCTTGCTGCTCAGAAAACTGGGGCGAAACTACAGTGAGTTAAAGCGCCTTGAGGTTTAAGCCTTCTGCCGCCATTTACGTTTTTTGTTTTCCTCCTCATAGGCTAACAATTCTTCTGCCGGGATCACCTTTAAAAAGGATGGATGCTGCTCAATGGCGAATTCCAACTTTTCTATAATCGCTTCTACCGTATCATTATCATAATCGATCTCCAGGGGCTCTTTGATCACCAGGGATTGAAGTATTCCCTTCTTTTTTACATAGAGGCCCTTTTTATCGAAGGATCGCCTGAATCCGTCAATGACTACCGGAACTACAATGGGTTTATACTTTTTTATAATATGAGCTGTGCCCTTCCTAAGGGGCTTCCAGGGGGTAGTGGTACCCTGCGGGAAAGTGATCACCCAGCCATCCTGAAGCGCCTTTCCGATATTGGAAATGTCACTCATTTTTACCTGCCGGTTGACGTTTTGTCCATCTGCCCGCCAGGTACGTTCAATACTTATAGAACCCACATAGGCCAGGACCTTGGTCAAGAGACTTTTTCTCATGGTCTCGGCTGCCGCGACATAATAAATATTCAGTTTCGGATTCCAGAGGTAGCCTACATTTTTAATGGTATCCGCTCGTCCGCTAAGGCTGGCATTAAAGACATGGAACATGGCAACCACATCAGCAAAATAGGTTTGATGGTTACTCACAAAAAGTACACCCTGGCCGGGCAAATCCCGTACTATCTCAGAACCTTCAATTTCCAGAGTATTAAACCCTTTGTAACGCTGATGCGTCATAATCCCCAGAATGCGGATCAACCATTTTTTTACAAATAGGATATGACCAAATGGATTTCTCTTGAATAAAGGCATAGGCACAAAACTACAAAATTAGGCTTATAACACCTGCTTCATCAATTCCCTAATCTCATTTAGCATCATAGCAGTGGCACCCCAAACCGTATAACCATTAAAATTGAAGGCCGGAACCTCGATTTCGGAGGCATATGAGGTAGACAGGATTTGAGAAGTGAGATAGCTATTATCCATAACCTTATTCAGCGGGACTTCTATCAAATGTTCTACCTCATCTTCCTGTATGATAAAAGGTGCAGGATCAGCGTAGAGGCCTACGTAAGGCTGCACTTCAAAAT
Organism: Muriicola soli; assembly: GCF_004139715.1. Lineage (GTDB taxonomy): Bacteria > Bacteroidota > Bacteroidia > Flavobacteriales > Flavobacteriaceae > Muriicola > Muriicola soli. The sequence goes on along the minus strand of NZ_CP035544.1, from coordinate 858,993 downwards.
TACTCGGTGGAATAAAAACCTCACTTACACTTCTGATGACCTCTATTTTTTCGGGTAATACTCCAACTTCTTCATAGGTCTCACGCAGCGCCGTGTGAAGAATAGAAGCATCCCCTTTCTCTTTTTTCCCTCCGGGGAAGGCAACCTGACTAGAATGCACTCCTTTATAGGTACGCCTCATGATTAACAACAAATGTGTCTGGTAGGCTTCCCCTGGATAAAAAAGGGCCATGACCCCTGCCTTTTTAGGGTTTTTTCTGATAATATTTCCTTCTTCCAGTTCTCGGATACGGATTTCTGGTGCCATTTTATAGTGTGCATCCCTGCCCGGAAGTGGGAGATTTTTTATTTTTGATATCTGTTCAGAAAACTTTATAAAATCCATGATTTTTCAAAACTTGAGGTATCTGGCAATGATAGTACTAATTTTAGCACTAGCTTGCGGAGAAACTCCTAAAGAACAAACTTCAGAAAGCATTGATATAATTACTGAAGACAGCCTTAATGAAGTCACAAAAATAGTACAACAGAAGGACACCTCCGTCATTGAGGAAAAAGAACCCTTTGTGCTGACAGAAGAAAATGCCATTGATTTCTTTTTTGATTATCAGAAGGGACTACCCACCACTCGTATTAAAATTACAACCAGCCTGGGGAGTTTTGTTGTCGAATTATACGACAATGTACCCTATCACAAAGCCAACTTTATCTACCTCACAAAGAAGGAATATTTCAACAATACCATGTTTCACAGGGTCGTAAAGGATTTTATTATACAGGGAGGAAATGCCGATAACCGGAAAACTGCCGCAAAGCGCAGAGAAATAGGGCGATATCTTTTACCCCCCGATACCCGTAAGGGGCATAAACACCACCGCGGTACCATTTCCATGCCCAGTAGTGAGATCGACAACCCACATATGCTGGCGAGTCCTTACGAATTTTTTATCGTGGTGACCAAACCGGGATCGTACCATCTCGATGGGAATTACACCCCCTTTGGCAGGGTTGTAGAAGGAATGGATGTGGTTGACCTGATCAACCAGCAACCTGTTGACGACGGCGACTGGCCTTCAAAGAATATCTATATCACTAAGGCTGAAATTCTCAAATAGAGATCGTCTAGTGCGAAAGCAACCCACTTATGCGCTCTTATTCCTGTAGATATTGGGCAAGGCAATTTTGTACTTTACCGCTAAAAGCCTGATTCCAATGACAACGATTATGCTGGCTACAAATGAATATTCATCTATGATAGGCAGTCGTGTAAGTAAAAAGTAAGACCCTCCTCCCAGAATACAGGCGGTAGCATAGATCTCCTTGCGAAAGATTACAGGGATCTCATTACACAAAATATCCCTGATCACGCCTCCAAAACAAGCTGTGATTGTACCCAGTGCAATACACATGATAGGGATCAATTCGGCCTGCAGGCCTTTGTCTATCCCTACCATGGTATATAGTCCGATACCAATGGTGTCAAATAAAAACAAGGACTTCCTGAGATATCGCAACCTTTCCTGCAGAAGAATGGCGAATATCACAGCCCCTAAAATAGTGAAGGTATAAATGGAATCCTGCATCCAGGCCACCGGAGTGTTCCCTATAAGCATGTCTCTCAGTGTCCCTCCACCTACTGCGGTGACAAAGGCGATTATAAAAACACCAAAGAGGTCGAGTTTCTTGTCCATGGCCACCAGCACCCCTGAAATGGCGAAGGCAATGGTCCCTAAGATATCAATAGTCAGGTAAAACATGATCAAGTGCTAAGCGGCGTTAAAATAACTACAAATTATTCGTATGACCACCACAGTCCTATATTTTCTCCTATTTTTAAGGTAATTCAATTCAGCTGATGTATGCCGGTCATCTATTTAATCTTCTACTTGCTTATGGGACAAGCCTCTTTTACTCTATTTCAATTTTCTGATAGCAGCGATATTTCCAAGTGGCAGGTAGTCAATGACGGGGTGATGGGCGGACTTTCCAAAGGCAGGATATCCCTTAACGAAGAAGGAAAAGGAGTGTTCCAGGGGTTTGTTTCCCTAGAGAATAACGGTGGCTTCTCCCTTGTTCAATACAGTTTTAAACCAAAAGCTGTTTCCGACTTTACCTCCCTTGAAATAAAACTAAAAGGAGACGGGAAAAAATACCAGATCAGGGTAAAGTCGAGTTCCTCACAATACTACAATTACGCCTATACTTTTGAAACTACAGGAAAATGGCAGACCCTAAGCATTCCTTTTAAAGCGTTTATTCCACAATTCAGAGGAAGACAATTAAATATGCCGCCTTATCCGGGGCAAGAAATGGGAGAGGTTGCGATTCTGATCGGGAATAAGAAAGCCGAGGAATTCAGGATTGAGCTCGATCACATCCTGCTGAAATAATTGGGAATCTGTCTTATACCCCTATAATTTTATATCTTGTTTTAAAATCCCTTATCATGAAAAAGAACTATTTCTTGTTCATACTCTGTATGTCCTATGGTGTGCTTTCCATTGCCCAGCAAGTCCCGCAGGTAAATCAGGAACGCCTGGAAAAGACCTTATTTACCCTGGCCAATTACGGCGTGAAAGAAAACGGAGAAACAAATCGCGTGGCATTTAGTGATGCTGATCTCGCAGGACGCGCTTATATCATTTCGCTCATGCAAATATCCGGATTGGAGGTGAGTGTGGATTACGCCGGAAATATTATCGGGAAAAAAGTGGGAAAAGACCCTGATCTAAAACCTATTGGATTTGGCTCGCATATCGACATGGTTCCCAACGGTGGTAACTACGACGGATGCGTGGGTTCTTTGGCAGCTATAGAAGTCATCAGAACCTTAGATGAAGCCGGAATTCAGACCGAACACCCCCTTGAAATATTTATTTTTTCGAACGAAGAGGGAGGAGTGATGGGAAGTCGGGCCCTTGTGGGTGAGTTAAACGAAGATGCCCTTACCGTTGTGAACAGTACAGGGTTTTCTATGCGTGAAGGCATCAACAGGCTTGGAGGAAATGCAGATCGGGTCTGGGAAGTAGAACGGGAAGAAGGGAGTTTAGCTGCTTTTCTGGAACTTCATATTGAACAGGGAGGGATTTTGGATCGCGAACAGATCGATATTGGAGTTGTCGAAGGAATCGTTGGCATTAAATGGTGGGATGTTAATATCAAAGGCTTTGCCAACCATGCAGGAACCACGCCTATGGCATTGAGAAAAGATGCCCTGATCTCTGCTGCCAAATTTGTTCTTGCTATTAATAAAGTGATTAAAAGTTATGAAGGGAATCAGGTGGGGACAGTGGGCAAGATCGAAGCCTTTCCTGGAGCGCCTAACGTGATCCCCGGAGAAGTGAATTTAAGCCTTGAAATTAGGGATCTTTCCTCAGAGAAAATCAAAAAATTATTTGAGGATATAAAAACACAAGCTCAAGTCATTGAAGAAGAAATGGAAACCCCTTTTACCTTTACCCCTATCGATGCGACTTCAGCTCCGGCCCTCACCGATAAAAAAATCCAGGAGCTCATCGCCGGAGCGGCTGAAGAGATGGGTTTAAGCACGAAGCAAATGCAGAGCGGTGCCGGACACGACGCCCAGGATATGGCTCGAATTACACCGGTTGGGATGATCTTTGTTCCCAGTGAAGGGGGTATCAGCCATTCGCCCAAAGAATATACTTCTCCCACCGATATGGCCAATGGGGCTAATGTTCTTTTGCGGACCATCTTAAAGCTAGATCAGTCCTGGTACTGAATAGTACAAACATGCCGGAGTTTTGTCCTTATCGATTAGACGGTATTATTTTCATTTTACAAATTACTATCTTCAAAAAAAATTATCTGATGTTGAAACGAGTTTTATTTCTTAGTCTTTTTGCCCTTTCTTTGGGCACCATTAACGCACAGTCCATCACCGGATTTAAAGCGGAAAACGTATCGGAACAATTAGATCTCGAAGCTGCCTTTGAGGCCAGGCTTTCAACTGAGAATCTGGATAGCTGGATGAAGCGCCTTTCAGCTGAGCCGCATTGGGTGGGTACAGAATACGGCAAACAAAATGCAGACTGGATGGCTGCCCGGTTTAAATCCTGGGGCTATGACACCAGAATAGATACATACCATATTCTCTTTCCCTATCCCAAAGTGCGCGAACTAGAACTTCTCGGAGATCAACCCTACCAGGCCAAACTAACAGCAGTGCCGGTTGAAGGTGACCCTTATACCGCTCAGGGTGATGCTCTCTTACCTAGTTACAATGCTTTCTCAACTGACGGGGATGTAGAGGCAGAACTGGTCTTTGTCAACTACGGCATCCCAAGTGATTATGAGGAATTAGAAAAGCTGGGGATTGATGTCACCGGCAAGATAGTGATCGCTAAATACTACGGTTCCTGGAGGGGGATTAAACCTAAACTCGCTGCTGAAAAAGGAGCAATTGGTTGCATCATTTACTCAGATCCCGAAGACGACGGCTATGTAAGAGGAGACGTATATCCGGAAGGGGCCTTTAAAAATAAAACAGGAGTGCAAAGAGGATCGGTAATGGATATGCCGCTTTATCCGGGCGATGTGCTAACCCCGGGATACGCAGCTACCAAAGATGCCAAAAGACTAAATCGTGAGGAGGCTCCTACGATCACAAAAATACCCGTTCTCCCCATTTCATATGAAGACGCACAACCTCTTCTGGCAGCCCTAAAAGGGCCGGTTGCCCCTGAAAGCTGGAAGGGTGGCCTGCCCCTCACCTACCATATAGGTCCGGGACCGGCCAAAGTGCATTTAAAATTAGAGTTCGACTGGAAAATTACTCCGGCCTACAATGTCATTGCAACTCTGAAAGGCAGCACCTATCCTGACCAATGGGTAATGCGGGGCAACCATCACGATGCCTGGGTACACGGAGCCAATGATCCTGTTAGTGGGATGATTGCGCTGATGGAAGAAGCCAGAGTTATTGGCGAGTTGGCGAAACAGGGAAAAAGGCCTAAGCGAACTGTTGTATACGGTGCCTGGGATGCCGAAGAACCCGGCTTGATCGGATCTACCGAATGGGTGGAAGACCATGAAAAGGAATTACAGGAAAAACTTGTCGCATACATCAATACAGACGGTAACGGGCGTGGCTTTTTCCGGGCAGGAGGATCGCATACCTTACAAACTATGGTAACCGAAGTGGCAGATGCCGTAATAGATCCTCAGACCGGGGTCTCCATAAAAGAAAGGCGCATTGCCGCTCAGATGGTTAACGGAGGAAATGATAGTTTTAATCTTAGTGCCCTGGGTTCAGGTTCTGATTATACCCCCTTTATCCAACACGCGGGAATAGCCTCCCTGAACATAGGTTTTGGAGGCGAAAATGCTGGGGGAGAATACCATACCATTTACGATACCTACCCTCATTACAAACGATTTAAGGATCCGGAATTTGCCTACGGAGTGACTTTGGCCAATGCTGCCGGGCGAATGGTATTGAGGATCGCCAATGCAGACGTCCTTCCTTTCGAGTTTAAGCAGTGGCATATTACGGTTGAGGGATATCTCGAGGAAATCATGAAAGAGGTCGACAACAAAAGAAAAACTGTTGAGAAACACAACAAGCTGGTCAGGAATAATGCTTATCAACTTGCTGCTGATCCGCGTAAACCCTTTAAAAAGCCGGAACCTAAAGATGCTGTTCCTTATCTCGACTTTTCGCCTTTGCAAAACAGTCTTGAACAATTAAGGCAGAGCATTGAGCAATTGGAAGCACTATCATTGGAGACGCTGCCCTTAAAAAAGCAGGAAGCAATAAATATGGCTTTACAAAAAACGGAACAGCAGCTCACCGAAAACTCGGGACTACCGCGAAGACCCTGGTTCAGGCATCAGTTGTATGCCCCGGGATTTTACACGGGCTACGGGGTAAAAACCTTGCCGGGGGTACGTGAGGCCATCGAACAAAATCAATGGAAGGAAGCACAGGAGCAAATTGAAAAGCTATCTCAAACCTTCCTTTCAATGGATGCACACCTTAAAAAATTGATCAGCCATGCAGAATAAACTGATATAACATGCTCAGGCAATTATATTTCAGCTAAAGTTCGGGAGTTCACCTAGGCAAGACATAAGGAAAAAGTGGAATTAATAGCTATTCCTTTACTACTTCAAGCTAAATATTTTGTACCTTAAGTGACTCTGTATCATAGATATAGCATCAGAACATAACCACCAACCAAAATCACTATTATGAACACTAAAGTAAAATTTACCGCAATAATAGCGGGCTTACTATTATGCTTGTATTTTTTATTGCCAAAAGAATCTATAAAAGATCCTTCACAACTTGCTTCTTACGGAGCAATTAAGTGTACTGTAGCGAACTTTTTACTCGAGGGTGTAGATACTACTCAACAAATTTCTCCACTTTTTGAAAATTTGGGTACGCTTAATTTTCCAATTACCACTTCCAATCCCAGAGCACAGGAATTCTTTAATCAGGGATTGCGACTAACCTATGCCTTTAATCATGCAGAGGCACATCGATCATTTATGGAAGCTTCAAGGCTAGATCCAAAATCTCCAATGACCTATTGGGGTCAGGCCTATGCCTTGGGACCAAATATTAACGATCCAGAACCTTTGGATGAACGAAAAATGAAATATAATGAAGCGATTGCAAAAGCCGTTAAAGGGATGAGGACAGCGACGCAGAAGGAACAGGCATTAATTGAAGCGCTAACACATAGGTACAGTACTGATTTAACTGAAAATACTCAAGAACTTAATAAAGCCTATATGGAGGCTATGGAAAAAATCGTAAAGAAATATCCCGAGGATTCTAATGTACAAGTTCTTTATGCTGCCTCAGTTATGAATACCGTTCCCTGGAATTACTGGGATAAGAATGGTAACCCTTCAGCCAATATTACCGAAGCCAAGGCAGCATTGGAGATTGCTATGGAGATAGATCCTGATCATCCCGGGGCACATCACTACTATATACATATGGTAGAACTTCCGTTCCCGGACATGGCCGTTCCAAGTGCAGACAAACTGGGATCCCTGATGCCAGCGGCAGGACATATTGTTCATATGCCTTCGCACATTTATATACGAGTAGGAAGATATAAAGACGCCGTTACCGCAAATCAGGCAGCTATACTGGCAGACGAGGACTATATTTCACAATGCTATTCACAAGGGATGTATCCACTTGGCTATTATCCGCATAACATCCATTTTTTGTGGTCGGCTGCCAGCCTTCTGGGTGCAAGTGATATTGCCATTGATGCCGCTAAAAAGACGGCAGAAAAAGTACCTGAAGGCGAGTTAATAAACATGCCCTTTCTTCAGGACTTTGCAGCTACACCATATCTGGCATATACCAGATTTGGCAAATGGAATGACATTTTAACTATTCCAAGTCCAAATCCCGAGATCAAGCATTTAAACCTGATTCGTCATTATGCCAGAGGTATAGCTTTTATCAGAAAAGGAAATGCAAAAGAGGCAGAAGAAGAGCTCGAGGCTCTTTCGAAATTACGTGAAGACGATTCACTTAAGGATCTAATTGCTACAGCTCATAACAGCTCAGCATCCATCGCTGATATAGCGTATGAAGTAATTGCCGGTGAATTAGCCTCCTTGAAAAAGGATTATCCCACCGCAATAGTCCATTTGAAGAAGGCGGTGGCAGCAGAAGATAATCTGACCTATACGGAACCTGCCGCATGGCATATACCGACCAGACAAAACCTCGGCGCCATATTACTTGAAGCCGAAGAATATGAAGAAGCTGAGAAAATTTACCGAGAAGATCTCAAAGTTCTTCGTCAAAATGGTTGGTCTTTGATGGGGCTTTATAAAAGTCTGAAAGGGCAGGGAAAGTTGCAAGAAGCCATTCAGGTTCAGGAAGAATTTAATGCCGTATGGAAGGATGCAGATATCGAAATAAGTAATTCGGTATTGTAATATTGAGTTATGAAATTAAATAAAATCCTCCTCCCTACTGTCATTTGCATAGCGGGGCTGGCCATATATCTACTCTATTTTCGGGGTTCAAATACTGCTAATGAACCTAAGATCTACAACCCTGCGGATCTTAATCCAATGCTTGTAGATCTTGACTATCAGGATGTGAACAAAGGATATTATGTAAAAGACTTTCGTTTGATAAATCAAAATGCGGATACCATTACCCATGCAGACTATGACGGTAAAATTTATGTAGTTGATTTCTTTTTCACCCGTTGTCCGAGTATTTGTCCCTTGATGACGAAAAATATGGAGGCGTTGCAGACAATTTTTTACGATAATGACATGGTGCAATTACTATCTATTTCGGTTACCCCAACTTTAGATAGTGTTGAAGTACTCAAGCGATATGCTAAAATGCATAATGCTTCCAGTTCAAAATGGAATATAACCACCGGAGATAAACGGCATATTTATGACCTCGCCCGTAAAAGTTATTTTGCTGTCCTTGATGAGGGTGATGGAGGATTACAGGATTTTATCCATACTCCCAATTTTATCCTGGTTGATACTCAAAGGCAAATCAGGGGGATTTACAATGGCACCCGTTCAGACGAAATACTACGATTGAAAGATGATATTGAATTACTTTTGAATTAAGGTTTGTATCGCACTTTGATACTCTTCCATCATTTCTTCTACGATCTGCGCGGCGGGCTTGATATCGTGAATCACAGCCGATACCTGTCCTATTTCTAATTCACCCTCCTCCAGGTCGCCTTCAAACATCCCGCGTTTAGCCCTGGCCCTGCCCAGTAATTCCCTTAGCTCGTCTGGGGTGGCACAACGTCTGTAGGCTTCCTGCACCTGTTCAAAAAATTCATTCTTTAACATGCGAACCGGAGCCAGCTCTTTTAAAGTAAGCTGGGTGTCACCCTCCTTGGCGGCAACCACCCTTTCCTTAAAGCGTATGTGTGAAGAGGCCTCATCTGAGGCTACAAAACGAGTTCCCACCTGTACTCCATCCGCACCTAAGACCATCGTTGCAAGCATAGAGCGCCCGGTGGCAATCCCCCCGGCGGCAATCAATGGAATCTGGATTTGTTCCCTTACAGCAGGGATCAATGCCAAGGTAGTGGTTTCGTCCCTTCCATTGTGACCCCCGGCCTCAAAACCTTCGGCTACTACAGCATCCACACCTGCCTGCTGAGCTTTAAGCGCAAATTTTACGCTGCTTACCACATGTACTACTTTGATTCCCTTTTCTTTTAGAAAGGATGTCCACGTTGCGGGATTGCCGGCAGAGGTAAAGACAATAGGCACCTCCAATTCAACAATGATCTCCATGAGTTTATCAATATCCGGATATAACATGGGTACATTTACTCCAAAGGGCTTGGAAGTGGCTTCTTTACATTTTTGAATATGTTCCCGCAGTACTTCTGGGTACATACTCCCGGCACCAATTAATCCGAGACCACCTGCATTTGAGACTGCAGAGGCAAGTTTCCATCCACTGGCCCAGATCATACCTGCCTGAATTATAGGGTATTTTATTCCGAAGAGCTGAGTAATCCTATTCGACATATGTATTTAATTCTGAAAGAGACAAGATAAGGTAATTATGGATGTTGGTTAAGAAATCACTCCCGAACCGATGAGTTCTTCGCCTATATACCAGGCTACAAACTGTCCTTCAGTGATGGCCGACTGTTTTACATCAAAGTCGACATACATCCCCTGCTCTACTTTGTACAACTTAGCATTTTGAAGGGGTTGTCTGTATCGTATCCTGGCCATGACTTCTAGGCTTTGGTCTGGATCTAAAGCCATATCAGGCCTTACCCAATGCACCTCATCTTCTTTTACAAACAGGGTTCTTCGGTAAAGTCCAGGGTGAGACTTTCCCTGTCCGGTATATATTATGTTTGAGTTTACATCCGTACCAATCACAAACAGCGGTTCTTTTGTTCCTCCTACATCCAGACCTTTACGCTGCCCTATAGTAAAGTAATGTGCTCCCTGGTGTTCTCCAACCACTGTACCATCTTGCAATTTATAGTCTGGTTTTTCAGAATGATAGGCCAGTTCATCGGCCTTGGTTTCAAATTGTGGTATACCATTATGGTAATGCAGAGCAGAGGCAGGTACCTCTACGATGTCGCCGCGTTTAGGTTTTAGTTTCTGCTGAAGGAAATCGGGCAGCCTTACTTTACCAATAAAACACAGTCCCTGAGAATCCTTCTTTTCGGCTGTAATCAAATTATGTTCTGCGGCTATTGCACGTACCTCAGGCTTGATGAGTTCCCCAATGGGAAACAGCGTCCTGGCCAATTGCTGCTGAGAAAGCTGGCAAAGAAAATAGGATTGGTCTTTGTTGGGATCTTTCCCCGCCAAAAGTTGATAATGTACATTCCCCTGGTTATCCCTGATTTCGCCCTTTCGGCAGTAATGCCCGGTCGCCACAAAATCGGCACCCAAATCGAGCGCAATTTTCATAAAAACATCAAACTTGATCTCCCGGTTGCACAAAACATCCGGGTTAGGAGTTCTGCCCATCTCGTATTCGCGGAACATATAGTCTACTATCCTTTCCTTGTATTGGGCACTAAGGTCGACAGTCTGAAAAGGAATACCCAGTTTTTCAGCCACGATCAATGCATCATTGCTATCTTCAAGCCAGGGACACTCTTTGGAAATAGTGACCGAATCATCGTGCCAATTCTTCATAAAAAGGCCAATGACTTCGTACCCCTGTTGTTTCAAGAGGAAGGCCGCAACACTACTATCCACTCCTCCTGAAAGTCCGACAACTACTTTTTTCATCCTGCTTAATTCGCTGTGCAAAAATACAAAATATTGCGTAGGAAGTAGGCCTTGATGTCTTTTCAAAAGAGTGTAAAAAGGTGATGTCCTTAATATATATTGTTAATCTTTTATTAATTATCATTAAACAAAAGCAACTATTAAAAATGATCGTCATCTGAATAATTGGTAGTGCATACCACTCAAGCCTAAATAAAATAGAAGCTTTATTATCTATTATCAAGAATTCAAAGCTGTTAAAGATTTAATAATCTTCTTTTTTTGTTTAATCTTTATATTAATTTCGTTAAACACTAAAAAATAAAAAAGCAATGAAAACAACTTCAAAATTTATCAAAACCGGCCTACTTCTTCTGGCAGTCGTCTTTATGACTTCCTGTTCAAATGACGATGGAGACGATCCAATAATCGTATCTACAGATCCAGATATTGTGGATCTGGCCATAGCTACTGAAGATCTCAGTATTTTAGTTTCTGCATTACAAAGAGCAGACCTGGTAGCAGCCTTACAAGCAGACGGACCCTTTACCGTTTTTGCCCCAACAAATGCTGCCTTTGAGGCATTTTTACAGGCAAATAATTTTGCCTCTTTAGAGGACGTTCCTGTAGATGTTCTTACCCAGGTATTATTGAACCACGTGGTTGAAGGAGAATTTGTTTCTTCTAGTTTAAGCACTACTTACGTATCCTCACTTTCAACAGCCGGACCCGCAGGGGCAAATTTAAGTCTATATATAGATACGGCTAGCGGAGTAACCATCAACGGAATCTCTGATGTAACTGCAGCCGATGTAGATGCAGCCAATGGAGTAGTACATATAGTGGATGCCGTTATCGGACTTCCTAATATCGTAGACCACGCAGTAGCAAACTCAGGCCTGACAGAATTAGTTGGAGCACTTACAGATGGGGGAAATACTACCTTTACAGATTTGTTATCTGATGACACTACAGAATTTACTGTTTTTGCACCTGTAAATGATGCTTTTACTGCCTTCACCAATCCTAACGGAAATGATTTGGCAAACATACTTTCTAACCATGTAATTGTAGGAACTGCTGCTTTTTCAACAGCACTTAGCAACTCATATGTTACAACTGCCGGTACAAATGCCGATGGAGACAACCTAAGTCTGTATATAAATACAGATAGTGGTGTAACACTAAACGGAGTGAGCGATGTAGCTATTGCAGACATCGTTGCTACTAACGGAGTAATTCACGCTGTTACCGCTGTTATTGACGTACCAACTGTAGTTACTTTCGCTGTTGCAGATCCAAACTTCACTACTCTGGTTTCTGCGCTTACCGAATTAACACCAGCTACTGATTTCGCAGGAATCCTATCCAGAACAGAAGGAGGAAATGGCGATATGATTGATCCGGACTTTACAGTATTCGCGCCAACAAACGCAGCTTTTGATGCGCTGACTGAAATCCCAGAAGAATCAGTTTTAACTCAGGTATTGCTACACCACGTAGTTGCAGGAGCAAATGTAAGATCTGGAGATCTTACAGACGGAATCATGGCCGGTACACTGGAAGGAGACGATATCACTATTAACCTGCCGGGAACGGGAGACAACATCGCTGACGTCACCGACGGATCCGGAGCTACCGGCATTGGAATTGTTGCCGTAGACGTGCAAGCCGGAAATGGAGTGATCCATGTTCTGAACCAGGTAATGATACCAGATACAAACAACTAATTAATTCATTTTGTTTCGTTCATAAAAATGGCTGCATTGTGCAGCCATTTTTTTATTGTGATAAACCAAACGAATCTCGCGTAGACCTCAAACAACAAAATCAAAACGGTTAGCATACAAAATCAAAGGCTTTACAACTAAACTTTTTAAAAAGGTTTCAAATACTGCATATTTGGAATCCCAAATCTTACCAAACATAACCAACAAAAAAAAGCTCCCATTTTCATGGGAGCTTTTTGATTTTGTAGATGTATGTTTATCTATTCGTCACCATCCATAAAATCGACAACCTCATAGCCGTCATCAATCGCCTTGTAAAGGGTCTCATTTAGTTCATAAGTGGTGATGCCATCAAAGTCCATCTCTTCTGCATCTTCAGGTAGTTCGTTGATCACTGCCCCTACCGGTGCTGCAACAACTTCGTACTCCTCATCGACATTTCGATAGAAAACTCCTGCTGAATAATAGTACACCGCCCCTCTTACCATCAATCGAGTAAGGGCTCCTGGTACGGTCCTGATCCTGAATCCTCTGGGTGGGAATGCCCTTGCGTATACTCCTCTACGAGCTACGTAATACATACCCCCTACGGGATAATAAGATACATTACGCCAGACTCTCGCCCTGGTATTGGCCGGCAACCTCCGTAATGTTCTGCGTCTTACTCTTCGTTTTTTCCTTCGTACTTTTCTTTTTTTAGCGCGTTTTACTCTTACTACTGTATTTGTCCTGCGGGATGCAACTTGTGCCTCAACCTCGGGACTGTGGACAAAAAACATCAATAAAAAAGCGCTGGCAATAAGTTTCCAGTTTTTCATGGGTTTGATTTTATGTTATTCTTCTAGGACTGTGTGTTCGGAAAAAGGTTTAATCATCAAATCCAAAACGCAAGGGGATATCCTTTAGTATACATTCCCAAGCAAATAGGCAATACTAAAGACCTGAATTGTAAGTACTAATGGAGGTTTACTTATTTTTTTTCTGTTGCTCTGCTTGTTCCATCATCTCTCTCATCTTCTTCTGGAAACGATTTTCCTTCTTCGGCTTTGCCTTGTTAAGCTGAATCTGTGCGTGGATTTTTTCCTCATCAAGGATAAAACGCTTAATGGCCAGCATGATAAAGATGGTAATGAGGTTGGAAACAAAATAGTACAAACTCAATCCACTCGCATAGTTGTTAAAGAAGAACAACATCATCAGAGGGGACAAGTACATGATAAACTTCATATTGGGCATCCCCGGCTGAGTCTGCATATTCTGTCCTGTTGTCATCATCATATAGATAAAAATCGCTATAGAGGCCAGAATTGGGAACAGACTTACGTGGTCACCGTAAAAAGGAATACTGAACGGCAATTGGGCAATAGTGTCGTAGGAAGAAAGATCTTCGGCCCATAAGAACGACTTCTGTCTCAAGGCAAAAGAAGTTGGAAAAAACATAAACAGGGCATAGAAGATGGGGAGCTGTAGCAAGGCGGGTACACATCCGCTCATCGGACTCACCCCGGCTTTATTGTACAACTTCATGGTCTCCTGCTGCTTTTTCATAGCATTGTCCTTGTACTTCTCACCCAGTTCTGTGATCTCAGGCTTTAAAACCTTCATCTTTGCCTGGGAGAGATATGATTTATAAGTTACCGGAGACATTAATAGTCGTACGATAATTGTCATCACAACAATCGCTATCCCGAAGGGCAGAAAAGAGCTTAAAAAGCCGTAGAATGGCGTAAAGATATGGCGGTTGATCCAACCGAAAATACCCCATCCGTATGGGATAGATTCCACCAGTCCCAGATCTTTGTATTTCTCCAGCACGTCAATATCAGTTGGTCCGTAATACCAATTCATGGCATAGGACAACTCGCCTCCCTCTAATTGTAAAGGAGCGGTCGTTGAGTACTCTTTTGTAAACCGGGCTTCCTTACTCTCTTCTTCCACTAAATTCTTTGAAGTAAGTTCAGCCGTTTCAAAGGGGGTGTTGGTGGTGAGGATCGAACTGAAAAAATGCTGTCGGTAAGACAGCCATTTTATGTCGGTTTCCGTTTCTTCATCGTCACTGGTTTCCGATAATTTACTCACCTTCCCGTCTTCGTGGTTATAGGTTAGACGTGTATATCGGTTCCCGTACTGAATACTCTTATTGTGGCGAATCCCCTTGAGCCTCCAATTGAGATTTACGGCCTGACTGTTGTTAAAAATATTATTGAGACCTTGTGAGCGAAGGGTGAAACCAACCAGGTACTCCCCGGGTTTAATCTCATAGCGATATTCGAGGAATTGCTGAGGCCCTACCTTCGCTTTCATAGATAACAACTGATTCTCACCACTGCTGCTGAGTGAAGGCTCGAAAAAGAGATCTTTTGTATTGATAACCCTGTTGTTGCGGGTCATAAAATTGAGATTGAAGGTCGCGTTTCCGTCTTTGACTAAATAAACCGGAATAGAATCGTAGGTAATAAATTCCTTCAGTCTGGCTTCGGTAATTTGCCCTCCTTTATTGTTGATTTCCAAATACAGCACATCGTTCTCCAGCACGGTAACGCCTTCTGAAACTGAAGTAAAACTAAATTCTCCCATGGCATTTCTGTAGTCTGCCAGGGAGGTGGAGTCCTGTAAATTTACAGGCTGACTATCTACTGCTGCTGGACTAACCTCTGCTTCGGTAGCATTTTCAGCTTCCTGCTGCTGTTCAATCTGTGCTTTTTGGGCTTCAATTTCTTCCGGTGTGGGTTGATTCTGGTAAAACCAGAAAAGTAATATCCCAAAGATCAGGACAAAGCCGATTATCGAATTAAGGTCTAATTTTTTCTCTTCCATCTAATATCTGTCGTATCTACCTTCTCATCGTCCATCTCAGAGATGGGAGAGGTATCTTAATTACGGGTTTGCAAATATAGGCCCAATTGTGGAGTTTATGCCATACTGGCATTGGTTTGTTGTTTTTTATGAAGCTGAACCGCCTTGATGAATCCAACAAATAATGGATGTGGATTTGCTACTGTACTTCTGTATTCCGGGTGATATTGTACCCCCACGAACCATGGATGGTCTGGCAACTCTATGATTTCAACCAGTTGAGTCTCACTGTTGATCCCTGAAGCCACCATACCTGCTTTTTCAAACTGTTCTTTATAATCATTATTGAATTCATAACGGTGCCTGTGCCTTTCAGATATGCGATTCTGTCCGTGGTAGATCCTGGAAGCCAAACTTCCTTCCTTTAAGTCACAATCCCAGGCGCCAAGCCTCATAGTACCCCCCATATTGGTAATATGCTTTTGTTCTTCCATAAGACTGATTACAGGATAAGAGGTTTCTTCATCCATTTCGGTTGAATTGGCTCCTTCCAATCCCAATACATTACGACCAAATTCGATCACCGCCATCTGCATCCCCAGACAAATCCCAAGAAAGGGAATTCCATTTTCTCTGGCGTAACGAACTGCTTTGATCTTGCCTTCTATTCCTCTTTCCCCAAATCCGGGAGCGACTAAAATGCCGTCTAATCCCTTCATTTTTTGTTCAAAATTGGCTTTGGTAATATACTCGGAATGAATAGACCTAACATTTACTTTTACTTCATTGATCGCTCCTGCGTGAATAAAGGATTCCAGGATCGATTTGTAAGAATCCTGTAATTCCACATACTTGCCTATGAGTCCTACAGTGACCTCACTTTTAGGGTGTTTATGTCTGTCGAGAAACTCATGCCATTGACCAAGGTCAGGCGCCGTATCATCAGCTAATGCCAACTTCTTCAGGGCTACAGTATCAAGGCCTTCTTCCTGCATCAGGATAGGAACATCATAAATCGTAGATGCATCTATAGATTGAATAACAGCTTCGCGTTTCACATTACAGAACAGCGCCAATTTTTCTTTGATCTCATCAGACAATTCATGCTCTGTACGGCATACCAGAATATCGGCCTGAATTCCACTTTCCATCAGCGTTTTAACTGAATGCTGAGTCGGTTTGGTCTTTAATTCGCCGGCTGCGGAAAGGAATGGAACCAGAGTTAAATGAACAACAATGGCGTTATTGTCACCTAATTCCCATAGTAATTGCCTTACAGATTCTATATAAGGCAGGGATTCTATATCCCCAACAGTACCACCGATCTCCGTAATTATTATATCGTATTCCCCCGTTTTACCCAGGAGCTGAATCCGTTCTTTAATCTCATTGGTAATATGGGGAATTACCTGAACGGTTTTTCCCAGGAATTCTCCTTTTCGTTCCTTTTCAATTACACTTTGATAAATCCTTCCTGTAGTGACATTATTGGCCTGAGAAGTTTTCACGTTTAGGAATCGCTCGTAATGTCCCAGGTCCAGATCGGTTTCAGCGCCATCATCAGTAACATAGCACTCGCCGTGTTCGTAAGGGTTTAAAGTGCCGGGATCCACGTTGATATAGGGATCCAATTTTTGAATGGTTGTCTTATAACCACGTGCCTGAAGAAGTTTAGCCAGTGAGGCTGCAATGATTCCTTTGCCCAGTGAAGAAGTTACTCCCCCCGTAACGAAAACGTATTTTGTAGCTGCCATCTCGCGCTTCTTGGTTACGGGATTCAAAGATACAAATTGCTTTGGCAAATCACCGGGAATCCATTGGAAAATCTTTTCGGATCTTGATCAACAGCGGTTCTAAGCCGTTTTCCTTGACTTCCAGGGCCTGTTTCATCATAAATCCCAAATTGCCATCCGGAAAGCCATTCTGCCTGAACCAGAGCAAATAGCTTTCAGGTAATTGCACCAGGTAACGCCCCTTAAATTTACCAAAGGGCATTTTGTAATGCGCCAGTGCAACTAACTTTTCCTTCTCCGGTCTCAATTCCATATTTAAAATTAATTCTTTTACATTTGAGAAGGAGCAAAATACGTGAATTATGAGAAGGAGGTCATTTTTAACATCGGCTGCTACGGTATCGGCCGGGATAGTAGCTGCCCCAAAGATCTGGGGAAAAGACGGTCCTGGTATTCATCCCTTAGAACTTAAAGGCAATATCAACCACAGTGCGTGTTATTGGTGCTACGGTTCCATTCCCCTAGACCAATTCCTTTCTAATCTCAGTAGTTTGGGGGTGAAAGCCATTGATTTGGTAGGACCTGAGGACTGGCCTTTACTCAAAAAACACAATATCCACGCTTCGATGTGCTGGGGAGCCGAGATCAATTTAACCGATGGCTGGTGTGACCCTAAGTTTCACGAACAACTTATTAAGAACTACTCCGAAATGATCCCAAAGGTTGCCAACGCGGGTTATACAAACCTCATATGTTTCAGTGGCAGCAGAAGGGGAATAAGTGACGAAGAAGGCTTGCAAAATTGCCTGAGTGGCTTGAAAAAAATTATGCCCCTTGCAGAAAAGCACAAGGTGGTTTTGCACATGGAGTTGCTCAATTCCAAAGTAGACCACAAAGACTATATGTGTGACAGAACCAAATGGGGAGTAGCCTTATGTGACGCCCTTGGGTCTGAGCATTTCAAACTCCTGTATGACATCTACCATATGCAGATCATGGAAGGTGATGTGATCCGAACCATAGAAGAGTACAGCAACTATATTGGGCATTATCATACCGGGGGAAATCCAGGGAGGCATGAGATCGATGAAACTCAGGAATTGTATTACCCGGCCATAATGAAGGCCATTCTTAAGACCGGATTTAAGGGGTTTGTCGCTCAGGAATTTATCCCCAGTTGGGACGATAAAATTGCTTCCTTAAATCAAGGTATTCAGATCTGTGATGTTTAACCCGAAGTTTTATTGAGGGCTTTCGCGATCATGACATTCCATTCTACCTGCTTTTCAACTGCCCTTGAATAATTTGTCTCTTCATCGTAACGCGACTGAAACTCCCTGAGCTCTTTGAGTATCTCGCTGTAGATCTTTCTCATTTCAGCCTTTACATTTGAGGAAAAAGTATACCCCTGCACCCGGGTTCGCATCTTTCGGGCATAAAGTTCGGAAATATCAAAGTGGAGTTGTTCGTGACTAAGAATATTGTCTGTGGCTACCTCGGGACGATACCATGACGCCTCGGGATAGAAATAGGCCTGGATGCTGCAGTCAACTTCCATCTTACCGGCTTGTTCCAATGCAGAGAATTGATATGCAATACCACTTGCCGTTGTTGCGGCTATTCTTGAATTCGCAGGAGGAGGAGATTTAAAGTCGGTCCAACTAAGTCGGTGAGAGGAATCCCAGAGTATAGATCCGTCTTCCTGGCCATATACTTGTGTCAGGCAGAGGAAAAAGAAAATGATTCCCAGGGATGTTAATCGTTTTTCCAATGGAAGTTTATAATTTTTTCGATATCCGGGTGTATGCTGTATAAAACCGGACATGTTCTTGCCGAATTTTCCAGTATCACGCGATGTTTCTCTGAAAAACCTGCCGGCATGTGTATTTCAAGCTCTATTTTGCTGATTCGTCTTGGGTCTGATGCCATGTGCTTGGTAACCTCGGCATAAGCTCCAACCATATCAGCTTCCCATCCTTTGGCCTTAATTCCCATAACTGTAAGCATGCAGCTGGCCAATGCAGTTGCCACGGTATCGGTAGGTGAAAATGCCTGCCCTAGTCCATTATTATCCACAGGGGCATCTGTAATAAATTGATTTCCCGAGGCAAGATGCTCGCAATTCGTTCTGAGATCACCGGTGTACTTTACTCTAGAGGTCATTTGAAGCTGAAGTTATCTGCATTACCCGCATATTTTCATATTTCATGATATAAGTCGCCCTGTTAAAGTACCCCGACGTGAATTCCTGTACATAGTCGAACTTATTGCCGCTGTATTCCGTTAGACCAATTAGGCCTGCCGTACCAAATAAATTAGGCCTGTATGCCAATTTTAGTAACAGGTCAAAAGTCAGATCAAATCCTCTTAAGGCGTATTTATCGGGATCACCGCCAAAACGCCTTCTGTACCTCCTCACAAAGGCATCATTCCCTACTTCCCGGTCTATAGAGGGATAAGTAAAATTGAGTTTGGATAAATGTGAAACCGAGATCACATCATTTTCAAAGCCCCGGTTTTTATTAGTGGTGAACATCCTCACCTGAGTGGTATCGGAAATTGCAGAATTTAAAATCGAGCTTACACTGGACACCAGTTTAAAATTATCAGTCTCTAAAAGTACCCAGTTTTCATTTTCGATACTGAGTAAGTTGGTCAGGGCTTCGATGTCTACAGAAATATTTTTTTCGTCTTCCAACACCTTCAGTGCTTTCGCTGAAGGAAATTTTTCCTGTATGCGTACCCGGGTCGAATCGTTCTTAGAATCGTTAATGACGATGATATTCTGATCGGTCCGTATGGATTCCATATAATCCAGCATCTTCTGGCGCAAAATACTGTCTGAGGGGACAGAGAAAAACACATTGGGCAACTCAAGATCGCTTTGCGCACTCAATGGAGCAACAATGGGAACCCCTGAAGCAGCTGCGTAAACCGCGGTTTCTTTAAGGACTTCAGCCTGCAGAGGACCAATTATTGCATTTACCCCTGACAGGTCTTCCCTTGCGAGAATAGCGCGAACCTTTTCACGGCTTAATTCCGTGTCGATGGTTTTCACTTTTACCGAAATCCCTAAGTCGGCCAGCGAATCCATCGCTACCAAAGCCCCGCTGTATAATCCCAGACTGTATTTTAAGGCATTGCTGCGTTCTATGCTTCTTTCTACACTGGCGATACTATCCAGTTTTAATCGGTTCATCCTAAAAGGAAGTAACACCATCAGAGATGGGCGGTTTTCCCTTCTGATACTGTCTAGAAGATTGATTTTATCAAGGATTAGGGAATTTCTCACTTCCAGGGTACCGGCTTTTTCCTTTGGCAGCTTCAGTACCATTCCGGCCTTGAGTCCGCGTGATAAATCCGGATTCAGCGCAAGTAACTCACTGTATCCTATACCGAGTTGCCGTGTGAGGGAATATTCGGTTTGCTTTGGCTTAACTTCGTAAAAGATATAATTATCTGTATTGACTTCTTCAGATTCAATTTTCTTTTCAGGTAAGCGCAGAACCATTCCCTCTTTTAATCCACCTTGCTCAAGAATCATCGGATTTAATTTGATGATCTCCTCGGAAGTTATTCCGTATTCTCCACTTAGGCTGTACATCGTCTTCTTAGGTGGGACGGTATAGGAAACGTAAAGTTGTACTTCCTGTCCTTCAACGGTACTTCCCGGTAGTTTCGGTAATTGTAATTCCTGCCCCACGGCCAGATAGTTATTGTTTTTATCGAGCGAAGGATTCAGCGCCACTAAACTATCCACAGTAATTCTGTATTTATGCGCAATACTCCATCTCGTTTCTTTAGGAGAGACGATATAGGCTTCAAAGTCTTCCGGGTTTATCTGGTTGGGATCCTCTTCAATTTCAGGGTAAACCGGGATCTGCAAACGCATACCTTTTTTTAAAGGCATACTGTACAATTCTTTATTATACCTTTTTAATTCATCTTCGGATACTTCATATCTCCTCGAAATCCCATACAGCGTCTCTTTCCTCCGTACCCTGTGAGTTCTGTAACGTTCGGGTTCACGCTGAACCTCCTGGTCGTTTATTGTTGATACCGCGGGCGTATTACCCGAAGTATCAGGCAGTGGTTTTGTGTCAGATACACTTGCCTGAAGAGGGATTACAAGAATCGTATTCGGCTTTAAGACGTCACCTTGCTTAATCTCCTTGTTGTATTTGAGAATATTAAAAGGGGTAACGCGGTAGAGTTTTGAAATGCTGTATAGCGTTTCACCTTCTTTAACTGCGTGTGTTTTAAACTGTTGCGCCTGAACCTGAAAGGCAAATAATAACAGCACAACAAGACAATTCAGTACTTTCATCATGGTATATACGTTTATTCCCACTCTATGGTTGCCGGAGGCTTGGAACTTATGTCGTAAACCACCCGATTTACCCCTGGAACTTTATTTATTATGTCGTTAGACATTTTTTGAAGGAATTCATAGGGTAAATTTACCCAATCTGCGGTCATTCCATCGGTACTTTCTACTGCTCTGAGCGCAACACATTTTTCATAGGTACGCTCATCACCCATCACTCCCACACTGTGTACCGGAAGCAACATGGCACCTGCCTGCCAAACATCATCGTACAATCCCCATTCCCTCAGACCGTTGATAAAAATAGCATCAACTTCCTGTAAAATGGCCACTTTATCCCGGGTAATATCTCCCAGAATCCTAATCGCCAGACCCGGTCCCGGAAAGGGGTGTCTTCCAAGGCGCTCATCAGCAATGCCCAATGTGGCCCCTACCCTTCTCACCTCATCCTTAAAGAGCATTTTCAAAGGTTCCACGACTTTTAATTTCATGTAGTCGGGCAAGCCACCCACATTGTGATGACTTTTTATCGTTGCCGATGGACCACCTGATGCTGATACAGATTCTATCCGGTCCGGGTAAATCGTACCCTGAGCCAGCCATTTGGCATCTTCTACCTTATGTGATTCATCGTCAAAAACATCAATAAAAACTCCTCCGATGATCTTTCGCTTTTTCTCCGGATCCTCTTCTCCTTCCAAGGCATCCAAAAAGCGTGCCGAAGCATCCACACCTTTCACGTTTAGCCCCATGTGCTGGTACTGATCGAGGACTTCTTCAAATTCATTTTTCCTCAAAAGGCCATTGTTGACAAAGATACAATGCAGGTGTTTGCCTATGGCCTTGTGCAAAAGAACAGCAGCAACAGTAGAATCTACTCCTCCGGAGAGTCCTAAAATTACTTTTTCACTCCCAATTTCCTTCTTTAATTCTTCTACGGTTGTCTCAACGAATGCATCGGGCGTCCAGGTTTGTTCCAGTCCGGCTATACCTACAAGAAAGTTTTCGAGCAATTGCTTGCCGTCTTTGGTATGGTAAACCTCCGGATGAAACTGTATGGCGTATATCTTTTCTTCCGGGATCTTATAAGCAGCGATGTCTACATCTGCCGTACTCGCCAATAATTCTGCTTTGGGAGGGAGTTGTTGTATCGTATCGGAATGACTCATCCAAACCTGGGATCCGGTGGTAATATTTTTAAAGAAAGGCTCCCCTTCTTTAATCTTCGATAGTCTGGCCCTGCCGTATTCCCTTGTTTTGGAAGGTGCTACGTTACCCCCGTGAAAGTGGGCGATGTACTGGGCTCCGTAGCAGACCCCCAGCAAAGGAATTTTTCCTTTGATATCTTTAAGATCAGGATGCGGGGCTTCGTCAGATCGCACAGAAGACGGAGAGCCTGAAAGGATTACGGCCTTGTAATCCGAAAGATCTTCCGGAAGGTGATTATAAGGCTTAATTTCACAAAATATATTGAGTTCTCTAACCCTGCGAGCAATGAGCTGGGTGTATTGGGATCCGAAATCAAGGATAAGGACGTTGTTTTGCATGGGCAAAAATAGCAATTTGAGCTATTTTGAGACCAAGTTTTTTCTATATTTATTACTCGGTTATCAACGTAGAGAAAATGAAATATACATCCGCTCTTATTTTTGGCATTGCCATTATTACAGCGTCTATTTTTCTGGGAAATGCTTACAAGGATAGGGCGAATCCACCGAAGATCATTTCAGTCACCGGACTTGGAAATGAAAATTTTGTTTCGGATCTGATTGTCTGGGAAGGGTATTTCTCAACCTTCAACACCAATCTTAAAACAGCCTTTGAGCAGCTCAACAAAGACAAGGAAATAGTTAAATCCTATTTAATAGCCAAAGGTATCCCCGAAGAGAATATTATCTTCAATTCTGTGCAGACCAGCGAACAAAGGGATAATAAGTACGACAACGGAAATTATATAGGCAGTGTATTTCGCGGCTATGCCTTAACCCAGACCGTGAAAATAGAATCTGATGATGTGTACCTCATTGAGCAAGTGGCGAGGGAGATCACTGAATTACTTAATAAGGGTGTCCAATTTAATTCCTCCCCCCGAGGTATTATTACACACAATTGGCCGATTTAAAAATTGAAATGATCGCACAGGCCACAGAAGATGCCCGCCTACGCGCTGAAAAAATAGCGCAAAATGCCGGTGGAGAATTAGGAGACCTCCTCTCTGCAAAAATGGGCGTATTTCAAATTACCGGGCAAAACTCAGATGAAGAATACAGTTGGGGCGGTGTTTACAATACCTCTGAAAAGAAAAAAACGGCTTCCATTACCATGCGCCTCGATTATGAGGTTGATTAAATTCATGGAATCAAGGACGATTATGGTTGGCCAGAAGGAATAAAAAGAAAAGCCCTGACCCCTACGGTCAGGGCTTTCAAATCAAAAACCAACCTAAACACATGAATTTTTATGACACTCTGCTAAAATTCTTTTTCAAAGCAATTTATTATAGAACAACTCATATAAAAAAAACCCTACCTCAACTTCAAAATTTTTATCTTTAGTACTTAAATACTGCGTTGATGATTCAAAATTATTTAGAGGAAATCAAGACTGAACTCCGCAAAGGTGCTACTGAAAAAAATCACCCATTTAGGTATTTTACCCTTGCTACGGTGGGTCTCGAGCGTGTTGCAAGATTGAGGACCGTGGTGTTACGGAAATTTGCAGACGATCTGAATCTCATTTTCTACACAGATAGCAGGTCAAAAAAAATGATTCACTTACAAGAAAATAAAAATGTTGGCCTGCTCTTCTACAACCCGCAAACCCTTACTCAGATACGAATTGAAGGAGTTGCTAAGGCAGTTGATGACAAAGAAGCAAAATCTAAAGCCTGGAAAAATATAGATCCCAAGGCTCGGAAAGACTATACCACTGTATCTACACCGGGAACAAGTCTCTCCGGCCCCGATCAATTAGATTACCTGGAAGATGCAGATCATTTTGCCATCATTGAAATCATCCCTTTTAAAATAGAGTACCTGCAATTGAAAAGGCCCAATCACATTCGTGTGAATTATTCCCGGGAAGGTGATAAATGGGAAGGAGAATTTATCGTTCCCTGAGCAAAACCGTCAATAATAGAAATAGATCAGGGCAATTGCAGGACGTAAAACTCTTTGTGAAGCGGGTCGAGGGATTTAATAAGCATAGGTATCAATTCCTCCCCAATATCTAAGTATAACTCTGAAAAATTTAGATTGCGTTCCTGCAGGGATTGGTTAGGAAAGAGTTCGTTCTGAATGTCGGTCATTCTAACTACATGGTCTTTCAGCTTTCTTTTCTGAGCTTTTAGCAGTCGTTTTTCGAGCTTGTCAAGTCCTTTTAGCTGCTTCACTTCCTGTGCTTTCACTGCACCCAGAAAAGATTTATCTGTTTGTTCCGCCAGGGTGTATAAATCTTTGAATTGTTCTTTCAAATGATTTCTCTGAGGGCTGAAATCGATATCAATATTTGAAATCTCCCTAATTTTCTTGTTAATCAGGCGATTCTGATCCAAAAAGAGATCAGCCACCTCTAATTTCATTTTTTTAATCTTCCTTTTCTGTTTCTCAGATATTACCAAAACAGAATTACGCAAAAGGAGAACAGGGAATGTAACCTCCACGGCCTCAAAAAACGACTTTAATTCGAGCCAATAGGCGATTTCACCTCCACCTCCGATATAGCATAAATTGGGTAGAATTATCTCCTGATAAAGAGGGCGTGCGATCACATTAGGGGAGAATCGTTCAGGGTGCTGTTCAATTTCTTCAGAAATTTCCTCTTTTGTAAATTCCAGAGAAGTATTATTCACAAAATATCGCCCATCCTTTTCGATGATCCGCTCCCGAAGCCCTTCTTTTAAATAAAAATAATTGATCTCCCTGGGGTTGACCTGTATTTTATAGGCCTCGGAAACAGCTCCCAATTTCTCGATAGTCTTCGAAACCTCCTTAAAAGCCGTGTTTTCAAATAAGTCTTTTTTAATATATGGGATTAGAGGTCGTTTTAAGGACTCATCGTCTCCATCTACAATGACAAGGCCTTCTTTCGCAAACAATTCATTAGCCAGATAACGGGTGGCGGACGTCAAATCTGCGTGATTGAGATAAGCCTCCTTAAAAAGAGTTTTAAGAGCTGTAGCATTTTTCCCCTGGCCCATTTCCAGGGTAAACATCTCGAGGACCCTATTGAGGCCCTTTGTCGATAATTTACCTACCCCACCTTCTGCTTCCCTGTTCCATTGCAGTTTTTTCCCTTTAAAATTAAAGAAGTTGATCTCGTCAAAATCGTGATCTTCTGTCGCCATCCAGTATACGGGAACAAAATGATATTCGGGATAATGCTTTTTAAGCGCCGCACAAAGATTTATGGTAGAAATGATCTTGTACAGGAAATATAGGGGTCCTGTAAAAAGATTGAGCTGATGTCCGGTGACCACAGTAAAGGCGTTGTTTTCCTGTAGTAGTTTAAGGTTTTTCTTTGTTATGGCAGATGCCGATACTTCTTTGTATTGGGATTGCAAGGCCTCAACCAGAACAGCGCGTTGCTTTTCAGAAAATGCCTTTTGCTTTTCTGTTATTTGTGGCTTAAAAGAATCTATTGACGGGAATCTGGTGTAGAAGGGTCTCAGGGAGGGTGACTCATCCAGGTAGTCATTGATAATGTCGGAAAAATACCCGGTTTTTCGGAATGGGATTCCTTCTAAGTGCATATTGATGGGTTACTGCCTTCCAAAGATAAGGTTCTGGCATTTTTCAATTCCTAAAAATACGTTAAGTTGTTTCAATTTCCATCCTGATACCAAATTTGCGATACGAACAACCCTATTCTCCTGAATATTCACCTTTATTAATGCCAAATCTTCACCTTTATTAATGCCAAATCTTCACTCTTATGAGGCTGAGAACATTTCAATTTAAATCCTTAGATTTGAGATTCTCATTGCAGATCATTCTTATGAAAAAACAATTCCTATTCCTTCTTTTCGTTCTCCCGTTTTTTACATTTTCTCAAACTATTCAGTCGCCCTCCGACTTTCTGGGTTACGAGCTCGGGACACAGTTTTCAAGACACCACCAGGTAGTTGAATATTACGAATACCTGGCGGCTACCGTACCCGATTTGGTTCAATTGAAGTCTTATGGTAAAACCAACGAAAGAAGACCCCTGCTATTGGCTTATGTCTCCTCTGCGGAGAACCTGCGACAGCTCGAGGAAATTAGAACTGAACATCTGAAAAGCACAAAAGGAGGAGGGAATGCCTCTAAAGCCATTGTCTGGCTCAGTTATAATGTGCACGGTAATGAAAGTGTAAGTACAGAAGCTTCCATGCAAACCATTTACGAATTACTGACCAGTAAAAAGGATTATCTTGAAAACACTGTCGTCATCATTGATCCCTGCATTAACCCCGATGGCCGGGATCGATATGTTAACTTTTACAATTCATTTAAAAATACCCCCTATCAGGTAAACCCAGACAGCAAGGAACACCACGAAGGCTGGTTAAGCGGACGTGCCAACCACTATATGTTCGATCTCAATCGGGATTGGGCCTGGCTCACTCAAGTGGAGAGTCGGCAACGGCTGGTGATGTACAACCGTTGGCTGCCGCATATCCATGTGGATTTCCATGAGCAAGGCATTGACAATCCGTATTTCTTTGCGCCCTCGGCAGAACCCTTTCACGAGGTGATTACACCTTTCCAACGCTCTTTTCAGGAGACTTTGGGGAGAAATCACGCCAGGTACTTTGATGCCAATGGCTGGTTTTATTTTACCAAAGAACGATTCGACCTGTTCTATCCCAGCTACGGGGATACCTACCCTACCTATAATGGCGCTATCGGGATGACCTATGAACAAGGGGGAAGTGGCCGTGCCGGATTAGGGGTTAAAACGAGTATTGGCGACACCCTTACTTTGAAAGACAGGATAGCCCATCATCACACCACAGGCCTATCAACGGTGGAAGTGGCTTCTCAAAATCATACAAAACTCAACGAGGAATTCAGGAAATTCTATGGCCCTAAGAATTTTAAATACAAAAGCTACGTACTCAATGGAAATGAAGACCATATTCTTGCTCTTTCCAGGTTGTTGGAACAACATCAGATCGAATTCGGGAGAGGAGCTAATGGGCAGGTAAAAGGTTATGATTATGCCTCTGGAAAAAGCGGTAGCATGCAAATGAACTCCAAAAGCCTTATCGTTTCCACAGACCAGACCAAGGGTACAATGGTTAAAGTCCTCTTTGAACCCGATGCCGTTTTAAGTGATTCCCTGACCTATGACATAACTGCCTGGTCCCTGCCCTATGCCTATGGATTAAATGCCATAGCCTCTACAAGTCTGATTAATGCTACATCGGTTGAAAATAATGCTAATACTCCAAATCCACCTGGCAACTCTTACGCCTATGTTACCGATTGGAACAGCATGGAAGATGCGCGATTTTTGGCCAAACTTCTGGGTGCCGGTATTAAAGTAAGATCCGCCCATTTACCATTTACCCTGGAGGGTAAAACATTCCAAAGGGGAAGTCTGATCATTACAAAAGCCGATAACCAGGATCCTAAAAGTATGCGGAGTTTCTTCAACATCCTGGCCGAATTCCCCAATAAGGAAGTAACGGCGGTTTCAACCGGCTTTGTTGACAAAGGCAAGGATTTTGGTTCCAGTGACGTAAAGATGATTAACCCTGTAAAAGTGGGAGTCCTTTCAGGTGAACCCACTTCTACCTTGAGTTTCGGGGAGGTATGGCACTTTTTTGAACAACAATTGAATTATCCATTGACGATCCTTGACACAGATTACTTTAACAGGGTAGACCTTTCAGAATACGATATCCTTATCCTTCCCAATGGAAGGGCTATCGTTCCTTCTTCGATGACAGAACGCTCAATAAGATTGGGGATTGGATAAAAGAAGGAGGCCGACTCGTCGCCATGGGGAATGCCATTGACGCTCTTGCCGGGAAAGAAGGATTCGGGATAAAAGCCAGGGAAAATGAAAAAGACGATAAAGAAAAAGAAGATGATCCGGGTTTATATGAAGATTTACAACGCGAACGCATGAAGCAGCAAATCACAGGCGCCATTTTTAAAACAAGGGTCGATCCAACGCATCCCCTGGCCTTTGGTTACGGTGATACCTACTTCAGCCTGAAGCTTGGTAATGACCGATACGAATACCTCAAATACGGCAGCGTGGCTTATCTCGAAGAAAACACCAAACCAATGTCTGGTTTTGCGGGGAGCGAGGCGCAAAAAAGTATTGCCAATACCCTGGTTTTTGGGGTGGAAAATAACGGCCGTGGCCAGGTGGTTTACATGGTAGACAACCCCTTATTCAGAGGGTTTTGGGAAAATGGAAAACTATTTATGGTCAATGCTCTGTTTATGTTGGATTAAAAAGATTTTTTCAATGACACATTACAAGGTTGAAACGCTGATTTATTACTCTAAACTCTTCGCCGGCCGAAATCATATCATGGAATCCTCTAAAAAGGGAATACAGGATATGTTGAATAAATACTCAGCAGATGGATGGAAACTTACCTCCACAGATGCCACCGAATTCGGCGCAGCCATGTATATCTATTTGTATTTCGAAAAATAGAATAGTCCCTAGTAAAGCATAAAGGCCATAAAAATAATGACTATAGATGCCACCGGGAGAATGATTAGCATGTAAATAAAGGATATCATATTGGCCTTTAAGAAGGCTCCCAGCCAACTGCTGCGATAAAAATTTCGCAGTGCGAGGATCAAATAAAAGAGGTAAGAAAAAGTTAGAAGTACTTCCAACCAAACCGGCACTTCAACTATTTTATTCGCCAGGATCACAATACATAAAGCAGTAAATAAAAAGGTGAAGAAATAGAAACTGAAAACCATGTGATGGGCAAAACTTCCGCGTTTCCAATAAAATATCTTTAATAAAATTGCAAATATTGGCATTAGTAAAAACATTGCGATGGGAATAGTATCAAATAAGGCCGTTAGGATTCCTCCTCCCCGTTGCACATAGAATTTAAGCATCTGCTCATAGAACCTGCGATTAAAGCCGCTGGCGTCATCTTCCATTCCCATCGCTTTTAGCTTCTCGTCCTGTGGAGCATTGATAGCAATCAGGGAATCCAGAACATCTTTGTCAAAATCAAAGGTCATTCCGGTATTGATGCCCCCGGGACTCTCTGCAGTTTCGGTCATTACGGAATCAATAACATTCATATCATCATCCGATATCCCCCACTTGTCTTTATTTTTCAGGAGCATATCCTTGGCTTTAGCCAATTGAATGGAATCCTGAGGCCGCAATCGAATACTGTCTGCAACAATCTCAGCCTGGGATTGGTCCATTCCCTTTTTCAGTGCTTCAGACATCTCATTATCAGCTTTGCGGATGTTAAAGGAAAAAAGAAAGAAAAAGAGTACGGAGATAAACAGGTAAAACTGGGCAGGGTGCAAATAAGACAGTCTTTTACCATCGACAAATTTCCGGGCAAGTACCCCCGGTTTGAACATAAGAGGAATAAAACTTCTGAAGAATCGAGCATCCACAGAAAAATAATCGCTGATCGTCTTACTGAAAAGTATCCCGAAAGTGAGATTATCGGAGACTTCCTGCCCGCACTTTGGGCAAAATTCAAAAGAGGGCTCCAGTTTACTGTCGCAATTCTTACATCGGTGATTATCGGTCATCGGTTGATTTTGTATAAAATTAGAAAAAAGAATGATTCGGCCGTAAACTATAATGTTCCTGTCTAATGGAAGTGAAAAGGTCTCTGGTTCTCAATGCCTATATTTGAATTGAAGGGAAATTATCAAGATCTTGGCAACTTCTGATGTATTAACTTTTTTGAACCTATGGGTAGAGCGCTGTAAAAAGGAGGGTGATCCGGCAGTTGCCCATGGCCAAAAAGCCTATATGCGGGATCAATTTGAATTTTATGGCCTTAAGTCGCCCGTTAGAAGGGATATCCAGAAAGAACTTTTTAGAAAACACCTCCCGCCGCTGCGCTCCGACATAAAAGAATTGGTCATTAAACTTTGGAAACTTCCTGAACGGGAGAATCACTATATGGCCCAGGAATTGGCGAAAAAAAAACTAAAAGTGGTAGCCAAGGAGGATTACCTTCTCTTCGAGAACCTAATAACGCACAAATCCTGGTGGGATACCGTAGACTTTATTGCTGCCAACCTTGTAGGTAATTATTTTAAAGCCTTCCCGGAACAAAGAACCGAGATTACAAGTAAATGGCTAGGCACTGGGAACATTTGGCTGCAACGCTCTGTACTCCTCTTCCAATTAAAGTACAAGGCAGAGGTAGACACTGAGTTCCTGGCCGATACCATTCACTATCTTACCGGATCTAAAGAGTTCTTCATCAATAAGGCCATAGGTTGGATCCTAAGGGAATACAGCAAAACCAACCCGATTTGGGTCTCCCAATTTGTTGAAGCAACCCAACTACATTCGCTTAGCAAAAGAGAAGCGCTGAGATTGATTAAATAAGAAGCAATTTATTTTTGTCTTAGACCCGCAATGGCAAGTAGTTACCCCGCCACCTTTTTCACCAATCTGCCAACGGTTAGACCCTGAACGATAATCGAAAAGACGACCACTACGTAAGTAATCAATAAAAATAGATCCCTGTTCATCGCCTCGGTAAGTCCGAGCGCCAGTGCAATGGATATGGCACCCCTAAGGCCTCCCCAGGTCATAATAAGGTCTGTCCTTGGAACAAATTCGAGTTTCTTTTTAAAGAAATTGATTGGAAGCAGCAAGGAAACATACCGACAGCCGAGAACAACCGGGATCGCAATAAGTCCTGCGATAAGGTAATCCGGGGTATAGGTGAGCACCAATATTTCCATTCCCAAAAGCACAAAGAGAAGTGTATTTAATAGTATATCTATCAATTCCCAGAACTTATCAACATAGATGATGGTACTTTCAGACATCGCACTTTCCCGCAGGCGATCGTTACCGATCAGCAATCCTGCAACCACCATGGCCAAGGGGGCTGAGACATGCAGTTTGTGGGCGATCACTGTGCCCGTCATTACAGTAGCCAGGGTAATAATTACCTCAATATCATAATCATCTATTGTCCTCATTAGTCGATAGGTTATCCAACCTAACAACAAGCCCAGGGCAAGTCCACCCAAAACCTCGACCCCAAATAATTCGATAACGCTCCATGCTGTGAGTGTTTCTTCAGAAGGTGAGGCTATTTCAAAGAGGGTGAGAAAAACTACTACTCCTACTCCGTCATTAAATAAAGACTCGCCTACAATTTTTGTTTCTAACTTTTTGGGCACACCCGCCTGTTTGAGAATACCGAGTACAGCTATTGGATCTGTTGGAGATATTAATGCTCCAAACAACAAACACTGAATATAAGGAACATTCATTCCCAAAAGGATGAGCAGATAATATACCAGAGTTCCCACAAGGAAAGTGGAAGTGATTACGCCCAAAGTAGAGAAGCTCAGAATGGGCCATCGGTGTTTCTTCAATTGTTCAAAGTCGGTATGCATAGCTCCTGCAAAAAGGAGAAAACTCAGCATAACATCCAAGAGCACCGTCTTAAAGTCGATTTGCGATAAGATATACCGCTCTGCGTTCAATAAGGTAGGATCTACGTAACTCAGGGCAAAAACAGCCAGGGTAAAGAGGATGGTGATAAACATTAGCCCAATGGTATTCGGCATTTTTAGAAAACGGACATTGATATATCCGAAAAAGGCCGACAAGAATACCAGAATAGCCGTGATGGTAAAGAGATCCATATGCATCTGCCAAATGTACTGGTCCTTCGGGAAATGAAAAAGCGCGAAGCTGATTTTTATCACCTAAAGTCAAGCCCACCTACACAATTTTCATGGAATAAGGAGGGCAAAAAAATGCGGCAAAACTGTTTTGTATTGAATTTGATTATTGCCGATTAATTCCGACCTTCCACAACTATATTACCTTCTTTTCTTAAGGGTAATCTAAAATTGCATTTGCCAGAGATAGGAAAATTTATGAATTCAATCAATATAATATCATCATTGTAATTCGCATAAATCGCTTGATTTAAAACTATGGATCTGATTTTTCTCACCGGTTTTCACACATCTATCACCCTTATCTGCATCGTTGGCCTGGCCGTAGTTGTTTCGGGCTTTCTTCTGAAAAAAATAAAGCAGCCTACCCTCCTGGCCTATATCCTTCTCGGCGTGCTGATCGGGCAACACGGCTTTGATCTGATCGGTGATGAAACTTCTATCCGGTATGTAGGTGAGCTTGGAATCATACTGTTGTTCTTCTTTATCGGGATGGAGATCGATTTGTATTCTTTCGTTGGTAATTGGCGTCTGGCGCTTTTTGGCACCCTGGGTCAATTTAGCCTCAGCATTGGAGTGGTGTGGGGAATAGGTATGCTATTTGGATGGGAATCTACCAGAATTATAGTCCTGGGCTTTGTTATCGCGCTCTCAAGTTCCGCAGTTATCTTCAAGATATTGGAAGACAAAAAACTATTGGATAAAAAGATAGGTCAGAACGTGTCCAGTATCCTTCTGGCACAAGATATTGCAATTGCCCCCATCCTGATTCTTATCTCAATTTTTGGAGGCGAGGATACCTCAACAGAGTCTATTCTCCTTAAGATATTTGGAGGTATCCTTATCATTTCTATCATCATTTACATTTATATCCGGAAAGAAATCACCTGGCTGCCCTTCAGGGAAACGATCATGAAAGACCACGAGTTACAGGTTTTCCTGGCCTTGTTTTTTTGTTTTGCTGGAGCTGTTGTTGCCGGGATGTTCGGAATTTCGGAAGCCTTGGGGGCATTTGTAGGCGGACTGGTCATGCACGCCGGGAAGGCGACGCGATGGATTCACGATGCTATTCATTCGTTCAGGATCCTTTTTGTAGCTGTTTTTTTTATCAGTATCGGAGCACAGATCAACATTGCTTTCTTATTAGACAACCTCCTTCCCCTGGGCCTTGTTCTCGTCGCTGTTTTTTTTCTGAATCACGCCATCAATACGCTGATATTAAAGGCGTACAACAACTCATGGAGGGAAGCTATTTTTGGAGGTGCCATGCTGGCACAGATCGGAGAATTGAGTTTTCTCATTTGTATAACAGCTCTCAACCTGGAGATACTCACAGACTATGCTTATGATTTTACCATCTCCCTGATCTCCCTTACTATCGGGATCAGCCCTTTCTGGATTGCCTTGACCGAGAAGATCAGTGCCCGAAAAAAGGAAATTCCAGCATAAAATGTTACTTTGAACTCATGGGCAAAGTAGAATAAAGCCTTGTGCTAATAGAACACCATGAAAAATTCAGCAAAAAAAGAGGACCACTACCTTAGCCGAAGTGGTTGGCTGCGTGCATCCATCCTGGGGGCAAATGATGGAATTTTATCCACAGCAAGCCTTATTATAGGCGTAGCGGCAGCATCCACATCCCGGGAATCCATAGTTCTGGCAGGCGTGGCCGGACTCGTGGCCGGTGCTCTGTCAATGGCCGCAGGAGAGTACGTTTCCGTAAGTTCGCAGACTGATATAGAAACTTCGGACCTTGCCAGAGAGCAACAAGAGCTCGTTGATATGCCTGATGAGGAATTGGAGGAATTAGCTATGATATACAGACAAAGGGGACTGAGTCCAGACCTGGCCATGAAGGTAGCCAAGGAATTGACAGAATACGACGCGCTTGGAGCCCACGCAAGGGACGAACTGGGAATCAATAGTATGACCAGAGCCAGGCCCCTTCAAGCGGCCCTGGCTTCCGGGGCTTCTTTTATTCTTGGAGGGGTATTGCCAGTGATTGCTGCAATGCTGCTGCCGGTCTCTTATATGATCGTCTGGCAATACGTGCTCACCACACTATTCCTGATTATTCTTGGGGCGTATGCCGCCAGGGCAGGAGGCTCGAGCGTAAAAAAAGCAATTTTGAGAATTACCTTCTGGGGAACAGTAGCTATGGGTGTTACTGCCTATATCGGCCATTTATTCGGAGTATCCCTGGGCTAAAGTCCTGACCCTGGCGGTTTCTGATAAAAACAAGCAAAAAATTCGTAGATTATCATGATCCAACCCATACGGTTTTCAAATTAGTAGCAAAAAACTAACCTGAATGAATATGGCTCGATTTATAAAAAAAGGAAAACAGGAAATAGGTTTGTCCCCGGATGACCTTAAATTCCGGGGTAAGAAGAAGGCTAACGAGGTTCTTCTACGAATCATCGATTTTGATGAAACTAGCCTGGAGGAGGACGCCCTTCAGCTGGTACGTGATGTGCTTAAATACAAAGAAAAAGACACTGTTACCTGGTTAAATGTAGACGGCCTGCACAACGCGGCTATCATGAAGGAGATAGCTGAGACCTTTGATCTGGAAACCCTGGTACTTGCAGAGGTCATGCATACTCAGGCAAGACCTAGAGTGATTGAATATGACAATTGTATTCTGATCAGCATCAAAATGCTACAGCAAAACGAAGAGTCGCACCTCATCAATGTTGAGAATCTCAGTATTATTTTAACCGATACCGTCCTGATATCCTTTCAGGAAAAACGAGGCGATGTATTTGAACCCGTAAGGGAAAGGATTAGAAAACAGAAGAGGAGGATCAGGCACGGAGGCATAGACTACCTCACTTTTGCTCTGCTAGATATTGTGATCGACAATTATCTCTATGTCCTAAGTGTTTTAGGCGAAAAAATTGAAACTCTCGAAGACAATTTGCTTTTAAATCCGAATGAGGTGGTGATCAATGAGATCAACAATTACAAAAGAGAGCTGAATTTCCTGCGCAAGAGCATAAAACCTGCGAAGGAAATGATTTTTACCCTTGCCAAAATGGAATCTGAATTTATCAAAGAGGCTACGTATGTGCACTACAAGGAGTTGGAAGATAATATTAGTCAGGCCAACGAAGTTTCAGATAGTTACAGGGAGATTCTTTCCGATCAGCTTAATATCTATCACACTACTATCAGCAGCAAGCTAAATGATGTGATGAAGTTCCTTACCGTTTTTTCGGTCATTTTTATTCCCCTAACCTTTATCGCCGGGATATACGGAACCAATTTCGACTTTCTTCCCGAACTTCATTACCGATACAGTTATTTTATCATGTTGGGAGTAATGGTTGTAATTGCCCTGGGCATGCTGGTGTATTTTAAGCGTAACAAATGGCTTTAATATTAGCCTCCCGAATAGACTTTTGGGCAGATCTGTAAGCCATTAAAAAATAAATCCATGGAGGATGATAAGGCACCTGAAATGACTGGGAATCGATACGTGCTCGCGGTGAAGAAGCTGTCTGAGTCCGTGGATTATTATCAGAACAAACTAGGCCTTAAAAGTGTATGGCATGGAGATGGCTGGCATTTTTTGGTCCGGGATTCTCTCTTTGTCATGCTGGGAGAATGCCCTGATGATCGATCGGCATTCGAAACTGAGAATCATTCCTACTTTGCGTATATTGAAGTCGAGGGAATTGATCAGCTTTACCAGGAATATCTGAGGGCCGAAGTTGAAATTCTCCATCCGGTTAAAGACCAGCCCTGGGGGCAAAGAGAATTTGGAATACGCACTATAGACGGGCACCGGATCATGTTTGGAGAAGAAATCTGATACTTTTTAATAAAAAAACCGCCGATGCACAAGGCACCGACGGTTCCACTAAAAATAACCAACCAAACAACTAAAATTATCCTTAGAAAATTACATAACCGGCAAAACGACGGTATCAACTACGTGTATCACCCCGTTGGACTGATTAACATCGCTTATCGATACTGTTGAAATATTCCCGGCAACATCTTTTAATTGTACTTTCTTTCCTTTTAACATCGCTGTTAAAGTATCACCATTTACTGTAGTGAATGTGGCCTTCCCCTTTCCTTTTTTGATGGCCTCAACAATCTTAGTAGCACTAAATTTTCCGGCGAGAACGTGGTAAGTAAGAACCGACTGAAGAGTCGACTTGTTTTCGGGTTTCAATAGTGTTGCTACGGTACCCTCGGGCAACTTTTCAAAAGCTTTGTTTGTAGGAGCAAAAACCGTGAATGGGCCATCACCCTGTAGGGTTTCTACCAAGCCAGCTGCCTTAACAGCGGCTACCAAAGTAGTGTGGTCCTTAGAATTTACGGCATTCGAAATTATATCCTTTGATGGATACATTTCAGCGCCGCCCACCATTTTGGTTTCTTGGGACATCATGGAATCTTGCGCAGTCATTGACGTTGCAGTTAACACTAATACAGCTACAGCTGCCAATCGAATCATTTTAAAGATTTTCATAATAATTTGTTTAATTTTAGAATTCACCTTACTTACGGAAACAAATAGCCAGGGTTTGGTTTTAATCGCAGATTTATGATTTTTTAACAATGATCGATCTGCATGCGCAGTAAACTAAAAGAATGAAGAAGTCGGATCCACCAATTGTCATTAAGACGTCCTTTGATATAGGCACTGCAACTTTATGGAAGGCGCTTACCCATCTCCCTGAAATGAAAAACTGGTATTTTGAAATGCTGGAAGCCTTTGAAGCACGGAAGGGATTTAAGACCTCTTTTAAAGTTAATTCCGAAGACCGAACTTTTACCCATATTTGGGAGGTGACAGAAGTTGTACCGGGAGAAAAAATTACTTACAGCTGGCATTTTGAGGAATATCCCGGATCATCGACCTCAACTTTTGAGATTTCAGGAACGGACCACCAAAGCGAATTGGTTCTGACTGTATGGGTTCAGGAGGACTTTCCTCCAGGAATTCCGGAATTTAAAAGGGAAAGTTGTATAGGGGGTTGGGAGTACTTCCTGCATGGAAATTTAAAGAATTATCTCTCTGCCTAAATTGGAGTTTCAGAGGATGCAGAAGAAATATTTCCTTCCGATAATTGTAGTGCCTCAATTTTTCTGCACCTCACTTTGGTTCGC
Source organism: Muriicola soli (assembly GCF_004139715.1). Taxonomy (GTDB): domain Bacteria; phylum Bacteroidota; class Bacteroidia; order Flavobacteriales; family Flavobacteriaceae; genus Muriicola; species Muriicola soli. The sequence continues at coordinate 821,657 of NZ_CP035544.1, read as the reverse complement.
CGGAAACGGGGTCTTAGATGAATTAATTTCCGATTTCAACCTTAATTCACAGGCCCTTGGGCATCTTACCTCGGCAGTACAGTTTGGGTTCATACTTGGTACTCTGGTTTATGCCACCCTGATGATAGCCGATCGTTACTCCCCTTCTAAAGTGTTCTTTTTCTCCTCCCTGCTGGCCGCAATTTTTAACCTTGGTATGCTTTGGGAAGGGAATAGTCTATTTAGTCTTTTGGGTTCGAGGTTCCTGACAGGTTTCTTCCTGGCCGGAATTTACCCGGTGGGAATGAAAATCGCAGCAGACTATTTTAAGGAAGGACTCGGGAAATCATTGTCTTTTCTCGTGGGTGCTCTTGTATTGGGTACGGCCCTGCCTCATTTGTTAGCAGGGAGCACCCTCTTTGCTCAATGGAAATGGGTGATCATTACAACTAGTTTGCTTGCAATGACAGGAGGTATTATCATTGTATGGTGTGTACCCGACGGACCTTTCAGGAGACCGGCACAACAAATGAAATTACTCAGGGCATTTACAATTTTTAAAAATGTAAAGCTTCGAAAAGCTGCCATAGGGTATTTTGGGCATATGTGGGAACTCTACGCCTTTTGGGCATTTGTTCCTGTCATGATTTTGACTTTTAATGATAGTCACGGAGTAGTGCTGTCTACTTCCCTTTGGTCATTCATTATTATTGGAATTGGCAGCCTGGGGTGCGTGATCGGAGGAATAACTTCTGAACGCCTGGGCGTAAAGAAAACAGCTTCCGGTTCTCTATTGATCTCCTGTATCTGTTGTTTGTCTTCTCCCGTTTTCTTCTATCAACCTTCGGAAATTGTTTTCCTACTGTTTCTAATGTTGTGGGGAATGGCAGTGATTGCAGACTCTCCTTTATTCTCTACCCTGGTAGCTCAGTATGCAGAGGGGCCATTAAAAGGTTCAGCCCTCACCCTGGTCAACTGCATTGGATTCGCTATTACGATCTTCAGCATTCAAATTTTAAATACTTTACAAAGCAGCTTTTCGAATACATGGATCTATGTTGTTCTCGCAATAGGGCCGGCTATTGGAATAAGGGTACTATTTAGAAAGTAATTTCTTTTTCTGTACTAACGGAAATTTTTAATTTAGAGCACACAGCCGTTACAACCATTTTTATTACCAATCTGATTTTAAATGAAGAAGATATTTATACTCATCGCTCTTTGTCTTGTTACCACGATGTGCAGGACAAAGACCTCCGAAGATTCTATCTCAGAACCACTAGGCAGTGAAAATCTGGCCTATCAATGGGGGCAATTATCCCTGCAGGCAACCGCATTGGATACAGAACGATTTAATCCCAGACCGACGATCACCTCAAGGTACCTGGGTCTGATTTGGACAGCAGTTTTCGACGCGTGGAGTCGATTTGACGAAAAAGCCATTCCTGTGTATTTGAGCGAAGTTTCCAGAATGCCGGAAGAAGAGCGCACCCTAAAAAATAAGCAAATTGCTATTAGTTATGCGGCATTTCGTACCATGAGTGAGTACTATTATTCGGATGTAGTGCTTTTTTCAGAATTCATGAAAGAACTAGAGCTCGATCCGGCTGATGAATCCCTTGATCCAACAACTGCCGTAGGGATAGGGAACCTGGCGGCGAAAGCCGTGATCAAGGCCCGAAAAAATGATGGTGCCAATCAATACGGAGAGGAAGAAGGATCCAACGGGCAAGCTTATCATAATTATGTTGGCTATGAACCCATAAACTCAGCAGACCTCAACGTAGATCCCAACCGGTGGCAACCCAAATACTTTTCTGATGGGAAGGGAGGTTTTTACGCACCGGGTTGTCTTACTCCGTTCTGGGACAAGGTAAAACCTATAGGTCTTAAATCTGCTGACCAGTTCAGACCCGGTCCACCCCCTCAGATTGGCAGTGCTCAATTGGAGGAAGAAGTGGCAGAAGTAATCAGTTTGCAAGCCAACTTAACTGATCACGATAAGGCTCTTGTCGAATTTATGCGTGACGGACCCCAGTCGGTTCAGCAAGCCGGGCACTGGCTGAAGTTTGCACAGGATGTCTCCCGCAGAGATAAGCACAGCCTGGACGATGATGTGAAAATGTATTTTTTAAATCAGGTAGTGGCTATGGATGCCTTTATCGCCTCATGGGATTCCAAAATGTTTTATGACTATGCCCGTCCTTATGCTTTAGTTCATCAATATTATGAGAATGAAATTATCAAGGCCTGGGGAGGTGAAGGAAAAGGTATGATGCAAATAGAAGGGAAAAAATGGAGGCCTTATTCGCCGGAAACCTTTCTTTGCCCGCCATTTCCGAGTTATGTTTCCGGTCACAGCACCATCAGTGGGGCCTGTGCAGAAGCCTTGAAACTTTGGACGGGAAGCGACGAATTTGGAGAACGGGTAACCCTGGTTGCGGGTGCCCTGACGGAACCGGAGAATCTCGGAGATACAGTTGTTCTTGAGTTTCCAACCTTCACCAAAACTGCTGAAATGGCCGGTATTTCACGTGTGATGGGTGGCTATCATATACAAGCAGATAATGTAGCCGGTTTGCAATTGGGCAGGGATGTGGCCCATGAGGTATGGAAATTTTACCTGCAACATACGGGTGAAGAAAGCCTTTAATAGAGGGCTGTTATTTCGCTACATTAACCGAACGGGTTTCCCGGATAACTGTTACCTTAACTTGCCCCGGATAAGTCATATCGGTCTGTATTTTCTGTGAGATCTCGAAGGAAAGCTGTGCCGCTTTTTCATCACTTACTTTCTCGCTTTCCACAATGACTCTTAGCTCTCTCCCAGCTTGGATTGCATAAGCTTTTTGGACTCCGCCAAAGCCAAAGGCGATATCCTCCAGGTCTTTGAGTCGTTGGATATAAGAATCTAGTACCTGCCTTCTCGCTCCCGGTCTTGCCCCGCTAATCGCATCACAAACCTGAACGATTGGAGAAATCAGGGTTTTCATCTCGATCTCATCGTGGTGTGCCCCGATCGCATTACAGACATCGGGTTTCTCACCAAATTTTTCAGCCCATTGCATCCCCAGGATGGCGTGCGGTGTTTCTAATTCATTTTCAGTATTGGGAACTTTTCCGATATCGTGCAGGAGTCCGGCCCTTTTTGCCAACTTTGGGTTGAGGCCTAATTCTGCAGCCATCACGCCACATAATTTAGCGACTTCCCTCGAGTGCTGTAATAGGTTTTGTCCGTAAGAAGATCTGTATTTCATTCGCCCGACAGCCTTGATTAATTCTGGATGTAAGCCGTGAATCCCTAGGTCTATTACTGTCCTCTTTCCAATTTCGACGATCTCCTGTTCAATCTGTTTCTCGGTTTTTCGAACCACTTCTTCTATTCGGGCCGGATGAATACGTCCGTCAGTAACCAGCTTGTGAAGCGATAACCTTGCAACCTCCCGGCGAACGGAATCAAAACACGATAGAATTATGGCTTCAGGGGTGTCATCAACGATGATCTCAACTCCTGTAACCGCTTCCAGGGCGCGGATATTTCTTCCTTCCCTACCAATAATTCGTCCTTTGACATCATCTGATTCCAGATTAAAGACGGAAACACAATTTTCCACGGCTTCTTCTGTGCCGATACGCTGAATCGTATTGACCACAATTTTCTTCGCTTCCTGCTGCGCGGTGAGTTTGGCTTCCTCCAAAGTGGATTGCATAAAAGCCATGGCATCCGATTTAGCAGTTTCCTTTAAGGATTCCAACAATTGATTGGTTGCCTCTTCAGCCGAAAGACCTGAGATGACTTCGAGTTGCTGTACCTGACTCTTATGTAGTTTTTCTACTTCGGTCTGTTTCTTTTCGTAGACTTCGAGCTTGTGGTCAAAATCCTTGATCTTGTCTTCCAATTGCTCATTTAGCTTTTTGTTTCTGGCTAATTCACTGCTTACCTGAGATTCTTTATCTCGGGTTCGTTTTTCAGATTCGGAGATCTTCTTTTCCTTGTTGATGATCACCTTTTCATGTTCAGCTTTTAATTCAAGAAACTTTTCCTTCGCCTGGAAAATTTTATCTTTTTTGATATTCTCTCCTTCAACTTCTGCATTTTTTAGGAGTGCTGCTGCGTCTTTCTTTGCTGTTGCCAAAGTCTTAGAAGCCTTCCCTTTTTCGAGGAATTTAGCTATGATAAAGCCTATGAGCAATCCTGCGGCTCCTGCTATAATTATTGTTGTGGTATCCATGAGTTAATTTTGTTTTAGAAAGGTCGAGCCTTTCTGATATTGATCGGGAAAATCCAAAGTCGCTCGTCTATAAAGCGGCCTTTCCCGGAGATTCTATTCCCTTCCATTTTTAGAAAAAAGAATAAAAAAAGCCCACATTGATGGAAGTTTTGTACAAACTCCTGTAAACAGGTTTAGGGCTAACAGACTGCTCAAGGATCCTTTACGAGAAGGCTTGCTTTTACAATCTAAACTCACCCTTTTTAAACAAATTAGTGTTGAGTTTGTCAAAAATAATTACCAATGTGGGCAGTAACTTTGATATATGTTAAAGAACTTATTTTATGCTAAGCTTCTGATTCACCAGTTCGTCTAAAGCGGTCAAACGCTCTACTACTTCCCTGGTATCCTCCATTTTGTCTAAACCACGCTGCTCTATTTTAGAGGCAAATTGCAAGGCACACATGGCCAATACGTCTTGTTTGTCTCTAACCGCATAGTTTTGCTCAAACTTTTTAGCGAGTTGCTCAATATTTTTGGCTGCCTTTCGCAAACCTTCTTCCTGGCTCGGATCAATCGTCAGGGGATATACCCTATCTGCTATCGACAACTTAATTTTAAGCTTCTCGGCCATATTATGAGTCCATTATTCAGCGAGCTGTGTGATGCAATGATCGATCTCCCTGATCAATGTATTTATTTTGAGCTTGGCTTCTGTTTTATTTGTTTCACTGCCCAACATCGTGTTTGCCATTTTCAGGGATTCGAATTTCTCCTCCCATTCCAGCACGGAATTCTTTGTGGCTTCGTGGCTCTGCTTCATCTCCAGCAGTTCCTCCTCAAGTTTTCCTTTAGCTTGGCTGAGCAATTCTAACTTGTGCAGTAATTTACTGATTTTATTCTCAAGTGAATCAACGATTTCAACCAATTCGCTCATAGGCCAACATCAATGCTTTCAAACAAAGTTAACATACCTTTGACGACTTCGCAATAGTTTTTCCAATTATTACTGACGATATTTGGCATTAGTAGCTGTAGGAATAGGAAACAGTGATTATTAGGCCTTTCGACAGTGAATTGTAAAATGACTTTCGAGTTTTTTTCTGAGTTAGATCGTGATTAATTAATTTCGCACTAACCCTTTTCTATGAAAAAAAGAATTTACCTACTTGCTTTTTTGTTGGTACACCTCGTCTCAGGGCAGGAAAAATTTCCCAAGGATGCCTTCCGTTCCCCCTTAGACATTCCCTTGATTCTCGCAGGCACTTTCGGAGAATTGCGATCCAACCATTTTCACGCAGGTATTGATATTAAAACGCAACAAAGGCAGGGCCTCCCCATTTATGCCATAGCCGATGGCACGGTGACACGTATCAAAGTCTCACATTGGGGATATGGCAAAGCTTTATACGTAGCACATCCCAATGGCTACACTTCGGTTTATGCACATCTTCAGAAGTTCAGTCCGGCTATTGAGGAGTTTGTTAAAAAGACACAGTATCAAAAACGATCCTATGAGATCGAGGTTTTCCCGGAATACGGCAAATTAAAAGTCTACAAGGATTCTCTCATTGCATATACCGGTAATACGGGGGGGTCATCCGGACCACACCTTCACTTTGAAATAAGAAGCAGCGTCTCGGAAAAACCCACGAATCCCCTGCTTTATGGCTTAGACGTCAGGGATGCCACCAATCCTACCCTACAGGGACTATACGCCTACCCCCTTTCGCCCGGTGCGCTGGTCAACCAGAGTGAAATGAGGGTGCAAATCCCTTTCAGCAGGCAGGCAGATGGGAGCTTTCTCGCTGAGGAGATCAAGGCAACCGGAATCATTGGTTTCGGGGTAGCGGCATATGATCGACAGGACCTTGCAGCGAATCAGAATGGCCTCTATGAACTGGAACAAAAAGTGAATGGAACGCTTATTTCCGCCTTCGATTTCGACTCTTTTTCGTTTGGGGAAACCAGGCTGATCAATACGCTGATCGACTATGAGTATATGTCGAAATACCGCAGGCGGATACAGAGGTGTTTTAAGGTGGCTGGCAATGAACTGAGTATTTACAAGCAGCTTAAAAACGATGGTAAAATATACGTGGAAGAAGGCCTTAATTATACGGTCGAAATCAACTTAAAGGATCTCGCCGGTAATTCTACCAAAGTATTCATCCCTGTAACAGGGCGTCGTGAAGCTCCACTAAAAAAGAAGGAAGTTCCAAAAACAGAACGCTATATCGTTGCTGGAAAACCCAATAATTTCGACCTGGGAAAGGCCAAATTGTATTTTCCGGCCAATACCTTCTACCATGATTTTTATATCGATCTAAGGGCTAAGGGTGATACGGTAACCGTCCACAACAACAGTATCCCGGTACAAAAGAATTTTACCCTGAGTTTCAATACGGAAGGCTATGAGGAATCTTTTTTAAAAAATGCCTTTATCGCCCGTCTGGATGACGAATTAAAACCAAACTACACCAAGACGTACAAAAGGGGAAATACCTTCACAACCCGCACAAGGAACCTCGGAACATTTACACTGGCACAGGACACCGTTCCTCCCAAGATCAGACCAAAGAATTTTAAATCAAAACAGTGGCTCACCAATTACAGATACCTGAGTTTACTCATCTCTGACGACCTCAGCGGGATAAAAACCTACGAAGCTACTCTTAACGGGGAATGGATTCTGATGGAATACGAACCAAAGACCAGAACCCTGACCTATAACTTTGACGATATAATTCTGGACAAAAAGCAGTGTAACCTCCAGGTGGTGGTCACCGATAATGTTGGGAATTCCACTACCTTTACCAGTAGTTTTTACAGAAAATAGGCTATTGAACTTCCTCAGGCTACTTATGTTCGGCGCATTGCTGTGCGTTGCCTTTTCCGCAAATGGGCAAACAGCTACGATTACAGGTGTTATTCTGAATGAACAGAATCTACCCCTGCGGGATGTCAACATTAAGGAGGGCCAAAGGGGGACTACCTCAGATTCCAACGGTTTTTACCTCCTTGAAGTTAGGGCAGATGAGGCCATCACCGTCACCTTCTCGCATCTAAGTCATCAAATAATTGAATTAAGAGATCTGGTCCTTACCACCAATCAGGTTTTTGGCTTTAATCCTGTGATGAAAGCCAATACCGTACAAATTGATAGTGTGGTAGTTTCAGCTCTTGGCGAAAGAACAGTCTCCGGGATCAGCAATCTTTCTCCGGAAGTGGCTCAAAAAATTCCCGGAGCCAATGCGGGAATAGAAAATCTTCTCAAACTTTTACCGGGAGTCGCCTCCAACAACGAGCTCAGCACGCAGTACGGGGTAAGGGGAGGAAATTTTGATGAAAACCTGGTATACGTGAACGATATTGAAGTTTACAGACCCTTTCTGCTCCGATCGGGCCAACAGGAGGGTTTTAGCTTTGTCAACAGTGATATGGTTGAAAGTTTATATTTCTCTCCAGGAGGCTTTCAGGCAAAATACGGAGATAAGTTATCCTCGGTTCTAGATATTAAATACAAGACCCCTACCCGTTTCGCCCTTCAGGCAGAAGCTAGTTTATTAGGCCTTAGTTCCACATTGGAAACGGTTTCGGATAATCGAAAATTAACAACGCTTACAGGCTTCCGGTATAGGAATAACAGCTTGTTTTTGAACAGTCAGCAGACCAAAGCCAATTTTAATCCGGTCTTCGTTGATTTGCAGAGTTTTATAACGTATCGGGTAACATCGCGCTTTCAGTTACATTTCCTCGGAAATCTGGGTCGGAATCAATATCGAATACCCCGGTCTCCAGACAGACAAATTTTGGTACAATAGCCAACCCCCAAGCCCTGCAGATTTTTTATCTCGGAAAGGAAGAGAATACCTTTACCACTGCTTTGGGAGCTATTAAAGCCGATATTTTTTCCAGTGATGCCCTGAAGCTTAAGTTCTCTACCTCTCTATATCATACTACAGAAGAAGAATACTCTGATGTAGTTGCGCAATACGAACTGGGCGAGATAGATACCGATCTTGGGGGCGGAAACCTTGGCGCAGTAACATCCTCCAGAGGGATTGGCTCTCAGTACAACCGATCGAGAAATGATCTCGATGCCCTGATCCACACGGTGGCTCACCGGGGCGAATTAAGGATGAAAAAATCCCTTCTATCCTGGGGGTTAAAATATGTTTACGAAGATGTGAGGGATCAGATTCGTGAATCTGAATTTATTGATTCTGCAGGGTTTTTTATTCGTCCGCCGAGAGAGGAGTTCATCAATAACCAACCTGAAGAGCCTTTTGTGGCCCCTCTGGTAGCCTATAACGGTGTTAATGCGAGAAATCAAACACAAACCCAGCGCTATATATCTTATGTGCAGTTCGGAAATCGCACTCCACTTGGCAGGAATAGGTTGAGGTATAACTTTGGAGTCAGAGCCCAGCTATGGACCCTTAGGGGTAGAGGATTTGAAAAAAATACTCAATTTATTTTAAGTCCCAGAGCCCAACTTTTATTACGACCTGATTGGCAAAAAGACGTTGTCTTCAGGCTTTCTACAGGCATCTATCAACAGCCTGCCTTTTACAGGGAATTACGCAATGCCGAGGGCAGTATCGCCCCTGAAGTTAAAGCCCAGAAAGCCTTCCATCTCGTTTTGGGTTCTGAGCAAAGTTTTAGAATCTGGGACCGACCTTTTAATCTGCGAACGGAAGTTTATTATAAATCACTTTGGGATGTAAATACGTACACCTTAGAAGATGTACGGATTCGTTATGTGGCCAATAACGATGCCAAGGCTTATGCCTACGGGGCCGATCTCAGACTCTTTGGTGCTTTTGTTCCGGGTACAGAGTCCTGGATTAGCCTGGGGTATCTTAAAACCGAGGAAAACCGGGATAATCGGGGATATATATCACGACCATCAGACCAAAGGTTTAAGGCCGCAATCCTGTTCCAGGACTACATTCCCAACATACCAAAAGTAAAAATGTATCTCAATCTGCTTTATAGTACGGGTGTTCCCGGAGGTTCTCCAAGTTATTCGGATCCCTATATTTTTCAGAATAGATTAAGAGATTACAAGAGGGCAGATTTGGGAATTTCTCATATTTTTGTGGAAGAAGAACATTCGTATCCTAAAGGTCATTGGTTACACAACTTCAAGGAGTTGCAACTGGGTTTTGAAATTTTCAACCTATTTAACAATCAGAATTCCATCACCAATACATGGGTCAGAGACGTAGACAGCAAGAATGAATTTGCTGTACCCAATTTTATGACCTCAAGGATTTTTAATGTAAAACTTCGCGTTCGGTTTTAGGAACATCACATATATGAGACGGATTCTAACATCAATTTTTCTTCTTCATTTGTTTTTCTCTTATGGGCAGAAAAACATCTACCAGAGTGAAAAATTCGAAGCTTTAAGTGAAAACCACAAGGTATTGGCTATTATTCCTTTTTTTACCAACCTCGATCTAAAGAAAGATGTCAATGAAACTGATTTAATCCGTCTGGAAGAACGGGAAGGATATGCCGTACAGGATGCCCTTGAAACGTATTTTGGACGCGGTAAACGCAGAAAAAAATTCTCCGTCGATTTTCAAAACACTAAAAACACCAATGCTATCCTGGCCCAGAGCAATGTCACATATGCCAATATTGATACCTACACTATAAAACAATTGAGTGAAATTTTAGGGGTAGATGGTATTGTCAGTGGAAATTTGGATTTGAATATTCTTCTTTCCGAAGGAGTTTCCCGTGACTTTAGTTTTATTGACTATATACTTGGCGACGCTAATTACGGCAGAATAGGAATAAAAGTTAGTGATGGAAACACCGGTAAATTGTTGTGGAAGTACGAGAAAGAAATCAATAAGAAATCGGGTAGAAACACCACCGATCTTATTGAGTCTATGATGAAAAAGGCGACGAGAAAATTTCCCTACGACAAAGAGCGCTAAGTAATCATTGGTGCCTTCTCGTCTTTACTGAATTCCCTGAGCACTTCAATGGTATAATCTACTTCTTCCCGCGTGTTGTAAATGGAGAATGAAAATCTCAGCGATGGGCTTTTTAATTCCTCAGGGGTAAGGAGCTGAGTAAGCACATGAGAACCGGCGTCACTTCCAGACTGGCAAGCACTTCCCTTTGAACAGGCGATCCCTTTGATATCCAAATGAAATAACAACATCAGTGCTTTCTCCTGAGATATGGGCAAGCGCACATTGACAAGGGTATAGGTGCTTTGCTCCATCTCACCTGACAATCCGTTGAACTCGGCTTTGGGAAAGGCTTTTTTTACAGATTGAATAAAATATTTCTTTAAGGAGGAAACGTATTCCTGCTCTTTTTCCAGATTGTCATAGGCCAATAAAAAGGCTTCTTCCAAACCTACAATATTGTGAAATGGTTCTGTACCTGCCCGAAAACCGCGTTCCTGCGCCCCACCGACGATCATTGGTTTAAGGCCAGAATTTTTTCGGATATAGGCAAACCCCACCCCCTTTGGGCCGTGAAACTTATGAGCCGCCGCCGTCATAAAGTCGATAGGAGTTTTTTGAACATCCCAGGTATAATGACCAATAGACTGTACCGTATCGGAATGCAGGAGAGCATTGTGATCCTTACACAGTTCGCTGATAGCCTGTATATCGATTTTATTCCCAATTTCATTGTTGATATGCATTAAGCTAACAAGCAACTTTCCCTTTTCCTGCTCCAGCAATTCTTTGAGATGATCCATATCGGGATTACCATTAGCCTGTAATCTTACATAGCAGATTTTAACCCCACACTCAACTTCCAGTTCTTCAACAGTATGTAAAACTGCGTGATGTTCAATTCGGGAGGTGATGATGGTGTCTACCCCTAGATCGCGAACCGCACATCTCAAGATCATGTTGTCGGCCTCAGTTCCCCCTGAAGTAAAAATGATCTCCGAAGGATGTGCATTGAGGTATTTGGCAATGCTCTTACGAGCAGTTTCTATAGCTGTTTTTGCTGTTCTTCCAAAACCGTGCGTTGATGAAGGGTTCCCATAGCAATTGGCCAGAGCTGAATGCATTTTTTCAATTACCTCATCCCTCACCCTCGTGGTGGCAGCATTATCTAGATAGACGTGTTTCATATTCAATCTTCATTTGAACAACTTCAAAAATACAGGAAAATAAAATAAATTCTTTGATAAGCGCAGACATTCCAATAGGAAATTACTTCTATATTGCCTTAAATTTGTCACATGCAAAGAATCCTTCCATTCCTTATCGCTATACTACTGTGGAATTGCAACGATGGTGACCTACAAATTGAAACCATAGATTTTGATGATGTTTCCATCCAAACCTGCGAATCAACTATTACTACGGCAACTACTGTTTTTTTTAAGATCAATGGAGACGAAGCCCTGATCCTCGATCTTCAAAACGGTATCCTCGCCAACGAAGCATCCTCCGATACTATAGTAAGTACCCTCCCGGGACAAAGCTCCCTTCTTTATCGGGTATTTAGCGGAACTGTAAGTCAGGGTTATTTTTGTGACGAGATCCCTGCAACAGACCCGACGGTTATTGAAGAAATAGAGGCTATAAGTGGTGAAGTACTGATCAATACCGTGCAAAATGCCAGTGATACCACGCTCTATGAACATACCATTTTGCTGCGCGATGTCAGTTTGCTCAATAGTCAGGGCGAGCGGATTACGGACACCAGTATAAACGACTTTGGGGTAGTGACTACTCAGGATTAAGCCCTATTCCGTTACGTTTTGATGGATATAGACTTCGGTTGCCCCGAGGCCGTATTTCTGGTAGTCTGCATCGTAATAGGTGATATTCGAATGTCTTCGGAAGAGATAATACAGCTCCTCTTTCAATACACCTTCGCCTACGCCATGGATAAAAACCACCTTCCTTATTCGTTTATTAATGGCGAAATTGAGTTGTCGCTTTGCCGTTTCCATTTGTATGGTGAGCATGTCGTAGTTGCTCATCCCCTTCGTGCTGGGCACCAATTGGTGGATGTGCAGGTCGACCTCCATTTTGGGAGCATTGCGCTCTTTGGGCTTTACAGCCTTTTTTTTTCGTTTACCGGGTATCTCCTTTTCCTTTTTAGCTTCCCTCACTTCATCTGAGCTGACGTCGATTTGGTGATGATCTGTTACCACCAGTACCTCCCTAAGACTAAAATCAAGTTCAAACCCCTCTTCGGTTAGCACCGTGACGGTATCGCCATCAATACGCACGGCGGTGCCTTCGATGGAATCATCGAGCACTTGTATCCGGTCTCCTTCTTTGATTTTCGCCATTTTACCCCGAAAATAAAACTCAGATTTTATTTTCATTGCTTAAAAATAATAGTATTTTTCGGACTGAGAATCTTAAACTTTTCCGGTGAACCTGGTTCTGATTTTATTTGCTGCCAAAGACCTGATGCTTCCGTGTCTAAGTAAACAAGTATTGGGCATTGACTGCCCGGGCTGCGGTATACAGCGATCTGTATTGTTTTTGATTCAGGGCGATTTTCTCGCTGCCTTTAAAATGTACCCTGCCATATATCCCATCCTCGGCTTATTTGGTTTTCTTGTGCTCGATCAATTTTTTAAAATAAAATTTGCCAATAAAATCAGTATTACTCTGATGATTACAAGTGTACTGCTGATCCTTATAAATTTTCTTATTAAATTAATATAACCACTAACTCTTTATGGAACAACAAAAACTACCTAATGTAACCATAGCCATTGTCCTGGCAATTTTATCTTATCTCTGTTGCTGTTTCTACGGTATTCCCGCTATTATCATGTCGGGAATAGGTCTCTTTCTGGTTAAGAAAGATGAAAAGACTTTTCTGGAAAATCCAGAACTCTATTCTAACCACAGTCAGCTTAAAACGGCCAAAATACTAGTCATAATAGGTCTGGTACTCGGTATTCTATTCCTTTTGTATATGATCTATAGCATCTATGCGATGGGCGGATGGGAAGAAGCCATGAGACAATCGCAGGAAATCATGGAGCAATTTGGTGTCGAAGAATAACCAACAAATAAACAAATATGAATCAACAATCACTGCCGGGGGCCAGCAACGCCCTAACCATGGGAATTCTCTCGGTTGTTCTCACCTTACTTTGCTGTGGACCTTTTGGAATTATTTTCACCATTTTAGGTCTTAACAGTGCCGGAAAGGCAGAACGACTCTACAACGAAAACCCCGGAATGTATACGGGATACGAAAATGTCAAAACAGGGAGAGTTCTGTCCTATGTTGGTCTGGCATTATCGATATGTTATCTCCTTTTCTTCATCCTTTATTTTGGTGCAATCATCGCCTTTATCTCAGCTGGAGAATTCAATGATTTTTAAACAAAAAAACCCCGGGAAGTTCCCGGGGTTTTTTTTATAATTTAAGAGGTGATCAATTGGCTACCTCGCTCATGAACTTAAGGCGATAGAGCCTTAGCTCTTCATCTTCGTAATCCCCATTAAACTCTTTTAAGGCCTCCTCTATATCGTCCGTCTCGGCATCCAGAAAATACTCGTGGATCTCCTCTTGCTGATCCTCATCGAGAATTTCGTCTATCCAGTACGCTAAATTAAGTTTCGTTCCACTAAAAACAATTTGCTCCATTTCCTTGACCAATTCTGGAATCTCCAGACCCTTGGCAGCAGCGATGTCATCCAGGGGTAATTTTCGATCTACATTCTGTATGATATACAATTTAAGACCGGAATTTGCCCCTGTACTCTTAACGACAAGGTCATCGGGCCTAATAATATCGTTTTCATCTACATAGTCTGCTATCATTTTGAGAAACGGGCGGCCGTATTTACGTGCCTTACCTTCCCCTACCCCGTGAATGGTGATCATTTCTTCCATTGAAATAGGATATTTCAAGGCCATGTCCTCTAGGGAAGGGTCTTGGAAAACCACAAATGGCGGCACGTCTAATTTATGAGCTTCTTTCTTCCTAAGATCCTTCAATAATCTAAGGAGGCGTTCGTCTGCCACCCCGGCCGAATTTTTAGCTGCACTTACGATAGCGTTATCCATCTCTTCATTGTATACATGATCTTTGGTCATCATGAATGAAACGGGATTTTTCAGGAACTCTTCACCTGCAGCTGTAACACGCAGGATTCCGTATTGTTCAATTTCCTTTTTTAGCAAGCCGGCTACCAAAGCTTGTCGGATCAATGCCATCCAGTATTCCTCTGGTTGGTCTGACCCGCTTCCAAATATATCCTTTCCCTCAATCTTATGTGATGCAATGAGGGCATTGGTGGTACCGATCAGTGTTTTTACAATCTCCTTGGATTTGAATTTTTCATTCGTTCCCTGAATCGCCTCTATCAATTTTACCAGATTATGCCCAGCTTCTTCTTTTTCTTTCGGATTACGGGCATTGTCATCCATATCGGCGCCCTCACCCTCTACCTCATCAAACTCCTCCCCAAAATAGTGTAGAATAAACTTTCTACGGGAAATCGAGGTTTCGGCGTAAGCCACTATTTCGTGCAACAAAGCGTTTCCGATCTCCTGTTCTGCTACAGGTTTTCCGGACATGAATTTTTCTAATTTTTCCACGTCCTTGTAAGAATAAAAAGCTAGGCAGTGTCCTTCCCCTCCATCTCTTCCTGCCCTACCGGTTTCCTGGTAATAGCTCTCAATACTTTTGGGAATATCATGGTGGATAACATATCTAACGTCGGGTTTGTCAATACCCATTCCAAAAGCGATAGTTGCGACTACGACATCTACATCTTCCATAAGGAACATATCCTGGTATTTGGAGCGGGTCTTGCTGTCAAATCCGGCGTGATAGGGCACTGCACTTACTCCGTTCACCTGGAGCACCTGAGCTAGCTCCTCTACTTTTTTCCTGCTAAGGCAATAGATAATTCCTGATTTTCCGGAGTTTTTCTTTACAAAGCGGATGATATCAGCATCTACATTTTTGGTTTTAGGACGTACCTCGTAGAATAAATTGGGCCGGTTAAAGGAAGCTTTAAAAAGTTTAGCGTCCGGAATGTCTAGATTTTTGATGATATCTTCCTGTACCTTGGGAGTTGCCGTAGCGGTGAGACCTATGATAGGTATATTTTCTCCCAGCCGGTTTATAATCGACCTCAGGTTTCGGTATTCAGGTCTGAAATCGTGACCCCATTCCGAAATACAATGTGCCTCGTCTATAGCGACAAAAGACAGGGTTACGGATTGAAGAAATTCGATATAATCTTCCTTGGTCAGGGATTCCGGGGCTACATAGAGCAACTTGGTGACCCCATCGACAATGTCTTGTTTAACCTGTTTAACTTCAGACTTGTTCAGGGAGGAGTTGAGAACATGTGCCACTCCTTCTTCTGATGAGATCCCCCTAAGGGCATCTACCTGATTTTTCATCAAGGCGATCAGAGGTGAAACCACGATGGCAGTTCCCTCTTTAATCAGCGCGGGTAGTTGATAGCACAACGATTTCCCGCCTCCCGTGGGCATAATAACAAAGGTATTATTCCCTGCGATAACATTTTTTATAACTGGTTCCTGTAGGCCCTTAAATGAAGAAAATCCGAAATATTTTTTAAGAGAGGTCTGCAGCTCCGTATCATTCAATACCATTCCCTAATTGTTTACTTAATCCCACTGGCATTTAGATTCCCATGCACTTCAATAAGCTTATTCTAATCTTTAACGTTCTTCGGGTTGTAGTAGTATTTTTATGGTTGTATTAGAATACCCTGTAAATAACTTTGTGTAATTTTGTTTTCTTAAATATAATACATTCTTTTAGAAACCGATTATATTTTACGACAAAATCTATATACCAAATCACCTTAATCAGAGGAAATATTGAACCGTAGGAAAGGCATTCTGGAACTGGCGAAAAAAACAATGCAGACCGAAGGAGATGCCATTAAGCACCTGGCCTCTTTTCTCGATCAGCAGTTTGTGGATGCCATAGATGCTATTTACACCGGCGACGGCAGGGTTGTTATAACGGGAATAGGAAAAAGCGCTTTGATCGCCTCAAAGATCGTTGCCACATTGAATTCAACCGGCACACCTGCAATTTTTATGCACGCAGCTGATGCTATTCACGGAGATCTGGGTACGATTCAGCAAAAGGATATCGTGATATGCATCTCCAAAAGTGGCAACACTCCAGAAATAAAATTACTTGTACCCCTGATTAAATCGGGGAGCAACAAACTAATCGCCATTACCGGTAACCCGGAATCCTTTTTGGCTGAACAATCCGACTTTGTTCTCAACACCTATGTAGAGAAGGAAGCCTGCCCAAACAACCTCGCGCCTACCACCAGTACCACGGCACAGTTGGTTATGGGAGATGCCCTTGCTATTTGTCTGTTGGAACTTAGGGGTTTTAGTTCAAAAGACTTTGCCAAATTTCATCCCGGAGGTACCTTAGGTAAAAAGTTGTATTTGCGAGTTGGGGATATAGCCGTAAAAAATATGGTCCCTAAAGTGGAGGCCGATTCTGCCGTTAAAGAGGTAATCGTTGAGATCTCAGAAAAAATGCTGGGTGTTGCTGCGGTTCTCAAAAATGGAAAACTAGTGGGCGTGGTAACAGATGGGGACATCAGGCGAATGCTGAATAAATACGAGAACATTAATGGTCTTAAGGCCAAAGACATAATGACTACCCATCCCAAAACAATTGAACCGGGCGTTCTGGCAGTTAAAGCCTTAAACGAAATGCAGTCTAATGGCATTTCGCAACTGCTGGTTGCAGAAAAAGGAGTTTACCAGGGTGTGGTTCACTTGCACAACCTAATTAACGAAGGAATACTTTAATGGCTGAAAAAACCAAGGATCCCAACGAAATGTCTTTCCTGGACCACTTGGAAGAGCTGCGGTGGCATTTGATCCGTTCTACCCTGGCGGTCGTAATCATAGGTATTGTGGCCTTCCTTATGAAGGACTTTATTTTTGACACGGTTATATTTGGGCCTAAAAAACCCGATTTCCCTACTTACGGTGTCTTTTGCAAATTGTCAAAAATGCTGGGATTCAGCGAGGCTTTTTGCAGCACTGAACCCCTGTTTCGGGTTCAGAGCAGAGTTATGGCCGGGCAGTTTTCTGCCCATATTTGGACCTCTATTTGGGCTGGTTTTATCCTGGCCTTTCCATATATCCTTTATGAAATGTGGAAATTCATTAGTCCGGGCCTCTACGAAAAAGAAAGAAAGAATTCCAGGGGATTTATCTTCGTTGCCTCTCTGCTGTTTTTTATGGGCGTACTTTTCGGATACTATGTGGTTGCCCCGCTTTCGATCAACTTCCTGGGCAGTTACACCGTAAGTGAAGAGGTTTTTAACGACATCGATCTCAGTTCTTATATTTCAACCGTCCGCGCTGCGGTGATCGCCTGTGGTTTAATCTTCGAATTGCCCATTATTATATTTTTCCTCACAAAAGTGGGCCTTGTGACTCCGGAAATCCTGAAAAAGTATCGAAAGATAGCCCTGGTGATCGTATTGATCATTTCGGCTGTGATCACCCCTCCCGATGTTGCCAGTCAGATTATCGTCGCAGTGCCTGTATTAATCCTCTATCAACTCAGTATTTTATCTCCGGATACGTCCTCAAACGAGAAGCCAAAAAATCTAAAAAACATGCCAAATCAACTTGAAGAATACCGCGATTATCGTTCAAGAATGAACGAAAAACTACTGGGAGCCGACAACAAACTGATCAAGCGGATTTTTAACCTCGATACCAATGCCTATAAAGAGGGAGCCCTAGATGTAAAGACCAAAGAATTGCTCGGCCTGGTGGCCTCTGCAGTATTGCGATGCGATGATTGTGTAAAATACCATTTGGAGAGTGCCCGGAAAGCAGGGGCGAATACAGAAGAGGTCATGGAGACCCTGGGGATAGCTACCCTCGTTGGAGGAACCATTGTCATTCCCCACCTGAGGAGAGCCTATGAATTCTGGGAATTATTGGAAACCCAGGAAGGTTAAAATAATTCTAATTCCTTTCCCCTCCCTTCGGAATACCTTAGTTTTGATTTGAAATGAAGCTCAGAGCAGAAAATATAATGAAGGCCTACCGCGGCCGAAAAGTAGTGAAAGGAATTTCCCTTGAAGTGAATCAGGGTGAGATTGTCGGACTGCTGGGTCCCAACGGAGCCGGAAAGACGACCTGTTTTTACATGATAGTGGGATTGATCAAACCCAATGGAGGAAAAATATTTCTCGATGATACTGAGATCACGAAGTATCCGATGTACAAAAGGGCACAAAATGGGATAGGATACCTGGCCCAGGAAGCTTCGGTTTTTCGAAAACTGAGCATCGAAAAGAACATTTTAAGCGTCCTTCAGCTTACCAAACTCAGCAAGAAAGAGCAGTACATGAAAATGGAGCAGCTCATTGAAGAATTTGGGTTGGGCCATATCCGCAAGAACCGCGGGGATCTGCTTTCAGGAGGAGAACGAAGAAGAACTGAAATTGCGAGGGCCCTGGCTACAGACCCCAAGTTTATTTTACTCGATGAACCTTTCGCCGGTGTCGATCCCGTAGCGGTGGAAGACATACAGCGAATCGTCGCTCAATTGAAAAACAAGAATATCGGTATCCTGATCACCGATCACAATGTTCAGGAGACACTGGCCATCACAGAGCGGTCTTACCTTATGTTTGAAGGCGGCATATTGAAATCGGGCGTGCCCGAATTATTGGCCGAAGATGAGATGGTGAGAAAAGTCTATTTAGGGCAGAATTTTGAACTTCGCAAGAAGAAACTTGAATTCTGATTCTCTTAATCCCCCAAAAATACTTCGAATTTAATCCTCCTTACCAACGGAGGAAGAATCCGTTTTAAAAAACAATAAGGAACTCATCAGGTAAATTACTATAATCGCCGGTACAGCCAGGAATTTCATCGTTCCAATACAGAACAGACTCACGATAATAAACACATAACGTAAAGCATTCTCTTTGAACCCCAGGCTCTTGAACTTCAGGGAAAACAAATGGATTTGAGCATTGAGCAAGACCGAACTGACAACTGTGAGCCCTACCAAAAACCAGGGATTCAAAATAATAGAATTTAGGGCGTCATTGCCGTTAAACAGCAGTATCATAGGTAACGAAACAATCAACAGGGCATTGGCCGGAGTAGGCAGGCCAATAAAGGATGTGGTCTGATTCTCATCGATATTAAATCGGCCCAGACGCAAAGCTGAGGACATCGTAATCACAAACCCGAAAAAAGGTAAAGAGCTCGCCAGCGAAAACGAAAATTCGCCTGTCTCAGGCTCCGAAACTACTTCACCCCCGAGGCTCAGGCTAAGCAATTGAAACATAACTACCCCGGGTACCAGACCGAAGGTGATCACATCAGCCAGAGAATCCAATTGTAATCCCAGCTCACTTTGGACCTTTAATTTACGTGCAGCTAGGCCGTCTGAGAAATCAAATATCAGGCCCAACAAGACCAGAAAAGCCATAGTCTCCCATTCGTTTTTTGCCGCAAAAATGACGGCTACTGAACCCGCGAAAACATTTAGAAGCGTAAGAAAATTGGGAATATGCCGTTTCACTCAGGTACTTTTCTGTAAAAATAGTATAAATTTTGAGGAAGCTGTTTTGTCCCATTAATTATTCAGATATTTGCTGTAATACTCGACTTTGCCTTAAGCTGCGCTTACCTAATGACACCAAAGCACTTTATTTTTTTATTATTTTACTTCGTTGGGATCTCACTGTATTCTCAAGCTGAACCTTTGTCTGAAAAAGCAATAATCAGCGTGATCACGTGTGGCCCCGGAACAGAGCTATACTCCTCCTTTGGTCATAGTGCCTTCAGGGTGCAGGATAGTGAAAAAGGTATCGATTGGATCTATAATTACGGTACGTTCAATTTCAATACTCCTAATTTCTACGGCAAGTTTGCCAGAGGTAAATTGTTGTATTCTTTGAGCAAGCAAAGGTTTGCAAACTTCCTCTATGCCTACGAACTTGAAAACAGGTGGGTAAAAGAACAACTGCTCGATATATCTGCGCAGGATAAAAATGAGATTTTCTCCTTCCTGGAAAACAACTACAAACCGCAGAACAGGGACTACAAATACGACTTCCTCTTGGAAAACTGTTCCACAAAGATTCCCGAAGTATTATCCGCAGCCCTGGGGAACGATATCGTATATGTGAATTACTTACAGGATCAGAATTACACCTTCAGAGATCTGATTCAGCAAAAACTAGTCCGAAATTCCTGGTCGAGTTTTGGAATTGATCTCGCCCTGGGTGCGGTGATTGACCGTGAGGCCGCCTATCAAGAATACATGTTTTTGCCAGATTACGTCTTTGCGCAGCTGGAAAATACGCTGCTGAACGAGAAACCGCTAGTGGAAAGAGAGAGGACTATCCTCGATTATCAATTGCAGAACAGGGGTGGCTTTTTTACTTCTTCTCCTATGTTTTGGTTTGGTCTTTTATTTCTCTTTACAGCAACTATAACCTTTATCGATTATCGAAACAAGGTCCGCAGTAAGGTAATGGATATCATTCTATTTCTACTGACCGGACTTACAGGATGCCTGATTGTATTTTTGTGGTTTTTTACCGACCACACGGCAACAGCATTAAACCTGAACGTGTTTTGGGCTTTTCCCCTGAACCTGGTGCCCTTATATTACCTTTTACGGGGAGATAGGCTTCCTAACTGGGGAATTCCCTACCTGATATGCCTATTAATTTTTCTGGCCATTACCGTATTGATCTGGATTTTGGGAATCCAACTTTTTTCACCTATCCTGGCCATAATTCTGGCTACTCTGGGGCTGCGATATGGATTTTTACTTTACCACAACAGGAAAATTGTAACTGGGACAAAATGAACTTGATATCTGTAGAGGGAATTTCAAAATCGTATGGGGAACGGGTTCTATTTTCCGATCTTTCTTTCGGAATCAATAAGGAGCAAAAAATAGCCCTTATAGCTCAGAACGGGACAGGAAAAACTTCTATCCTCAATATTCTCGCAGGCAGGGATAAGGCCGATGATGGAAGGGTAACCCTGCGGAATAACATCAGGATTTCCTACCTCGAACAAGACCCGGACCTTAATGACGATATCACAATTGAAGAATGTATATTCCGATCAGATAATGAAGTCTTGCAGGTTATCAGGAATTACGAACACGCCTTGGAAAATCCCGAAAATGAAAAGCGATATCAGAAGGCCTTCGAAGCGATGGAACGTTTTAACGCCTGGGATTTTGAAACCCAATACAAGCAAATTCTCTTTAAACTTCAACTCGAGGACCTCGATGCTAAAGTAGGTACCCTCTCGGGGGGCAAAAAAAGCGAATAGCCCTTGCCAATGCATTGCTAAATAAACCCGACTTACTCATTCTGGATGAACCTACCAACCATCTGGATCTGGAAATGATCGAATGGCTGGAAAGCTATTTTTCACGAGAAAATATTACGCTCTTTATGGTCACTCACGACCGATATTTTCTGGAGCGGGTGTGCAATGAAATTTTGGAATTGGATCAGGGTCAACTGTATTCATACAAAGGAAATTACAGTTACTACCTTGAAAAAAAAGAGGCCCGCGAACTGCAACGCGCATCTGAATTACACAAGACAAAACAGCTTTTTAAAAAAGAGCTCGATTGGATGCGTCGCCAACCGAAGGCCAGGACTACAAAGTCTAAATCCCGTATTGACGACTTTCACGAGATTAAGAGCAGAGCACAACAGAGAAGAAAAGAGCACATAGTGCAACTGGAGATCAATATGGAACGCCTTGGCAGTAAGATCCTGGAGTTTCACAATGTGGTAAAAGCCTATCCTCAAACCCCTATCCTCGACAAATTCAACTATTCCTTCTTAAAAGGAGAACGCCTTGGGATTATTGGAAATAATGGGACGGGTAAGACCACCTTTCTCAACCTGATAACAGGCAGGGAACAAGCAGACGGTGGCAAAATTACAACCGGGGAAACCATAAAATTTGGCTATTACACACAGGAGGGTATTACGGTGAAGCCCGGACAGAAAGTAATTGAGGTGATCAGGGAATTTGGAGAGTACATTCCTTTAAAAAAAGGAAGGCAGCTTTCAGCCCAACAATTGCTGGAACGTTTCCTCTTTGATCGTAAAAAGCAGTATGATTTTGTAGAGAAGCTCAGTGGTGGAGAACGGAAGCGACTGTATTTGTGTACGGTCCTGATTCAAAACCCAAACTTCCTCATTCTCGATGAACCCACCAATGACCTGGATGTGGTTACTCTTAATGTCCTTGAGGACTTTCTACTCGATTATCCCGGTTGCCTGGTAGTAGTCTCCCACGATCGTTATTTTATGGACAAAATCGTGGATCACCTTTTTGTTTTCAGGGGAGATGGAGTTATTGAAGATTTCCCGGGCAACTATTCTGATTTCAGGGCTTATGAGGATAGTGTAGAGCATCAGAAAAGAAATGGAACCAGGGAAGTGAAGTCTGATCAGGAGACGGAGAAAACACCCTGGAAAGAAAAGGGAAGCGGGAATTCCCTGTCTTATCTGGAGCAAAAGGAATTCAAACAGTTAGAGCGGGAAATTCAGCGATTGGAATCAAAGAAAAAAGAGCTTCAGGACGCCTTCCTCGATTCAAATTTAAGTCCGGAAGAAATCGAAGACCTTTCAAAATCCCTGAGCCAGGTTGAGGAGCAAATTGAGGGTAAAACAGAACGCTGGTATGAAATCTCCCTCCTCAGCGAGCAATAGGCACCAACGGTAAAAAGATGATAATAGGACATATGTTTCGGATCCTTACCTATTTTTCTTTTATCATTCGTTCCACCAACCACCACGGAGTCCATTCTCCCTTTGTTTATGAATACTTAACACGTTGTCTTTATAAAAAGAGCCCGACATCGCTACCGAAAATCCAGGAGATCCTGGGTAAAAGTATCCCGTATTTCAATTACAATACTATCGGGTTGTTCTCTGAGCCACAGCAATTCTATCAAAGCATCAGGCAAGAGTTTCCGGATCTTAGATATAACAAGGAACCCTTTGACCTGGTATTCATCCGTCAAAATCAGTTAGAGAAGGTTGATTTTGAATCGCTCAAGCCCCTTTGTCACAACCGCAGTATGATCCTAATCGAAGGCATATATGCCAATAGGAGAAACAGTGAATTCTGGAAGACACTATACAAAAAAGATTGGGTGACTGTTTCCATAGATTTCTATTACGGCGGAATACTTTTCCTCAGAAGGGAACAAGAAAAGCAACATTTCCGCATTAGGATATAATGCCTTAATTTTATAGTGAAATAAGGGTTATGGATAATACTATCTTCTATGTTTTAGGTTTAGTGGCCGTAATTTATATCGCTCTTTCGGTATTCAATAAAAAAAGATCAAAAGATCGCAAATCCAGGAAGTTTATGGAGGGATACGAGCGAAAGAAAAAGAAAGACTAAGGAACGCTACCTAAGATCACTTTATGAAAATTTATACAAAAACAGGAGACCGGGGAACAACTGCCTTGTTTGGAGGTACCCGTGTTCCAAAACACCATATTCGCATTGAGAGCTATGGCACTGTAGATGAATTAAATACCTGGTTGGGGCTTTTGCGCGATCAGGATATCAAAAACAGGCATAAGGAGACTTTGATGAAGGTACAGAAAGACCTTTTTACCATAGGGGCCATCCTGGCCACCGATCCTGATAAAGCGGTGCTGAAAAGCGGGAAAGAACGACTCGACATTCCAAAAATCAGAAAGGAAGAGATCCAGATGCTGGAAGACGAGATGGACAGGATGGATGAATCGCTCCCTGCGATGACCCATTTTATACTTCCCGGAGGCCATCAGGTAGTGTCATACTGTCATATTGCCAGGACCGTTTGCCGCAGAGCAGAACGTATGGCCTGCCTTTTAAATGAACATCAACCCTTTGATCCCGATGTCTTATCTTACATAAACAGGCTTTCAGATTACTTATTTGTCCTTTCAAGAGCCCTGGCCTATGAACTAAAGGCAGAAGAAATAAAATGGATACCTGAAAAAAAAGGCTAATATTTTGCTTATTTCGTCGTTATGAGAATAGCAAAACCGGGATTTTTGCAAAAATTTCGTAATTAAAGCCCTAAAAACTTGGTAGTCTGGGTTTAAAAATTACTTTTGCAAAAATTACAAATTATACTTTTACCATGTATTGGACCTTAGAATTAGCTTCCTATTTGAGCGACGCGCCCTGGCCGGCCACTAAAGACGAATTGATCGATTATGCGATCCGGACGGGAGCTCCCTTGGAAGTAGTAGAAAACCTTCAGTCTATGGAAGAAGAAGGGGGAGAAATCTATGAAAGCATTGAAGAGATATGGCCTGATTATCCTACGGAGGAGGACTATCTCTGGAATGAAGATGAATACTAATAGAATATTCAAATAGCGTTAAAAAGTCTCTTCGGAGGCTTTTTTTTTATGTAATTTTGACATACTTAAAGACGAAAATCCGGTATTTTCAAAAGTGGAATGGCTTTTGACCCAGTATATCGGTTGGCAAAGAATTTAGATAAATATACCCCTGCCCACACTACTGCCTGAGAAAGGGAAGGGGAAAAGGATAATTTCATGAGTTTATTAAATAATGTTATAAAAGCGTTCGTCGGGGATAAATCCAAACGGGACGTGAAAGAATTGCGCCCGCTGGTAGACGATATTAATGCCTTTGGAGCACAGCTTCAGGCGTTGTCAAATGATGACCTCCGCGCCAAAACAAACGAATTCAGGGCGATAATTTCTGAAGCCTGCTCAAGCCTTACAGCTGAGATTGATAAGATCAAGCAAGAAGTAGATCAATCCACTGATATTGATAAGAATGAAGAACTCTATGCGGAGATCGACAAATTAGAGGAAGAAGCATATAAAATTACACAGGAAACCCTGGATAAATTGCTTCCCGAAGCTTTTGCCGTAGTAAAGGAGACGGCCACAAGATTCAAAGAAAATGAAACTCTGGAAGTCACGGCTACAGAGAACGATCGCATTCTTTCAGGAACCAAGGACTACGTTAGCCTTGAAGGGGATAAAGCCATATGGAAGAATTCCTGGGATGCAGCCGGAAAAGAAGTGACCTGGGATATGGTTCACTACGATGTGCAGCTTATAGGTGGTATTGCCCTGCACCAGGGAAAAGTTGCGGAAATGCAGACGGGAGAAGGAAAAACTCTGGTAGCTACCTTGCCTTTGTACCTCAATGCCCTTCCGGGAAAAGGAACCCATCTGGTAACAGTCAATGATTATCTGGCAAAAAGGGATAGTGCCTGGATGGGGCCCATTTTTGAGTTTCATGGTCTTACTGTTGACTGTATAGACAAACACAAACCTAATTCTGATGGTCGTAGAGCTGCCTACAACGCAGATGTTACCTACGGGACCAACAATGAATTTGGCTTTGATTACCTAAGGGATAATATGGCCCATACGCCTAGTGACCTAGTGCAGAGGCCGCACTATTATGCCATCGTGGATGAGGTTGACTCGGTTTTGATCGATGACGCCAGAACACCGCTTATCATTTCCGGGCCCGTTCCGGAAGGAGATCGGCACGAATTCAACGAACTCAGGCCCAAGGTGACGGATATCGTTGAAAAACAACGCAAACATCTCACATCTGTGTTGGCTGAGGCAAAGAAAAAAATAGCAGAAGGTGATACCAAGGAAGGAGGCCTTCTACTTTTAAGAGTGCATCGTGGACTTCCCAAGAACAAAGCGCTCATCAAATACCTGAGTGAAGAAGGGATTAAGCAATTATTGCAGAAAACCGAGAACTTTTACATGCAGGACAACAACAGAGAAATGCCTGTTGTAGATTCTGATCTCCTATTCGTCATTGACGAAAAAAACAATCAGATCGAATTAACAGATCAGGGCATTGAATACATCTCCGGGGATCAGGCCAAGGATTTCTTTGTAATGCCGGACATTGGCAGTGAAATTGCCAAAATTGAGAATCAGGAACTGGAAATTGAAGAAGAAGCCAAGCTAAAAGAAGAACTGTTCAAGGATTTTGCCGTAAAGAGCGAGCGTATCCATACTATGAGTCAGCTTCTCAAAGCCTATACCCTGTTTGAAAAGGATGTAGAATACGTGGTCATTGATAACAAGGTGATGATCGTGGATGAGCAGACAGGGAGGATTATGGACGGAAGGCGTTATTCTGACGGACTTCACCAGGCAATTGAGGCTAAGGAAAATGTGAAAATTGAGGCGATGACGCAGACCTTTGCCACCGTCACTTTGCAGAACTATTTCCGAATGTACAATAAGCTCTCGGGGATGACCGGTACTGCGGTAACCGAGGCAGGAGAACTCTGGGAGATCTACAAACTGGATGTGATGGAAATCCCTACAAACAAACCCATTGCCAGGGATGACCGTCAGGACCTTATCTATAAGACCAAAAGAGAAAAGTACAACGCAATTATAGACGAGGTTACGGAACTTTCCAAACAGGGAAGACCCGTACTTATTGGTACCACCTCCGTTGAAATCTCAGAACTTCTGTCCCGGATGCTAAACATCAGGAAAGTACAGCACAATGTTCTTAATGCCAAGCTTCACAAGAAGGAAGCCGACATTGTTGCTGAAGCCGGAAATCCGGGAGTAGTGACCATTGCCACGAACATGGCAGGTAGGGGTACGGATATCAAACTCTCTGACCAGGTAAAAAAAGCGGGAGGACTTGCGATCATCGGTACTGAACGGCACGACTCCAGGAGGGTAGACCGCCAGCTCAGAGGACGTTCGGGAAGACAGGGAGACCCCGGAAGTTCGCAGTTTTACGTTTCATTGGAAGACAACCTCATGCGTTTATTCGGTTCAGATCGGGTTGCCAAGATGATGGACAGGATGGGACTTGAAGAAGGAGAAGTAATTCAGCACTCCATGATGACGAAGTCGATCGAGCGAGCCCAGAAAAAGGTAGAAGAAAACAACTTCGGTATCAGAAAGAGATTGTTGGAATACGACGATGTGATGAACGCGCAGCGGGAAGTAGTTTACAAACGCAGAAGACACGCTCTTCAGGGTGAACGCTTAAAAGTAGACATTGCCAACATGATCTATGATACCTGTGAAGTTATCTCAGAATTCAATAAAGAGGCTAATGATTATAAGAATTTTGAGTTTGAACTGATCAAGTATTTCTCCATTACCTCCCCTATTGCTGAGGAGGAATTCAGTAAGCTCAGTTATCTTGAAATCAGTAATAAAATTTATACGGCTGTCTATGATCATTACCGGGAAAAGATGGAACGCAGCGCAGCAACTGCATTTCCGGTAATCAAAAAAGTATATGAGGACAGTGCAAATAAGTACGAACGAATCGTTGTTCCTTTTACCGATGGGATAAAGACCCTTAATGTAGTTACGGACCTTAAAAATGCGTACGAAAGCAATGGTAAACAGTTGATTACAGATTTTGAGAAGAATATTACCCTGGCTATCATCGATGAGGCCTGGAAGACTCACCTTCGAAAAATGGATGAATTAAAACAGTCTGTTCAGCTTGCCGTACACGAACAGAAGGATCCACTGTTGATCTATAAATTTGAAGCCTTTGAGCTTTTTAAAGGAATGATAGAGAAGGTAAATAAAGATGTGGTTTCCTTCCTTTTCAAAGGAGAATTGCCATCCGGTAATACAGAAGAAATTCAGGAAGCGAGAAATGTTCGTCGTTCTAAGGAAGCTTTAAAAACTACCAAGGAAGAAATACCAAATAGCGATGAACTGGCGGCCCAGAATCGTGCGGCAGGTCAGACCCAACAAGGCAGACCTCAGGTAACAGAGACCATTGTCCGGGACCGGCCCAAAATTGGTCGTAATGACCGGGTCACGATCAAAAATGTTATGTCCGGTGAAAGTAAAACCATCAAGTACAAGCAGGCAGAGCCCTTGCTGGATAAGGGTGAGTGGGTGCTTATAGAGAATTAGTATCCAAGATATAATCAAGAAAAAGGACAGTCTAAAGGCTGTCTTTTTTTTATCCATTTGTCTTTGTGGGATTAACTTTAGCACGTTTTAGTATTGATTATCTTATAAAACATAAGTAGCTTTACATCATAGGTTTAGGAGAAAAGGCGTTAAAAGCCCCAGAAAATCAGCTAAATTCGGAGGTTATGAAAAAAAATTACATCGACCAGGAACGGTTCCGGGATAAGGAAAGGCTACTGATCAAAGCGACCAATTACACATCCGTGCTCAGTCTGGCCTTTTTTGTGATTTGCTATTTTTTCCTGAATATACAAACAGCTTTTTCCTTTATTTTCCTTTTCTACGCCCTCTTTAGCCTTGCCAATACCTATGCCTATAAAACACATAAGAATCAATCCCTTACTTATAATATTTCTTCCATAACCAGTCTGGTTTCCACTGTTGCAATCGTTATGATGAGCGGAGGAATCCAGAGTCCGTTTATCTTTGCCCTGGGCTTATTGGTCCTGGCCGGCTATGCCACCACTCGGTCCTACGGGAAGACATATCTCTTTGTGATTACAATCCTTACCATCCTCCTTTTTGCACAAAACAGATTTATGTCATGGGACGTTGTTAATCACATCCCCGAAAATTCCAGAGATATTTTTGCCTTGCTTAGCATCCTCTTTACCATTTATCTGCTGGGAGGGATTTTTGGAAAGGACCTGATGATTGTACACCACAAGCTCTACAAATCAAAAAGAGAAATGAAAGCACGTGGAGAAGAAAAAGACACCTTGTTAAAGGAAGTCCACCACAGGGTTAAAAACAATTTGCAAACCGTATCCAGCCTTCTGAGCCTGCAGGGGCGATCTATCTCCGATGCCAAAACCAAGAGCATCCTCAAAAGCAGTCAGAACCGGGTTATTTCCATGGCGATGGTGCACGAGATGCTGTACATGAGAGAAGATCTTTCGAAAATACAGTACAAAACCTATGTAAGGGAATTAAGTGAGTACCTGATTAAGTCCTTGAAAGGAGCGAACAATAAGGTCTCCCTTAATATAGATATCCCGGATATTGAATTGGGAATCGATACCGCGATCCCCCTGGGCTTGCTGATCAATGAAGCCATTACGAATTCGCTTAAATACGGCATCAAAGACGATCACGAAGGCGAAATTCACATTTCAATCAACCAGGAAGACGAACACAGTTATGTTCTGGAGATCGGTGACAATGGTTCGGGCTTTGCAGAGACGGTAAATGTAAAAAACAGTACCTCCCTTGGCCTTAAACTGATCCACAATCTCGCCCGTCAGCTAAAGGGAACAATTACCAGAGATCCTTCCAAAAAAGGTACCCACTATATCGTGAAATTCAGGGAAATAGAGCCACAGCCCTTCCCCTCCGTGGCCTAACAAATCCCTGCTGATCTAACTCCTTCAGATTCATCGGAAATTTCCTGAAGCCTTATCTGGTTTTATCCTTATATTTAAAACCTACATAATCATTTCTACACTATGCAAAAAATAATACTCCTGCTCCTCCTATGCGTTTCTGTCAACCTTTTTTCTCAAGATTATTTTCTTAAGAAGTACGAGCCTTTTAATGAGGATATTCCATCCCCGGAAGAGTTCCTAGGCTATGGCATTGGGGAGCGTCATACTCGACACGATTTAATCGTGGCTTATTTTAAAAAACTGGCCGAAGTTTCTCCGCGTGTTAGCTTTTCGGAGTACGGTAAAACCCATGAAGGTCGAATTTTGAGCATGCTCACCATAAGCACGCCGGAGCACCTCAAAAACTTAAATGTTCTTAAGGAGCGACATCTCGCTTTCACAGATCCTTCTAAAAATGTAACCAATTATAACGAAGTACCTGTATTTATCAATCTGGCTTACAACGTCCATGGAAATGAACCATCCAGCTCAGAGGCTGCCCTGCTAACGGCTTATACCTTCGCGGCCTCTGAAGCAAAAGAAATCATGAAATACCTGAATAATGCAGTCATCTTTATCGATCCCACCATTAATCCCGACGGCAGGGACCGGCATACCCAATGGGCCAATTCTTATCAGGGCTCGCCCCTTGTAGCCGACCCTCAGGATGCCGAACATGACGAATACTGGCCCGGCGGACGGACAAATCACTATTGGTTTGATCTGAATCGCGACTGGCTCCTGGGGATCAATCCTGAAAGCAGGGGGAAATTAAATTGGTACCACCAATGGTATCCCAATGTGGTTACTGATTTTCACGAAATGGGGTCCCAAAGTTCTTACTTTTTTGAACCGATGAAAGCTAATGGTTCCCTCAATCCTATCATGCCTAAAGAGAACTATGAGGACCTCAACAACATGTTTGGAACTTATTTCGCCAAAGCGCTGGATAGTATTGGCTCGCTTTATTTTACCAAGGAAGTCTTCGATGGCACTTATCCCGGCTATGGATCCTCCTATCCCGATTTACAGGGCGGTTTAGGGTTGCTATTTGAACAGGCTAGTTCCAGGGGACACAAACAGACTACTGCCTTTGGGGAAATCACGTTTCCATTCACCATACGGAATCAGTATACCTCTAGTATAACTACGGTGCGAGCTGCAGTAGAAAACAAGGCCTATCTGAGAAAGTATCAGCAGGACTTCTTTAAATCTGCTCTTTCCAGGGCGTCCGGATCCCGCATTAAAGGCTATTCTTTCGGAGACAATTACGATCAGAACCGTGTAAAAGCCTTTATTGACAAATTACTGCTCCACAAAATAGACGTTTATCAAAACGGGGATGAGTCGTACTTCGTCCCTACGAGACAACCTCAGTATCGCATGGTACAGACCGTCTTTGAGACCTATACCCAATACAGGGATAGCGTTTTCTACGACGCCTCGGCCTGGTCACTGGCAAATTTCTACAACATCGGTTACCAGGCATCCGGTAAAGAAATACAGGGCGAGCCATTAAGTTCGGTTGAGGAACTAGTTAAAGTTCAACCTTTGGTACGCTCTGAATATGCCTATCTTATAGATTGGGACGATTACAACGCCCCGGCCGTTTTAAATCATCTTCAATCAAAGGGATTGGTGGTTTCCTCCTCCTTCAGGTCATTCACTTCCAAGACTGCAGCAGGTAACAAATCTTTTAATTATGGAACACTGCTGATTCCAGTAAAACTTCAGAAAAAAGATCCGGGTGAGGTATTCAAGATTTTAAGCGAGGCTCAAAGTACCTATCAAGTTCCTATGTATGCGGTTAATTCAGGTTATAATCTCTCAGGAGTTGATCTCGGAAGTCGATTTGTAAGACCGCTTACTCAACCGAAGGCAGCGATGTTGATTGGGGAAGGAGTAAGATCTTATGAGGCCGGGGAAATTTGGCATTTACTGGATACCCGAGTTCATATGCCTATTACAAAAATTCCATTGAGAAATTTTGAAAGAACCAAGCTCGATAAATACAACACTCTTGTAATGGTTTCCGGATCTTACTCCTTCGACGATAAAAAAATTGAGAAAATCAAGGAATGGGTGGAAAAAGGCAATACCCTCATCACTATAGGCACTGCTTCTAAATGGGCAATCGACAAAAAGCTGGTCACAGAAGCCCTAATCACAAAAGAAAAGGATTCTAACGCTGTGGCAGTGCGTAAACCCTATGCAGATGCAGGAGAAAACCTGGGGAAGGAAAGTGTAGGCGGCATTATCGTACGAACGGAATTAGACCTTACTCATCCTCTTGGTTTTGGATATCGCAAAGCAATTCTTCCGGTTTATAAGAATAATACCGTATGGCTCAAACCCAGCAAGAATGAATATTCAACCGTAGCGAAATATACGTCTCAGCCCCTTGTCGATGGGTTTATTACCGATACGAACAGGGATACCTATTTGAAAAAATCAGCCTCTCTGATGGTAAGTCCGATCGGATCCGGCAGAGTGGTTATGTTCGCTGACAATCCCAATTTCAGGGGATCCTGGTATGGAACCAACCGATTATTTCTCAACGCCCTTTTCCTCGGTAATCATATCAACGTCCCTAAATAAACACACATGAAAAAACTGTACATTTTTACAAGCTTTATACTTCTCAGCCTGATTTCTTTTGGCCAAACTCCTGAAGGGGATGGCCCTTTTTCCCAGCTCATTATCAGGGGCGTCACCCTGATCAATGGCAATGGTGCTCCTCCGATAGGTCCTGTGGACATTGTTGTGGAAAACAATATCATCAAAAAAGTGCAGGTAATAGGTTATCCGGGAGTTGAGATCAGGGAATCCAGAAGACCAAAACTGATGCCCGGGGGTAAAGAATTAGAGGCTTCGGGTATGTACCTTATGCCTGGTTTTGTAGATATGCACGGCCATATCGGAGGGAATTCCCAGGGAGCAGATCCGGACTATGTCTTTAAACTTTGGATGGGTCATGGAATTACCACAATTCGAGAACCTTCTGGCAGGGGCGTCGATTTTGCGATGGACCTGAAAAGAAAAAGCGCAAAAAATGAGATCGTAGCGCCCAGGATCTTTGTTTACACCGGCTTTGGGCAGGGCAGTCAGGAAGAGATCAGCTCTCCGGAGATGGCCAGGGCATGGGTACGGAAGAATGCAGATAAAGGAGCGGATGGGATTAAGTTTTTTGGGGCACCCCCGGAGATCATGACTGCCGCTTTGGAGGAGAATAAGAAATTGGGGCTTCGTTCAGCTTGTCACCACGCTCAGCTCGATGTTGCCCGATGGAACGTCCTTCAATCAGCCAGGGCAGGCCTCACCAGTATGGAACACTGGTACGGATTACCGGAAGCCTTATTTACAGACAGAACCGTACAGGATTATCCGCTCGACTATAATTACAATAATGAACAACATCGCTTTGAAGAAGCGGGTAAGTTATGGCAACAGGCTGCGCCGCCCTATTCGGAGCATTGGAATAAGGTGATGGACGAATTGATCTCACTCGACTTTACCCTTGATCCCACATTTAATATTTACGAGGCCAGCAGAGACTTACAACGTGCCCGAAGGGCAGAATGGCACGAAGAATATACCTTACCCTCTCTCTGGGAATTTTATCAGCCCAGTAAGATTTCACATGGCTCCTATTGGCACTATTGGGGTACCGAACAGGAGGTCGCCTGGAAGAAAAACTACAGTTTGTGGATGACTTTCGTCAATGAGTACAAGAACCGCGGAGGAAGGGTCACCACAGGCTCAGACTCTGGGTTTATCTTTCAACTCTACGGATTTGCCTATGTGAGGGAATTGGAATTACTGCGCGAAGCAGGATTCCATCCACTCGAAATTATCAGGAGCGCAACTCTTAATGGTGCAGAAGCACTGGGTGTAAGCGATAAAATTGGAACCGTAACGGTAGGTAAATTAGCCGATTTTGTAATCGTAGAGGAAAATCCATTAGAGAATTTAAAAGTACTCTACGGTACCGGCGCCATTAAGCTTACCGAAGACAACGAGGTTGTCAGGGTAGGCGGCGTTCGCTATACCATCAAGGATGGAATTATTTACGACGCGAAGGCACTCTTAGAGGACGTGAAACGGCTTGTGCAGGAGAAAAAACAAGCAGAAGACTACAAAATATTGCAACCGGGAGTAAAAGAATAATCAGTGTCATAAGGTATTGTTTTATACGGTAAAGTGTTGTTTCTTAGTTTTAAATGCCAGTTCAGCTTTTACACGGGCATTTTTAAATCGATACAATCGCGCTATTTTCTCAGTTTCAGCTTTTTCAACTTCCCTATTAAAAAGAGAACCATCAGGCCTATCGACCAGAAAATAATCCACTTGATAATTTTCCACTTTAGCATGATCTTCTGAATTCTGAGCAGCGATTCCTGCAGTAAAAAATATAATCAGGAAACAGCTTAGTTGAACTTTCACAGTTTGGGTATTGGGTCTATTAAAGAAACTACCGTTTAGGGTTTTATTAACTTGTAAATCGCTGAAAGTCAGATATTTTTCGGTAGGAGGGTAAAAAGCAGACCAAGGGTATAATTTCTCCGTTGAAGAAATTTATGGCAGGGAGCAGTTGGTCTTTTAAATTGACATTTCGTCGTGAAAATCAGTGCTTTGGAATTGATCTTTCCTTGGTTTAGCGTTGTGATTTAATTTTTCAAACCGACTTTTCCGCACTGATTGACGATACTCAGAAGTAGGCTAAATCCTTTTGAAAGGCATTGCGCATTTTCGTATCTTTATAATGGCCGTGAAAAGGATTGCCACGAGAGAACATCAATCCAAAACTCAAAATCATGAAAAAATTATTTTTGCCAGTGCTTTGCCTGATACTTTTCGGTTTTACTTCAGACATTGTGAAACTAACCGAAGAAGAAAGAAACTTTGCCGTAAGTGAACTCACAAAGGCAAAAGACCAATTATTGAACACCCTTGACGGTTTAAGCGAGGAACAGCTGAACTTTAAACCAGATGCGAGTAGCTGGTCTATAGCTGAAGGAGTGGAACATCTCACTATTTCTGAGAATGCATTTCACGATATGCTTACTGCTTCACTGGAAAATCCTGCGGATCCTGCCAGGCGATCTGAAGTGAAGATGCAGGATGGGCAACTTATGGATATGATCCGTGACAGGACTCAGAAAGTAAAAACATCAGAACCATTTGAGCCCAGTGGAAAATTTGGTTCCTATGAAGAAACTCTGGATGCTCTGTTAGCAAAGCGTTCGGAGCATATTGAATATTTAAAAACAACGGAAGACGATCTTCGCAATCATTACGGACAACTCCCTTTCGGGACTATTGATGCCTACCAAATGATTCTATTTATGTCGGGTCATATGGATCGGCACGTGGCTCAGATGGACGAGGTCATCAACCATGAGGATTTTCCGGAATAAAATAAATCGCCATGAAAAAAAATAGCCTTTATACGTACATTATAAATATCAGGATTTATGGAAAGATGGCACGCCTCTTTCTCCTCCTCTTGCTGGGCATTCCCCTGCAGAATTTTGCCTATCAGGAGGTTCCGGTAACTGCGGAACAATACACCTCTTACAGAGGGGAAATAGTTGACAGTGAAACAAACAAACCGCTGGTGTTTGCAACGATTACACTCGAAGGCACCAATATCAGCACAGTGACCAATACCGAAGGAGGGTTTTTATTAAAAGTCCCATCAAATACAGAAAGTACTACCCTGGAAGTGAGTTTTTTAGGTTACCGGTCAAAGACAGTTCCCCTGGCATCGCTGAATCAGGATAGCAACAAAATAGAACTTGATGTCCTGGTAACCGAATTGCCTGAGGTGAAAATCAGTGTGCCGAGAGAAGCGATTACTCTGGTGAAGGAGACCCTGAGAAAAAAAGGGGAGAATTATTTGCAGGACCCCAGTCTCATGACTGCATTTTACAGGGAAACCATTAAAAAAAGAAGAAGGAACGTTTCGCTTTCAGAGGCAGTGGTCTCCATCTATAAAACCCCTTACAGTTCCAGCAGGCGCGATGCGGTACAGATGTTTAAATCGCGCAAAAGCACCGACTATAGTAAGTTGGATACCCTGGTACTAAAATTACAGGGAGGACCATTTAACGCCTTGTATGTCGATGTGATGAAGTATCCTGAATATATTTTCACCGAACAGAGTATCGATGATTACGTTTTTAAGTTTGATCGCTCTACGAGGATTAATGATAGGCTAATTTACGTCATCAGTTTTAACCAGAGGGAAAATATTCTCGATCCGCTTTACCGCGGGGAATTGTACATCGATGTAGAGCGAAAAGTGCTTACCAGCGCCATCTATTCGCTGAATATTACAGATCGAGTCAAAGCCAGCCGGCTTTTTGTCCGAAAAAAACCCAGAAATGCTGAGGTGTATCCTGTCGAAGTTGCATACAGGGTTGATTACAGGGAGAAAGACGGGAGGTGGTATTACGGCTACAGCAATGCCTTGTTGGAATTTAAGATAGATTGGGATAAAAAACTATTCAATTCGGTTTATAGCATGACCTGTGAGATGGCAGTAACGGATTGGGAAAGAAATACTGAACTGTCTGAACCCAGGTACAGAGACCGCCTAAAATCTACTATGATCCTCAGTGATGAGGCTTCAGGCTTTTCAGATCCCGACTTCTGGGGAGAGTACAACATCATAGAACCAGAGAAATCTATCGAATCTGCCATTAAAAAAATTCAGCGACAACTGCGAAAGCAGGGTTAACTTTAAGTGTAAACGACAGAACATCCTTAAAAAAACTGCCGAATCTCTCAGGCAGTTTTTTTCTTTTAAGGGCTTGAGAGATGGCTAAGCCTATACTTTTCAACTTATAAACAATTGTTTATAACATAGGTTTATAAAATGTTGATTTCTAAACCCTTACAAATTTTGCATAAATCAATGTTTATGTTACATTTACCTGTGGTTATGAGGGAAGTTCCTTGTGGATTATACCGATAATCACTATAGAGTTGACGTTCTTTATATTGTTGCTATGGGCATTTTCACGACCGGGGACTTCGGTTTTCGGAAAAGAAAAACATACTGTCAGACAAAAGTTTCGGCTTTTAGACGGCAGAAAGATATGCTCTAACCAAGTACGCAACCTCAGGGTTAGGTACTAAAGGAGAACATATCATCGCAACAAGAAGAGACATGAATCGGGTTTCGGTTGAAAAATTGAAAGCGAATTGTGTTTCAAACGTTGAAACAACCGTGCTATCATTCTTCGGAATGAGCTTTTGGCACCTCGGTGCCGGAAAATGCAAGTTGTTTCTAAAAAGCCATATCAATGTACCCGTTACAATGATATGGCTTTTGTTTTTTCTCTCTTGAAAGATCACCTCCCTTCTCCCCTCCCGATTAGGTGTTTTACGCTTTTATGCGGACATAAAAATTGTATCTTTGCTCGCTCGCAACCTAAGAATTTTTTATATGTCCAAAATCGTATATACCCTTACTGATGAGGCTCCGGCTCTGGCAACCCGATCGTTTTTACCTATTGTAGAGGCCTTTACCAAAACGGCAAATATTGAGGTGGTCACCAAGGATATTTCTCTGGCAGGAAGGATTATCGCCAACTTCCCTGAATTTCTAAAAGAAGAACAAAGGATAACAGATGACCTTGCCGTTTTAGGCGAAATGGCAAAAACACCTGATGCAAATATTATCAAACTTCCCAATATCAGTGCGTCTATTCCCCAATTAAAAGAAGCCATTGAAGAATTGAGAGAAAAGGGATATCCTGTTCCCCTCTATCCGGATGAACCCTCCACCGAACAGGAAAGGAACATTAAAGCGAGATACGACAAAATCAAAGGAAGTGCGGTAAACCCTGTCCTGAGAGAAGGTAATTCTGACCGAAGGGCTCCCAAACCTATTAAGAACTACGCAAAGAAGAATCCACACAAAATGGGGCCCTGGTCGCCGGATTCTAAAACTCACGTAGCTACAATGTCTGCCGGGGATTTTAAAGCAAATGAAAAATCAATTACCCTGCCTGAGGATACTGTATTAGCCATCGAATTTATAAATGACCAAGGACAAAGATCGCTGCTCAAGGGCGATATCCTTGTAAAATCTGGCGAGATAATCGATGCTTCAGTTCTCAGCAAAAATGCCCTTTTGTCTTTTCTGAAAGATCAAGTTGCCGATGCTAAAAAGAAAGGGGTACTATTTTCCGTACATCTGAAGGCTACCATGATGAAGGTTTCTGATCCTATCATTTTCGGACATGTGATGGAGGTTTACTTTTCAAATGTTTTTACTAAATACGGTGAAACCTTTGGCAAAATCGGGATAAGTGCCAATAATGGGCTGGAGAGTTTGTTGGAAAAAATTCAAAAACTGCCTGAGGAAGAAAGGAAGGCAATAGAAGGTGACATCATGCAATCCATCGAGGAAGGACCTCAGCTTGCCATGGTAAATTCTGATAAGGGAATAACCAATTTGCACGTCCCCAGTGATGTGATCATTGATGCGTCCATGCCTGCGATGATCAGAACTTCGGGGAAGATGTACGATCATAACGGGGCACTTCAGGATACCAAAGCCGTAATTCCTGATAGCAGCTACGCCGGGATTTATCGTGCAACAATTGAATTTTGTAAAAAACACGGCGCATTCGATCCTCGAACTATGGGCACGGTTCCCAACGTTGGATTAATGGCTCAAAAAGCTGAAGAATACGGCTCACATGATAAAACCTTTGAGATCAAAGGACAAGGTGTTGTCCGTGTTGTAGATACCTATACCAAAAAAGTCCTGATTGAGCACCAGGTGGAGGACGGAGATATCTGGAGGATGTGCCAGGTGAAAGATCTTCCGGTACAAGACTGGATTAGTCTTGCAGTTTCCCGTGCAAGGGCCACACAGACTCCTGCTATATTCTGGTTAGATAAGGACAGAGCCCATGACA
Organism: Muriicola soli; assembly: GCF_004139715.1. Taxonomy (GTDB): domain Bacteria; phylum Bacteroidota; class Bacteroidia; order Flavobacteriales; family Flavobacteriaceae; genus Muriicola; species Muriicola soli. The sequence continues at coordinate 783,145 of NZ_CP035544.1, read as the reverse complement.
GGGAACTCATAAAAAAGGTTGAGCAATATCTTCCCCGCGAAGATACAACAGGATTAGACATTCAAATACTTTCTCCGGATGAAGCTACCAGGGCTACGCTGATCCGACTAAAAGAAGGGAAAGACACCATATCGGTTTCAGGAAATGTATTGCGCGACTATCTCACAGATTTATTCCCGATCCTGGAGGTTGGAACCAGTGCAAAAATGCTCTCTATAGTACCCTTGATGAAAGGAGGAGGTCTTTTTGAAACAGGAGCCGGTGGATCTGCACCAAAACATGTGGAGCAATTTCTGGAAGAAGGTCATTTGCGGTGGGATTCTCTTGGTGAATTCCTCGCTCTTGCTGTTTCCCTGGATTTCTACAGTCAGAAAAATTCAAATCCGGAAGCCCACGTCCTGGCAGAAGCCTTGGATGCGGCAACAGAGGATTTTCTCAGCAATAACCGTTCGCCGTCTCGAAAAGTAGGAGAACTCGATACACGGGGCAGTCATTTTTACCTGGCCTTGTATTGGGCACAGGCTCTGGCTAGTCAGACTGAAAATGCGAAACTGAAGGCTACCTTTGAAAATATTTTTCAACAATTAAAAGAAAATACCCCTGCAATTCTCAAAGAATTGGAAGATGCACAAGGCAAGCAGCAACATATTGGCGGTTATTACAAACCCGACGCTGCCTTGCTTGAAGAGGCAATGCGGCCGAGTGATTCCTTTAATAAGGTGTTGAAAGAGCTCAGGTAAAGAAGGAGGCATTTAAAAATTTTCGGACAATTTGTTTTTAGGCATTTGAAATGCCCTAAACTTTGTTATTTTTAGGAAAATTTTGCTATGATTTTCCTAAATCGGTATCTGCCGATTTTTTTCCTGTTTATTTGTTCCTTTTCCCTGGCCCAGGATCGCTTCACAATCAGCGGTACCATTAGTGAAGCTTCGAGTAATGAGACACTCATTGGTGTCACCATTGCCATTCCCTCACTGAGTACCGGGGTTACGACAAACGAATACGGCTTCTATTCGCTTACCCTGCCGGAGGGCACTTACGAACTGCTTATCAGCTATCTGGGGTACCAGGATATTGTTCAAAGCGTAACTTTTGATCAGAACCAAAAGCTGAATTTCCAACTCACAGAGCAGGCCGAAATCCTCGAGGAGGTGGTGGTGGTTGAAAACGTTGAAAAATTGGACATCCGTAAACCCCAGATGAGTGTAAATACGCTGGCAGTCCAAACCATAAAGAATATTCCCGTGGTTTTGGGGGAAGCAGATATCATCAAGTCACTAATTCTTCTCCCAGGGGTGAGCAATGCCGGGGAAGGGGCATCTGGCTTTAATGTCCGGGGTGGCGCAGCCGATCAAAACCTCATCCTGCTCGATGAAGCTACCATCTTTAACAGCTCCCACTTATTCGGTTTTTTCTCCGTTTTTAATCCGGATGCCATCAAAGATGTAAAATTGTTTAAAGGTGCAATTCCCGCCCGTTACGGAGGTCGGGTTTCTTCAGTTCTTGAAATATTCCAAAAAGAAGGAAATAGCAAAGAGTTTAAGATGAATGGTGGAATTGGAGCGGTGGCGAGCAGATTGCTGGCTGAAGGCCCTATTGTCAAGGACAAATCGGCATTTCTTATTGGGGGAAGAGCTTCTTATGCCCATTTTTTCCTACCGCTTTTCGACATAGACAATACCGCCTATTTCTATGATCTGAATACGAAATTGAATTATAAGATTAATGCAAATAACAATTTGTTTCTCTCAGGTTATTTTGGGCGGGACGTATTTGCTATCTCAAATAATTTTGAGAACATCTATGGTAACAGTGTATTGAACCTGAGATGGAACCACCTGTTTTCCGACAAGCTCTTTAGCAATTTATCCCTGATCTACTCCGATTTCTATTACGGCCTGGAACTGGATTTTGTTGGATTTAAATGGAATTCAGGAATCAGGAACTTTAATTTAAAGTACGACCTCAAGCACTATCTCAGTGATACCTTCCAGGTAAATTACGGGTTGAACAATATCTATTACACCTTCAATCCGGGTAAAATAGTTCCTAATAGCCCTGATTCAGGAATACTGGAGGAACAATTAACCAAAAAATACGCGAATGAATTTGCGGCTTATGTGGATGTTGAACATTCGATTTCTTCTTCCCTTAGTCTGCAATACGGCTTGCGGCTGAGTCATTTTATCCGTTTTGGGCAGGACGAACTCAATGTGTATGAAAATGACAATCCTGTAATCTTTGATCCATTCCTTCTGGTATATCAGGAAGCAGCCCCAATAGGAACTATTTCCCCCGGACGGGGAGAGCAACTGGCCAGCTTTACTAATTTGGAACCGCGGATAGCTTTGGCATATACCTTGGATCCTGATCAATCAGTAAAAGCCAGTTATACAAGAATAACGCAGTACCTGCATCTGTTATCAAATACCAGTTCCCCTACTCCGCTGGATGTCTGGACCCCAAGTGGTCCTTTTGTTAAACCTCAGATTCTAGATCAATATGCCCTGGGGTATTTCAGAAACCTCCAGGATGGGGAATACAGTTTGGAAACCGAAGTGTTTTACAAAGACATTCAAAACAGGATCGATTATATTGACGGGGCTAATCTTATCGCAAATAATGCAATTGAGCAGGTGATTCTTAATGGGCAAGCAAGGGCCTATGGCCTGGAGCTTCTTTTTCGAAAAAATGAGGGTCGCTTCAAAGGATGGCTGGCCTACACCCTTTCCAGGTCGGAGCAGCGTACCCCGGGAAGAACTCCATCTTTTGACAACAACCGTTCAAACCGGGAAACAGGGATCAACTTTTCACAGTGGTACAGTACCCCCTATGATAAAACCCATGATATTTCCCTCTATGGAAGCTATGATTTGAATAAGAAATGGCGATTCAATACCAACTTTGTTTATCAGACCGGGCAGCCCACCAATTATCCGGTAGGTCAGTTTCAATTTCAAGGTCTTACTGTACCCTTTTATGGTTTGAGAAATGAAGAGCGACTACCAGATTATCACCGACTCGATATTTCAGCCACACTCACACCTGCGAAGAACGAAAAACGAAATTTTCAGTCTGAATGGGTGTTTAGCATATACAATGCTTATAGCAGGATGAATGCTGCAGCTATTAATTTCAGGAGAAATCAGGATACCGGTGTAAATGAAGCAGTGAGAACCTCAATTTTTGGGATAGTTCCTGCGGTAACCTATAATTTTAAATTTTAAGCAGAACCATGAAACGCTTTCTATTTCTTAGTCTGATATTCGCTACACTATTGATTGGCTGCGAGGATGTCATTGATGTAGATCTTCCTGAGCAGGACTCTCGACTGGTAGTAGACGGGCTAATCAGGGTTGATATTAATGAAACTTACATTCCGATAGAGATTAGGTTATCGCTGTCGAGCAATTTTTTTGAGGAAAATGTACCCACTTCCGCAGAGAGTGTTCTGATATCATTTGAGGAAATTGAAGATGATATAGTGATCAGTCAGGGCTCTTCAACTCTGGCAGAAACCAGTCCCGGATCGGGTATTTATATCCCTGATCCCGACTTCAGTTCAGACCAGAGAATTCCAACCTCTTTTCTTGATCGCGATTATCTTTACACCCTATTTATCAGACATGAGGGACGACTATACCTGGCCCAGACGAAATACGTCCCTACTGTTCCCATTAATTCTATTACCCAGGGTACAGGCACCTTGTTTGGGGATAACGAAACTGAGGTCACTGTTAACTTCACAGACCAGCCTGATGTAGATAATTATTATCTCTTCGATTTTGGCTTTGGTGAGTACCTGGTTACGGAGGATGAATTTTACAAGGGACAGGAGTTCGAGTTTTCTTTTTTCTACGAGGATTCCTTTGAGCCGGGAACAGTGCTGGATATAAGCATTTTAGGGACTGATCAGACTTTTTACAATTACATGGATCAACTGATCGAACAAAGCGGTGACGGCCAGGGGCCATTCCAGACGCCGGTCACAACGGTGAGGGGTAATGTTTTTGACGTCACGGACCTCGACAATATCAATGTCCTTGACAATGTTGATCAACCTGAAGTATTCCCTTTGGGGTATTTTGCCATCGTACAGGAAGAAAAAGGACAGGTAACTATAAATTAGGATTAAAACTTCAACTTCATAATTTGTATTTTTGCAACTCATGAAAAATAGTTCAGGCTTAAGGACGAATAAGGAGTTGTTGTTAAAAGGGGTTAAATATCTCGCTTATACCGTAGCGTTGATGTTTACTGCCCCGGTTGTTCTCTATCAGGCCTTTAAAAATCAGGAACACCCCTGGTACCTTCCTGTTTTAATTGTAGGAGCAATCCTGGCACTTGCCGCTATTGCGATGGGCTTTTACAGTATTAAAACGGTGGTAGACGCTTTATTTGGCAAATCATCCCGCAGTCGGAATTAAGAAGGGCAGACTATTGTCCGCTTAGGCACAACGCATTATCTTTGCCACGCCGAGAAAAAGGCAAAAAATATGATCAACATTACGCTCCCTGACGGCTCCGTCAAGACTTTTAATGAAGGGGTTACCCCCATGGATGTTGCCCTAGATATCAGTGAAGGCCTGGCCAGGAACGTTATTTCCGCCAAATTCAACGACCAGATTGTAGAAACCGTGACTCCGCTAGAACAGGATGGAAGCCTCACCCTGTACACCTGGAGAGACGAACTCGGGAAAAAAGCCTTTTGGCATTCGTCTTCTCATGTGGTAGCACAAGCCTTAGAGGAATTGTACCCAGGGATAAAACTCACTATAGGCCCGGCCATTGAAAATGGATTTTACTACGACGTAGATTTCGGGGAACACAACATATCCGAAAAGGATTTTCCCGAGATTGAGAAAAGAGCTATCGAAATAACAAGGGGCAAACACCCCTATAAAATGCGGGAGGTAACCAAAAAAGATGCTCTCGATTATTATAAAAAACAGGGGAATGAGTACAAGGTAGAACTGATTTCCAACCTGGAGGACGGTACAATAACTTTTTGTGATCACGACAGCTTTACCGATCTCTGCCGGGGAGGCCATATCCCGAATACAGGCTACATCAAAGCGCTTAAACTACTAAGTGTTGCGGGAGCATATTGGAGGGGAGATGAGCAGAATCCGCAATTGACACGCGTATACGGCATATCCTTTCCTAAGCAGAAGGAACTTACGGAATACCTCGAGCTTTTAGAGGAGGCCAAAAAACGTGATCACAGAAAACTGGGGAAGGAATTAGAATTATTTACCTTTTCTCAAAAGGTAGGTCAGGGATTACCCTTATGGCTACCAAAAGGGGCAGCCCTGAGGGAAAGACTTGAGCAATTTCTTAAAAAGGCTCAGAAAAAAGCAGGTTACGAGATGGTCATTTCCCCCCATATCGGTCAAAAAGACTTGTATGTCACTTCCGGACATTACGCAAAATACGGGGAAGACAGTTTTCAACCCATTCATACCCCGAAAGAAGATGAAGAGTTCCTCCTGAAGCCGATGAATTGCCCGCATCATTGTGAGATCTACAATGCAAAGCCATTTAGCTACAGGGAATTACCGAAGCGCTATGCCGAATTTGGGACCGTATATAGATATGAACAAAGTGGTGAACTACACGGTCTTACTCGCGTAAGAGGCTTTACTCAGGACGATGCACATATATTTTGTACCCAGGAGCAATTGGATCAGGAATTTAAAAACGTAATCGATCTTTCCCTTTACGTCTTGGGCTCATTGGGTTTTGATCATTTTACCGCCCAGGTGTCTGTTAGAGATCTAGATAAACCTGAAAAGTACATTGGTGCTGTTGAAAATTGGGAAAAAGCTGAGCAGGCTATAATCAATGCTGCAGAAGAAAAAGGTTTAGACTTCAAAGTAGTAGCCGGAGAAGCCGCATTTTATGGCCCTAAACTCGATTTTATGGTCAAGGACGCACTTGGCAGAAATTGGCAGCTGGGTACCATACAGGTAGATTACAACCTGCCTGAACGATTCGACCTCACCTACAAAGGAAGCGATAATGAATTACACAGACCTGTGATGATCCACAGGGCACCATTTGGCAGTATGGAACGGTTTGTAGCCCTTTTACTGGAACACACCGGTGGAAATTTCCCATTGTGGCTAACTCCCGAGCAGGCTATCATCTTGCCAGTCAGCGAGAAACATGAAAAATATGCGGAAAAAGTTTTAAAATCGATAGAAAATAACGAAATTCGCGCGCTCATTGATGCCAGAAATGAGACCGTGGGTAAGAAAATAAGGGAGGCTGAAATGAATAAAATTCCTTTCATGCTGATTGTTGGAGAGAATGAAGAAGCAGAAGGAACGATTTCTGTGAGAAGGCACGGAGGCGAAGATATAGGAAACATAAGCCTTGACGATTTTGCCGACTTGGTTGAAACAGAAATAAATAGTACATTAAAGACGTTTTAAAAAAATAAAAGAGTTTAATTAAAAAGAAGTAGCCATAGCAATACGAAGAAGATTCAGACCCCAACCCAGGAGGGAAAATAAAAACCCTCACAAGATCAATAAAAAGATTTTATCGCCTGAGGTACGCCTCGTTGGTGATAACGTGGAAATGGGAGTCTACCCGATCAGGGAGGCACTCAACAAGGCTGAAGAACTGGAATTAGATTTAGTTGAGATTTCACCTAACGCTGAACCCCCGGTCTGTAAAATTATAGATTACAAAAAATTCCTTTACGAGCAGAAGAAGCGCGAGAAGCAGATGAAGGCCAAGGCTACCAAAGTCATCGTAAAGGAGATACGGTTTGGGCCGAATACGGACGACCACGATTACGAGTTTAAGAAAAAACACGCAGAAAAGTTCCTTAAGGAAGGAGCAAAACTTAAGGCCTACGTCTTTTTTAAAGGCAGGTCGATTGTTTACAAAGACAAGGGAGAGATCCTCTTGTTGAGATTAGCGCAGGAATTGGAAGAGTACGGAAAAGTTGAACAAATGCCGCGACTCGAAGGAAAACGGATGACGATGTTCATTGCGCCAAAGACCAAAAAGTAAGAATATCACAGCGAGATTAATCATAAGACAAAGGAACAATGCCTAAGATGAAAACAAAGTCCAGTGCCAAAAAAAGGTTTAAACTTACCGGTACTGGAAAGATCAAAAGGAAGCACGCCTACAAGAGTCATATTCTGACCAAGAAATCAAAAAAGCGTAAGCTTCGCTTAACTCATTCTACCCTGGTACACAGCTCGGATGAGAATAGTATTAAAGAGCAGTTGCGATTAAAATAACGCAACACAAGGTAACAAGTATTAACCGTGGAGTTGGGCATTAAAGAGCTGTAGAACAGCCGCCTGCTACAAAAAACTAAAGAAAAATGCCAAGATCAGTAAATTCAGTTGCTTCCAGAGCGAGAAGAAAAAAAGTGCTCAAGCAAGCCAAAGGATACTTTGGAAGACGTAAGAACGTATGGACGGTTGCTAAGAACGCCGTTGAAAAGGCGATGGTTTACGCCTACAGAGACCGCAGAAACAAGAAAAGGAATTTCCGTTCCCTCTGGATCACCAGGATCAATGCCGGGGCCAGAATGCACGGAATGTCTTATTCTCAATTTATGGGAAAAGTAAAAGCCAACAACATCGAACTCAACAGGAAAGTATTGGCAGACCTTGCCATGAATCATCCTGAGGCCTTTAAGGCAGTGGTCGACAAAATAAAATAGAGATTTATTTATTTCGCTGTAAACCCTTCGAACATTCGAAGGGTTTTTTTTTGTGGATAGTGTATTAAAAATCACAAACCCCAGACAGTGAGAAGCAATGAACGTCCCCGGCTACGATCCCTGTGCTCACAGAGATATATCCCCTGCCAGGTACCCAGATTCAGTGTGCCATTCGTTATGGGTATTTGCACACTACTGCCCATCATTGAAGCTTTGATATGCGCAGGCATATCGTCGGCCCCTTCGTAAGTGTGAACGTAGTAAGGCGCATTTTCAGGGACCATTACATTGATATGACGTTCAAAATCCTCCCTGACCGTGATATCAGCATTTTCATTAATCGTAAGGCTGGCCGAAGTGTGTTTGATAAACACCTGCAACATGCCCATACTTATTTTCTCAATCTCCGGCATTTCCTGAATGACCCGCTTAGTAATCAAATGAAATCCACGTGGGTATGGAGCCAATGAAATCTCTTTCTGATGAACTATCAACATAGAATTATCATTTACTTGTAATACTTTACCATAAAGTAATACAGAATTTAAACAATACAAATACCTTTACACCTTAAAATGGAAAAGCCTAGCGACATCTCCCGAATTAAATTAGTGGTAACCGATATGGACGGGACCCTGCTCAACCCTGAACATCAGGTAAGCGACAGGTTTTTCGAGCTATTTGAGGCACTTAAAACAAAGGGAGTTCGATTTGCCGCCGCCAGTGGAAGACAGTACAACAGTATTGTATCCAAATTGCAACCCATCAGAGACCAAATCTTCGTCATTGCTGAAAATGGAGGCCTCGCCATGCAAGCCGACAGGGAAATTGTTTCCACTCCCCTGAATCCCACTACAAAGAATTCCGTCCTCAATACACTACGAAGAAACAGCGGTATTCATCCCGTACTTTGCGCCAGGAATAACGCATATGTAGCAGGCCATTCTTCTGAGTTTTTAAGTGTTCTTAAAGAATACTATACCGAATTTGAGATCATTGATGACCTGCGGGGATTTGATCAGGAGGTTATGAAAATTGCCGCCTATCATTTTGAAAGTTCAGAACGACATATTTACCCACTTGTTTCCCCATTTGAGGATTCACTGATGGTCAAGATCTCCGGACGTCACTGGGTAGACATCTCACATCCCAATGCCAATAAGGGTCATGCCTTAAAAATTATACAAGGTGAACTGGGAATTGGGCCCGCAGAAACCATGGTTTTTGGAGATTACAACAATGACCTTGAAATGCTGGCCTTGTCCGACTTCAGCTATGCAATGGCCAACGCACATCCTAATGTCCTTAAGGCCGCTAGGTATATGACAAAGAGCAACGAACAAATGGGTGTGGAAGTAGTACTACAAGAATTATTAAAAAGCCTGGATTAGGTTTTTTGCTTTTTTTTACGCGCAGCAGGAAAGAGTACATTATTTAAAATAAGGCGATATCCCGGAGAATTCGGATGTAATTCAAGTTCTGTTTTGGGATCACCAACACGGTGCTGATAGTCTTCCGGATCATGTCCTCCGTAAAAGGTGAAAAATCCCTTTCCTTTAATCCCATGGATGTAGCGTGCCTCCCCATTGATTTTATTCTCGCCTAATACCAGGACAACAGGCTTGATTTCACTCCTTTCAAATGCCGTGGTCTGCCCCATAAAGCCCTTTACGAGCATAGTGTGATTTTGGCACAACATCGTAGGCACGGGATCCCATTTGGCGGAAAAATCCATCAGGGTAAAATAATCCGATTCCCTGGGCACGCCTCGTCTTTTATTAGTCATGTCAATGGAAGAGAATTCATACCGAAGCGGATTGCGTTCCAGCGTAAAATCCTCAAAGGCGAAAGTATTGTCAAAATTCAGTTTTCCCTGATAATTAGGCTCTGAGGGATCCCCATCAAACATGGGCTCGCAGATATCCACTCCCCTGGCCGCCAGGGCAATGTCAAAACTGTCTGTTGCAGAGCACATCGCAAACATAAATCCACCACCAATAACATAATCCCTGATCTTTCCGGCCACAGCTCCCTTTTCTTCTGAAACCTTGGAAAAACCGAGTTTTTCGGCACGTGCCTCGGCATTCAGTTTCCCTTCAATATACCAGGGCTGAGTACGGTATGCCTGGTAAAATTTGCCGTATTGTCCCGTAAAATCTTCGTGGTGCAGGTGCAGCCAATCGTACAGTGCTAATTGATCATCCAGAACTTCCTCGTCATAGACCGTTACGTATGGGATTTCAGCATAGGTGAGTACCATGGTAACGGCATCATCCCAGGGCTGATTTTCTTTTGGACTGTAGACCGCTATTTTCGGTGCTTTCTCCAGAATCACGGCTTCCTGATTCTGGGAAGGACTCCCGATGGCGTCGAGGATAGCTTCGGCTTTTGCATCAGAGATGATCTCAAAAGAGACTCCTCTGATCTGGCATTCCCTTCGGATAGCTTCCCCGTCGGGGAGTAAAAAGGAACCCCCGCGGTAATTGAGTAACCATTGAACTTTTTGTTCCTTGGTCAGCACCCAGTACGTTATTCCATATGCCTTGAGGTGGTTCTCCTGACTTTCCGCATCCATCGGAAGGAGAATCATGGTTGCGAAAGAAGCAGTGCTGATAAAAAGAAATCCGAATACGGTAAAAAGGGTCTTCAATTTAAGAAGTGATGGTAAAAAGCAATCGGGACTATAGAATAGAGAGTAGTAATTTCTAAAATGGGACTTCATTGTCATCCGCGTCGAGATCTGGATTATCATTCAAACTGCTTCCAAAGGCCTCATCTGCATTAGGCAGATTTTTGGTAATGAAAGGGTTCTCTCCGTCTGCATTCATCTTTGATTGGAACTCAAAAGGTGAATCAAAGTCATCCAAGTTATCAAATTTACCGAGTTGTCCAATGAACTTTAACCTAATATTATCTAAACCACCATTACGGTGTTTTGCCACAATAAACTCGGCCTGACCTTGTGTAGGCGTGCGCTCTTCATCATCCCATTCGTCTATTTTATAGTATTCAGGACGATAAATAAAGGATACGATATCGGCATCCTGCTCAATAGCTCCCGATTCCCTGAGGTCTGATAGGATAGGCCTCTTGCTCCCCCACGGGTCTCTACTGCCCTTGATAACTGTGAGAGCGCAATTACCGGGACGTTCAATTCTTTTGCCAGGGCCTTTAGGTTTCTGGAGATAGTAGAAATTTCCTGTTCTCTGTTACCTCCTTTCTGGCTTCCGCCAGCGGTCATAAGCTGCAGGTAATCAAGAACGATAAGTTTTATTTTGTGCTGTGAAGCCAGTCGTCTGGCCTTGGCCCTTAGATCGAAAATAGAAAGCGATGGTGTGTCATCAATAAAGAGGGGTGCCGTTTCTAATGCTTTTACTTTTACGTTGAGCTGTTCCCATTCGTGCTTTTCCAGTCGGCCAGTTCTCAACTTTTCAGAGGACAATCCGGTTTCAGAGGAAATGAGTCGGGTGATCAATTGCACAGAAGACATTTCCAGGGAAAAGAAAGCCACGGGTATATTGGAATTAACGGCCATGTTCCTCGCCATTGAAAGGGTAAGGGCGGTTTTACCCATTCCAGGACGTGCAGCGATAATGATCAGATCACTGGGTTGCCAACCGGAGGTCAATTTGTCTACTTTGTCAAATCCGGATGGAATTCCGCTAAGTCCATCCTTATTGGATATTTCTTCAATCTTTTTCTTGGCCTGGATGACCAGATTTTGAGCAGTTTCAGCAGAGCGTTTTAAATTCCCCTGGGTTACTTCGTAGAGTTTGGCTTCCGCGTTGTCTAGCAGATCAAAAACATCAGTTCCCTCATTGTAAGCGTCTTCTATTATCTCACTTGATATTTTGATTAAACTACGCTGAATGAATTTTTGAAGAATGATCCTGGCGTGGAATTCGATATGTGCAGAACTGGCTACTTTTTGAGTGAGTTTTATGAGGTAAAAATCCCCACCTACCTGATCGAGCTTTCCTTCCTTCCTCAATTGGGCCGAAACGGTTAATAAATCCACCGGCTCGGAGCTTTCGAACAGCTGGAAGATGGCCTCATAAATAAACCTGTGCGCATCTTTGTAAAATACATCCGGATGAAGAATATCGATTACCTCGTCTACTCCTTTTTTATCGATCATCATTGCACCAAGCACAACTTCCTCTAAATCAACTGCTTGAGGGGGTAATTTACCCTTCTCGAGGTTGATCAGAGACGATTTGCCAATTTTATGGCCCACAATCGGACTTGGTTTCTCCATGAGTGTAAAAGTATGCATTAACCTTAAGTTAACATTCAAATTCGGGACTCGGATATTAACGGTTCATCAACAATCTGCCTGTTGATAAGTTACAAAAATGTGTTGATAACATAAAAAAACCGAAGTTAATTAACTCCGGTTTTTCTCAAAGGTTTTAACTCAGGGTTTTAACCACTGAAAACTCCCATATTAGCATACTTGTCCATCCTCGTTTTTACCAGTTCTTTTGGTGATAACTTTTGGAGTTCCTCGTAATGCTTACTGATTTTGTTTTTTACAATTTCAAAGGTCTTTTCCCGGTTGGCATGCGCTCCTCCTTCGGGTTCTTTTACAATCTCGTCTATTAACTTTAGGCGCTTCATATCTGTAGCGGTCAATTTCAACGCCTCTGCTGCGATTTCTTTATATTCCCAGCTCCGCCATAAGATGGAAGAACAGGATTCCGGGGAAATTACAGAGTACCAGGTGTTTTCAAGCATCAAAACCTTATCCCCCACTCCAATTCCCAAAGCTCCACCGGAAGCTCCTTCACCTATGATAACGACAATGATCGGCACTTTAAGCCTGGTCATTTCGAGGATGTTCCGCGCAATAGCTTCTCCTTGTCCCCTTTCCTCAGCCTCTATGCCCGGATAGGCACCGGGGGTGTCGATAAAACAAACTACAGGGACATTGAATTTTTCGGCCGACTTCATCAGGCGCAATGCCTTTCTGTATCCTTCCGGATTGGCCATCCCGAAGTTTCTGAGCTGTCTCGTCTTTGTATTGTAGCCCTTTTGCTGCCCAATGAACATATAACTTTGATCCCCGATCTTCCCCAGACCCCCGATCATAGCTTTATCGTCTTTTACATTGCGATCGCCGTGAAGTTCTAACCAGGTTTCCCCACAGATCGCCCTGATATAATCCAGGGTATAAGGCCTGTTGGGGTGTCTGGAAAGTTGCACCCTCTGCCATGCCGAGAGGTTTTTATAGATCTCTTTCCTGGTCTCGGAGAGTTTTTTTTCTATCTGCTTGCAGGTTTCGGTAACATCCACATCGCTTTCTTCCCCAATGATCTGACATTTCTCCAACTGCTCTTCCAATTCTTTTATGGGAAGCTCAAAATCCAAATATTCCATCTCTTCTTCGTTTCGGTTGATTCTGCCCACAAATATAAAATATAAATGGAAACCTGACCCTTGTGATTTTGCTTTTTGCCTATCCCTACAGTTGGTAAATTAAATCACGAACAAGGGAATGATTTCTGAAGTTACCTCTTGGCTTTTTGCAAGAGGTAGAATCCGAATACCCCAAAGGCGAGGTTGGGAATAACGACGGCAAGTAAAGGAGAAAAACCCGACTGTTCAGCCAGGGTGCCGAAGACCTTATCAAAAAAGATATAGATAAAAGCAACCCCTATTCCAAAAGCCAAATTGACTCCCATTCCACCCCTCCTTTTCACCGATGACACCGCCACTCCGATGATCGTAAGGATAAAAGCAGCCAGGGGCAGGGCCCAGCGTTTGTATTTTACCAAAATATAGGTGTTGATATTAGAAGCTCCTTTTTTCTTCTGAGTATTGATAAAATTGTTCAGTTCAAAAAGGTTCTTGGTCTCGGCTACGTAAGAAACCGGGGTGAGGTCGTCAATCTTAAAGTTAAATATAGTATCCAGCCTGCGTTTTGTTACGACAATTTCTTCCTCTCCAACCAGCTTACGACTCGTATAGCTCGTTAGCCTGTAGAGGCTGTCTTTAGGCACCCATCGGATGTTGCCTGCACTAATTTTTCTCTCCAGCTTGTTGTCTTCCCCAAAGTGCTCAAAAGTAAAATTATACCCGATTTGCCTATCGGGATCAAAACTGCTTACGTAGATAAAATCATTTTCATTCAGCTGATTAAAGATATTGCTGGTAACCCTGTCTCGTTTGCCTTTTTTGAGATATTTAAACTTGAATTCATGATATCCGATACTGGCATTGGGAACTATAAACATGCTCATAAAAACATCATTACAGCAATGATAGAAGCGCCAATCCAGTACGGTCTTAAAAATCGATTGTAGGAGACCCCAGAACTCAGGATGGCAACAATCTCTGTATTGTTGGCCAGTTTCGAAGTAAAGAATATGATGGAAAGAAAAAGAAAAATTGGAAATAGCAGATTGCCAATGTAGATCGTAAAATTCATATAATAGACCAGGATCTCATTTAGTGGAGCTTCATTGTCTATCATCTTCCCTATTTGCTCAGCAAGGTTGAGCATGATCCCGATAGGCACAAACAAAAGTAGCATCGTCCCAAAAGTTAGGAGGTAGCGTTTCAAAATGTACCGATCCAGTATCTTCAGCATTACAAGCGCTTATCCATTTGTTTGACCATTTTCGCTTTCCAGGGGGTAAAATCCCCGGCTAAAATATGATTTCTGGCTTCCCTTACCAACCACAGGTAAAAGCCGAGGTTGTGAATCGTGGCAATTTGCTTGCCCAAATATTCATTCGCCACAAAAAGATGCCTCAGGTAGGCCTTTGAATACTCTTTGTCTACAAAGGTGGGTCCGTGCTCATCGATAGCAGAGAAATCATTCTCCCACTTTTTGTTTTTGATATTTATGGTGCCCTCTGCTGTAAATAACATGCCATTACGTCCATTTCTGGTAGGCATAACACAGTCGAACATATCAATTCCCAGTGCAATATTTTCAAGAAGATTGATTGGTGTACCAACACCCATAAGGTATCTGGGTTTATCCTCCGGGAGAATGTCGCAAACCACTTCTGTCATTCCGTACATTTCCTCAGCGGGTTCACCCACGGACAATCCACCGATTGCATTTCCTTCGGCTCCTACACCGGCGATATACTCTGCAGATTGCTTTCTGAGATCCTTATAGGTTGATCCCTGCACAATGGGAAAAAAGGTCTGTGAATAATCGTAGAGAAGGGGGGTCTTCTCAAGATGTGTGATACAACGCTCCAGCCATCTATGCGTCATATGCATAGAACGCTCGGCATATTTATAGTCGCATGGATAGGGCGTACATTCATCAAAGGCCATAATAATATCGGCTCCAATTATCCTTTGAATTTCCATGACCCGCTCTGGCGTAAACATATGAGTAGAGCCATCGATATGCGATTTAAACTTAACTCCTTCTTCTCTGATCTTCCTGTTTCCCGAGAGGGAATAGACCTGGTATCCTCCGCTGTCGGTCAAAATATTGCGATCCCATCCCATAAAGGCGTGCAGGCCCCCGGCTTGTTGTAATATCTCAGGTTTGGGGCGCAAATACAAGTGATAGGTATTTCCTAAAATGATATCCGGATCAATTTCTTCCCGGAGTTCCCGCTGGTGAACGCCTTTTACCGAGGCTACCGTACCCACAGGCATAAAAATTGGGGTTTTTATGCTCCCGTGATCCGTAATCATTTCTGCGGCCCTGGCCTTCGAACCCGGATCTGTATGTTGTAGTTTAAATTGCAATACCTTAATTGAGAAGTCAAAGATAGCTAACACTCTATAGAATTTCCCTAACAAAAAAATAAAGTTACGTCTTCACAGCTTCGTTAATAAATTGTAATAACTCCAGTTGTGGAAGCAAAAGATAGCCTTTACTTTTAGCCGAAATTAAGACGATTTTTATGTCAGCACCACAAGATTTAGAGAAGATCATCATCCAGGTTCGCAGGGATATTGTCAGAATGGTCCACAAGGTTAATTCAGGCCACCCTGGAGGGTCGCTGGGATGTACAGAATTTTTTGTCGCCCTGTATTTTGAGCTTATGGATTTAAAAAGTTCATTTTCCATGGATGGGATTGGCGAAGACCTTTTTTTCCTTTCCAACGGACACATCTCCCCGGTTTATTACAGTGTTTTGGCCCGAAAAGGATTTTTCCCAATTGAAGAATTAAACACTTTCCGATTGTTAAATTCTCGTTTACAAGGGCATCCTACAACTCATGAAGGACTGCCGGGAGTGCGAATTGCTTCGGGTTCGCTCGGACAGGGAATGTCAGTAGCCGTTGGGGCGGCCCTGGCGAAAAAGCTGAACAAAGATGAACACCTGATCTATAGCTTACACGGCGATGGGGAACTGCAGGAGGGTCAGAACTGGGAAGCTATTATGTATGCCGGGAGCAAAAAAGTGGATAACCTGATAGCTACGATCGACAGGAACGGACAGCAGATCGATGGGGCCACAGAAGACGTGCTGTCCCTCGGAGATGTTGGAGCCAAATTTAAAGCCTTTGACTGGGACGTCATTGAACTCAAAGAAGGGAATGACATCAGTGCTGTGATAAAAACACTGAAGGAGGCAAAGAGCAGGACAGGAAAAGGCAAACCCGTTTGTGTGATAATGCACACCGTGATGGGGAATGGAGTTGATTTTATGATGCATACCCATGCATGGCACGGGAAGGCTCCCAATGACGAACAATTACAAACGGCACTGGATCAGAATCCCGAAACATTGGGCGATTATTAATACAAGCAAGAAGGAAACAAGATGAAAAAGTATATAGATCAGGGGAAAAAAGATACTCGTAGTGGTTTCGGAGCCGGAATGACCGAACTGGGAAGGACAAATCCCAAAGTGGTTTCCTTGTGTGCCGACCTGGTGGGATCCTTAAAAATTGAACAGTTTATTGAAGAAAATCCGGAGCGATTTTTTCAGGTGGGAATAGCCGAAGCTAATATGATGGGAATAGCAGCGGGCTTAACCATTGGTGGTTTTATCCCATTTACGGGTACATTTGCCAACTTTTCAACCGGAAGGGTCTACGATCAGATCAGGCAATCGATAGCTTATTCAGGTAAAAATGTAAAAATTTGTGCTTCTCATGCCGGTTTAACTTTGGGGGAGGATGGAGCTACCCACCAGATCCTGGAAGACATAGGCCTGATGAAAATGCTTCCCGGAATGACGGTCATCAACGGATGTGACTATAACCAAACTAAGGCTGCAACTCTGGCTATTGCTGATCATCAGGGACCAGTATACTTAAGATTTGGAAGACCAAAAGTGCCCAACTTTACAGATCCGGATCAAGTCTTCGAAATTGGCAAGGCTGTAAAACTTACCGAAGGTACTGACGTAACCATCATTGCCACCGGCCATTTGGTCTGGGAGGCCCTGCAGGCTGCAGAATCCCTGGAAAGCGAAGGCATCTCAGCCGAAGTAATCAATATTCACACCATCAAACCCCTTGATGAAGAAGCCGTTCTTACTTCCATCCAAAAAACAGGCTGTGTTGTCACTGCTGAAGAACACAACTTTTTGGGCGGACTGGGAGAGAGCATCGCAAGGACGCTGACTACTCATTACCCTGCTCCTCAGGAATTTGTAGCCACCCAGGACACTTTTGGAGAGAGTGGAACAGCAGAGCAATTAATGGAAAAATACGGACTAGACAATAAAGCGGTAAAGAAGGCCGTTTACGAGGTGTTAAAGAGAAAAGCATAGTTTTCGGTATCATTCTTGATAACCTTAAACTGTCTTAAAAAAACACATTATGAAAAAAACACTTCTTACGGTGGCTATTGCTGCCCTTTCAGCTATTTCTTATGCTCAGGTCGATTCAAAGTTTGGGGTAAAAGCCGGACTCAACTACAACGCTAACGGGGATTATTTTGAATCCGCCAGTGAGGCCGCGAGAAATCCCGACAGAAATGTGGGATATCACATCGGATTCTTTGGCCAGATAGGTTCAAGGGTTTACTTCAGACCTGAAGTGGTCTATACAAGCATTTCATCTGAGTATGAAAATGAGGATTTTAAAATGCAGAAATTAGACCTGCCATTATTAATTGGTACAAAAATTATTGGTCCCCTGCATGTTTTTGGTGGCCCGGCATTTCAATACATACTCGATACGGAGTATGACGGTATTACCATTAGTGATGTGCGGAACGACTTTACGGTTGGGCTAAACATTGGAGCGGGGATCAACCTAGGAAAATTGGGTATAGACCTCAGGTATGAAAGGGGCTTTAGTGATAACGAAGCTACCTTTATCAATACTAATATTACCACCGTGCCTCAAAGCCGGATTGATACAAGACCCGATCAACTCATTTTGAGTTTCTCACTGGCACTTTAATAAAAAGGCCCTGAAATTATCAGGGCCTTTTTATTTGGTTTCTTTTATATCAACTATCCCGGTCGAGATAATTGGGTATTCCGTCGTTGTCATCATCAGGAAAGCTAATATTTCCCTGATCGTCAATAATGATCTCGTCCCTGGTAAGAATCCCGTCTTCGTCATCGTCCGGATCTATATGATTAGGAAAAGCCGGAGATCTTAGAGCTACTTCCCTATCTTCATCCGTATTGTCGTCAGTAACATCTCCGTCTCCATTGAGATCCTCCATAAAGGAAGGAATCCCATCACTATCATAATCAGTTTCTGGAATATATAAGCCAGTTGATACTTTAAATATCAGAGGAGAATAAGCCGGGATTCCCCCTGTTGTACCATTAAAATATGCGAGGCCTGAGGGTAAGAACATTACTCCTACTCCGCTATTAGTAATTTCCGTAGTCCCGTCAGGGTTTTCTACAATTGCATCTCCAACCTTGAATTTGGTCATGGCTTGCCCGTAACCTCTTAAGAAAAAAGGCAAATACTGCCAGGTGTATCCTGCTGTTGCGTCAAATAATTCCCCATTGAGCAAGGAGCCTTCGTATTTGACAAATGTAGAATCGGCTGCTGTCGGTGAAGCACCCGCTCCTTCCCGAGCGACTAAATAGTAAAGGGTATGCTGTACAGTTTCGTTGTCCTCCAAATCAAAATCTTCAGATTCAACCTCAATGGTAATCGTTTGAACATCATCGATTAAAGGGCGCTTATCACTATTGGCACCGGCAATGGTATCCAATTGTACCTGATAGTCAAAATCTGCAGGAGGATTTTGAAACTCTTCATAATTGTAGAAATGGGTCTGCAAGTACTCTTGTAAAGCGGCATTATCTTCTATGACCACTTCGCTTAAAAGTCTTGGCGGAATCACTTCAAAGTCGACCCCATCGTCATTTCCACATGAAAGGATTAAAATAAAGGCGGTCATTCTTAAAACGACCTTTCTAAAAGGCATAGCATTCTTTTTATCGGGCGCAAGATACAATTTTCCCCTATTTTTGTGGAAGACCTTAACAAAGATTTTAATTCCTTTATGCGCATAGACAAATACCTTTGGTGCACCCGCTATTACAAGACCCGTAACCAGGCAACAGAGGCGTGTAAAAAGGGACATGTAAAAATCAATGAGCAGGTTACCAAACCTTCAAGGGAGGTGTTTCCCACAGATAAAATCACTTTACGCAAGAATCAGATCGATTTCCAGCTTACTGTTCTGGAAATTCCTGACAGCCGGGTAGGTGCTAAGATCGTAGGGCTTTATAGAACTGATACTACACCCGCAGAGGCTTTTGAGCATCAGGAGGCGCAACGTCTGGCTCAGGAATACTATCGAAAAAAAGGGACCGGAAGGCCTACGAAAAAAGATCGAAGGAATATTGATGAATACCTGGATGAAGGGGACTAAAGAATTTTGGGATCAGCGATATCTCAACCGTAAAATGGGATGGGACATTGGGGAAGTATCTTCTCCTTTGAAGGCATATATTGATCAATTGCCTTCTAAGGACCTTAAAATTCTGGTGCCGGGAGCAGGCAATAGTTACGAGGTGGCCTATCTCTATAAAAATGGATTTCAGGATGTATATGCCCTTGATATCAGTGAGATGCCCCTTGAAAAATTCAGAAAAGAACATCCTGATTTTCCAGTAGGACAACTGCTGAATATTGATTTTTTTGAGCTAAATGAGATCAAGTTTGATCTCATTCTTGAGCAAACATTCTTCTGTGCTCTACAGCCAGATTTAAGGGAGAAATACGCGAGAAAAATGCAATCGCTTCTTAATGAAAGGGGTGTACTTGCGGGCTTGTTGTTTGATTTTGAAAGGAAAGACGGTGGGCCGCCTTACGGAGGGAATATTGAGGAGTACCGATCCCTTTTCTCGCGGTTTTTCAAAATCAAGAAACTAGAACGAGCCTACAATTCGATACCTCCAAGACAGGGTAGCGAACTCTTTTTTATCTTTGAAAACAAAACTAACTGACCCCATGGAAAACGTGATCCTGAAACACCAGCAAATTCAACATATCGTAAGGCGAATTGCTTACCAGATCTACGAGACCAATGTAGAGGAAAAAAGGATCATCATTGCGGGTATTAAAGGGGGTGGACTCGATTTTGCCAAGAAGTTGCAAAGGGTGTTGCGAAAAATCACAAAGGCGGAAATCATTCTTTGCCAAGTGAGTATGGACAAATCAAATCCGCTGAAAAGTGGAGTCACCACCTCACTTAGTACGGAGGAGTACAAAAATTCCTCCATCGTATTAGTTGATGATGTTTTAAACTCAGGTTCTACCCTGATCTACGGTGTACATCATTTTTTAAAGACGCCCTTGAAACAATTGAAAACTGCAGTTTTGGTCAACAGAAATCACAAAAAGTATCCTGTAAAAGCAGATTTTAAAGGAATATCACTCTCTACCTCACTCCAGGAACACGTACACGTACATTTTGAGGCCAAAAAAGACGTGGTGTTTCTAGACTAATTGGGCAGAAATCATTTTCACTATCTCGGCAACAGTTTTACCATCGCATTTGATCGTATGCGTGGCGCGATTATAGAATACCTGCCGTTCAAAGATGTGTTTGCCAATATAGTCTGCCAGTTCTTCTTTTGGCAAATGACTGATCAGCGGACGATGCCCCATTTCCCCGGATAGTCTTTTGGTCAACCCATCCACGGACAACTGCAGGTAAAAAACATTTGATGTCGCTTGTAAGAGTAACTCCATATTTCCGGAATAGCAGGGAGTCCCGCCTCCGGTTGACAGCACCATATTTTCATTTGAATCGAGTACTTTTCTGAGAAATTCGTGTTCTTTTTTACGGAAGAACAGCTCCCCTCTTTGCTCAAATATTTCAGGGATGGTGGAGTTCATTTCCTCTTCCATATAGGAGTCCAGGTCCAGAAAGGGATGGTTTAAACTCTTTGCCAGGGCTTTTCCGACAACTGATTTTCCACTCCCCATATATCCCAGCAATGCTATCAGCATAAACATCTTTTTTTACAAAAGTGGAGCAATTCATATCCAAATCAAAGAATTCCTAAAAATATCCTTAAATCGTCTTGAAAAATAGATTATTGATATTATATTTGCACCCTCTTAAAGGGCTCCCCTCGGGAATCCTATAATAAGTACTTTTTACATTTTGACCTGGTAGCTCAGTTGGTAGAGCATCTCCCTTTTAAGGAGAGGGTCCTGGGTTCGAGCCCCAGCCAGGTCACGATCAAGTAAATCCAGTCTATTGATTTAGTCTGGATTTTTTCGTTTAAGCCCCTATATGCATTGATTCTTCGGTGCTTTCAGAGATTTCCTAGTAAAAGTCAACTTATCAAAGTATTTGGTTATTCCAGGTGTCCCATTTGGTGACCCATGTGAAAAGCCAGGTGTCCCACTTTTAATTCAGAATTGTGTGCCAATTGTTTAACATTAAATCAATTGGTTATGAATCAACAAAATTTACTTGTACTATTCTATTTGAATAAGTCCAAAATCAACAAAAAAGGCACTTGCCCTATTAAGTGCAGAATCACCTACAAGAAAAGAAGAAAGGAATTTTCCGTTGGTGAATTTGTCAATCCTATCGAATGGAATGCAAAAAAACAAAGGGCAATATCTAAATCTATTGAAAACCAACAATTAAATACTCAGTTACAGATCATAGCGGCTAATATCAAAAAGGAATATTTAAAACTGCAGCTCTCTGAAATTGAATTTACGATTGAGGATGTATTTCAGCATTATCTGGGAAAGCCAACCCTCCAGGACACCTACTTAATCGCCTACTTTAAGGAGTTCCTGCAAAAAAAGAAGAAGCTTATAGGAATTGACATTGAACTGGCCACCTGGAAGAAATACTATTATGCTTGTTTGCAAGCTCAGTCCTTTATTAAATGGAAATACAAGAAAAAGGATATCCCGTTACAGGAATTAAAACCCCATTTTCTAGATGATTTAGAATTTTATTTAAAAACAGAACTGAGTCAACGTCAGGTTACCGTAAATAAGACTATTCAACGCTTCAGAAAGCCGATTAGGACGGCTGTAGCCGAAGGATATTTGGACAAGGATCCTTTTGCACTCCACAAACCGGGCAGAGTAATCAAAGGGGTTATTTTCCTTACAGTTGAGGAATTAGAAAGACTCCAAAACTATCCGTTAGAACAGCCCAGGTTAAAACTGGTACGAGACTTATTCATTTTCTGCTGTTATACAGGCTTGGCCTACCACGAAATGAAGCACCTGAAGCATGAACACATCATAAAAGGTTTTGACGGAAATGAGTGGATCCAAATGGAGCGGAAGAAAACAGGTAAAAAGATTTCTGTACCGTTATTACCCAAAGCAAAAGATATTCTCAATGAATATGATACTCAGCAGGAATTTATACTACCCGTTATTAGTAATCAGAAAATAAACTCCTATCTGAAGGAGATCGGGGCTATTGTAAGTATTAAAAAGAAAATTAGTCACCACATGGCTCGGAAGACATTTGCATCCACCGTGTTGCTTTATAATGATGTACCTATGGAGGTAGTCAGTGAACTCTTAGGACATTCCAGTATTAAGATAACCCAGGAATATTATGGCAGAATTGTACAGAAAAGGGTGAGTGATGAGATGAAAAGGATTGCAAAATTGAGTAGTTAGTTAAAATAGGAATCGATCAAAAAAGAGATGAATTCTTCATTTTAACCTATAACTCCAATTATACAGAGGCCTTATTAGAGTTTCCCTTTTTAACAAATTTTTATATATTTAATCATTATTGCTATTTGTCTCCCCCCAATTCCTTACTTGAGCAAGTATTTATTAATATTTAATATTTGCATTCAATAGTTGTACGATGAATAATCTTATTGTAGGTCAAGTAGTAAGATCTGCCTTTCTTTTATTTGGTGTAACTTTTTTTTTTCAGTCTAATCAATTGTTAGGCCAGCCATCTCTTGTAGATTACGATATATTAGCTCAAGAGCTCAACATTGACCCCAGAACCGCAGAGGCTGCGAAATCAGCCGTCAATTTTTTTCGGGTTATTATAGATAGGCCTGAAATCTTTCCTGAAGCTTTAGATTCAATAAAATCCTTTGAAGTGAATGATAAGGAAACAGCACAGAATCTATTGAAGGAGACTGACTATTTAAGAGCAGAAATCCAAATACAAAGCGCAAACATTAGAAATGATTATTTTATGGCTGTTGATGCCGCCGTTCAAACATTATTCCAAGAACTTGAAATTGCAGATTTAAATATTACCAACGATCCAAATGCTGACGCCCTGATTGTTAATACCGCACAAATGCTTGCCTCAGATCTAATCAAAAATGGCGTAAAACGAAAATTATTGAGAGAAAAGTTTAAGGTCGAAAGAGAACTTGATTCATTGCTTGACAATAAAATTACTCCCCTCAAGAATAAGGTCATAGAAAATATTGAAGCTAATAAACAAAATTATCTCGAAGCCGCAGCTTACGTTTCAGAAGAGCATGCTATGAGGACTAATTATAATAATTACCTTCTACAAGAATGTATTTTGGAATTCATGAATAAAAACTATTCCCCATGGAGCTCAGAATGGCTTGAACACGACTGTAAAAATGATCTAAGATATTTCTCATCATCAAATAAGGACTCCTCAGATTTTCAAATTGCAATTAGGAAGTTAGAATGGCACGAAAAAACAGAAATCCCGCTATTTAAGAAATCTGCAATTAACTATTTGAAACGTAGTCTAAGAAAAAATCCTAAAAGCAAAGAAGCCTGGTATTTACTTTATAAAAATTCAGAAGATATATTTCTTAAACACGAATTCATTAATTATGCTTTTCTTCTCGACCCTAACAAATACGAAAGAGAGTTTAAAAATTCATTGAAAGTCACTCACAACTTCATTCAAGACCTAGTTTCAATGGATTCTATTGGCTTTGAAACCAACAAAAAGAATTTTGATATCATCAAATCTATTGAAGAATACAACCAAGCAGAATATTTAAAACTAGCGATCTTAGCAGACAGTCCAAAATTCACAAATTTTCTTATTTCATATATGATCCAGGAAAATGATTTATGCAACAATCAAGACCTGATATTCAAAGAGGATTCTTATCAAGTGTTTGATTTATTTTTAAAAACTTGTGAATTTGATCATGTAAGTTTGATCAATAATTTAATTAATAACCATTCAAAAAACTGTTTGAAGTATTTGAATAGATTATATCCTGACCTGGTTGCCAATTTTTTTAAAGAGAATGATTTAAGGGTCGAAACACTAAAGGTTGCCTATAAATATAACTTGATAGCGAAAGATAAGATGCCTTCTAATTTATTATCTGAATTAAAAATCAGCTTTAATAATATAGACAGCATATTTATAAATGAAAAATATTTGAAAAAAAACACTTCCGCATATGTATTAAAAATGAAAAAATAAATATTAGATTCAATGGAAACGAGATACTAGGAGAGTCTTTTGATATTGTAATAGGCGAAGAACCAATTAACTATTTAGAACTTTACCCGGCTCCAAAACCATCTATCAATGATCCTACATTTTCATTTGCAAGAATATATGAGAAGTATGAATTAAATGACTTCAACCCCCAAAAAAAGTATTCATTAAATGAATTACTGAGTTTGCATGAAGAATTTAATAAAGCAAATGAAGAGGGGATATTAATGTATGAAAAGACGATAAATGGATTTATTTCTGAAACCAGGAAAAAATTCAAAAATCTTATGTCCACAGGGAATTACTATCTGATAAATAATGAGAGGAGGAATTTCAATTCAAAGATTGATCTTATAGACAGCTTAATTAATAGCAAGCAAGTGGATCTTCTGAATCTGATTCCTCATGCTACACTATTTTATAAGGTTAGGTTTGAAGGGAAAAAAAGAAAACTAGATAAGGAAGCAACTTTAACTCGTGAAGAAATACTGGATAACGGAAAATTAACAATTAATATCTATGATGAAAACGATCCCTTTAACGCAATTTTAGAAATCCCTAAGCCGATATATAAAATTACAATTGCAAATGGCGAACTAGTTAAAACATTTAAAGTAAATAATGGTAAGATCCTTAATATTGAAGAATGCTTTAATAACGAGTGCGATTATTTCAGGGAAAAAGAGAGTGTATTTTCTAGTATTAATTCGCATGAATCATATCTAAAATCTGGGAGTTTAATAAGATCAGAACTTGGATGGCTGGCACTAGACTCTAAAGAAAGTAATGGTAAGATATCATTTATTGATATGGGTAATAACCAGATTTATTATATGGATATTTTAAAGATTAATAACAAAATTCAAGAAGTAGAAACTAGCTATAGTATGTATAGCGGCAATGAAATGTTGTTAAATAAACTTTATGCATTTAATATTTATTGAAATGGAAAAATTAAGCCGTAAACTCATCATTTTACTCATTTTATCAGGATTAAATATATGTCACCCACAAGATAGTTCTCATGATATCGTAATTAAATTGAATGGTGAGGAAATTATTGGGGAAATATTGGAACTTGGAGCTTCTGAGATAAAATATAGAAATAATAATAACAGAGAAACTGCAGTGTCGAAAGACAGTATTTTCATTATTAAAAAAGCAAACGGATCCCTCTTGAAAATAAATATTGAAGATGGCCCTTCTCAAGAACTTATTACCAACAACCTTAGAAAGTATCTCTTTCATTACTATATGGGCTTAGTTTATAAAAATAGAGCAAGTAGCTCAAATTCTTTAGCTGATTCAGGAACAGCTATAGCGCATTGGAAGAAAGCAATTAACGCACAACCAACAAGTGATTCCGCTTATTACCATATGGCAATGACCAAATGGAATCTTGCTTTAAAAACGCAAGATGCGTCATGGATGGATGAGTTTAATAAGGCATTAGAGCTAAATCCAGATAAATATGAATACAGAGTGACTCTTATAGCCCTAATTCAGCCAGGACTATTTCCAGGAAAAGACTTTTATTCAAATAAACTTATTGCCATTGATGAGGCCTTGAAAAAATGGCCAGAAGGTTGTTATTTACACCAGGCCAAAGCAGAAGTGCTGTTGAATCTCGATGAATACCAAGAGGGGTTGAAAGAAGTTAATTATGCCGTTGAAAATTGTGAGGTTGATTATGACCTTTTACTAATTAGAATGGAGCTCAATTTAAAACTCTATAAGGTTGTTAAGAAAAGTAATCCAAACCTAGCCCAATCCCTGGAAAAAGAGTTAGGGAATGACTACCTAAGAATACTAAGTGTTGCAGATGGGAAATGGGTTCCAGGAAGATTCAAAAAATTTGAAAAATACGCAAACTAATTACAAAATGAAGAAACTCACGACGACTCTAGCTTTATTATTTATCAGCTTGGTTTATTCTCAAGAGGACCTAATCTACTTCTCAACTGGAGACGAATTAAAAACAAACATATTCTCAATTGACGATAATTATGTTTCTGTCAGAGATAAAAACACAGACTCCATTATAAGTTACGATAAAGACTACATTTTTATGGTAAAGTTTCAAAATGGGGATAAAGAAGTCTACGGATTAAAAGAACACCCTTTGAAATTTCTAAAAAATCGTAGGAAGTACAAGATAAACCTTGACGTAGCATCTTTTTTGGTGGAAAATAAAGACGATTATTCCAAAAAAGACACGAAACTTATGGAAGGTGAAATAATATATTTTCGGATTGAAGTTAAAAATGAAACAGACCCATATTTCGAAAACGCCTATTTTTTTGTGGATTCCACAGAATCGATAGCTGCACGTGAAGATGTTTTTGGCTTAGGAGGTAAACAACATCGAACGAATAAATTTGAAATCGAAAAAAAAGAGTTTGATTTATTATTAGGGCCTGGCAGTGCTTATTTCAAAGTGTTTCTCTATAATCAAGTGTCATCAGATAGTCCTTTAAGTATCTATGAGGAAAAGGAAGTAAGTGTTCAATTGAAAGAAACAGACAAGGAGATTTTTCTGAAAATTTCCCCATATGTTAAAAGGCATCGCGCCTTAAACAATATTACTGGTACTAGTACAGAAATAGATGTTTCAATATCTACAAGATAAAGTACCCCAATTTTATTTAAGACCCTCTTGCTTATAAGTGCATACTTTGAGGGGTAGTACTCTTAGCTACTAGTTATTTTAAGATAGGATTTTACAGGTTTATACATATGAAAAAGATTATTCAGTCCTTTCTAAATATTCTAATAATTATCTGTTGGGTTAAGTCATTCTCTCAAATAGAAACTATTGAAAATGTTCCTATAGATAATGTGTACATGCCATCCAAAAAATATGGAGATATAGTTCAATATGCTCAGGATATTATTAAAAAAACAGATTTGGTCTGGACTCCATTGTCGAAGGATCTTATTACTCTAACATATAGTGATTTTATAGTAAACTATGCTACAGAAGGAGGTGGTTATATTCTATTAGAATCTCCAAGCTTGGCAATTGATTTTATACAAGGAGGGTTTTGGAATGTCAAAAAATCATTAGCAAAAGATTTTCTTTTAGAGATAGCAAAAAAAAGTATAAATCATCCAGAAGAAATTGCTAAAAACGTCGCTAAAGCGACTATTGATGAAGGTTTGTCCGACTATTATGATGCATTTAATATTGTATCAAAGTACTCCAGAAGTAAAAAATTAAGCAGGCAAGAAGCATTACATTTCATAGAGAAAAAATGGGGTTTTATGAAGCTTAGTGCAGCTAGAAAATTGATATCTGATATTATATCGAATAATTATGAAGATCCAAATAAAAAGTTGACGCGTAGTGCATTGAATGACGTATACAAGAAAATGGAAGAAGCACTCAATATAAATTCGGGATCATCAAGTGAAATTTCCAATGTAGATGCGGCTTTTTTTGTTTGGGATTTATCTAACCTCATGATGGAAGCTAAAGTAGGGATAATGAATTATAAGCCTTATGTAGATTTCAGGAATAGAATGATTGAGATTAATAATCTGATGATGGAAGAAATAAAATCCTGGAAGCCCTGGATCGAAATCACTATTCCGAATAGTCAAACTAGATGGATAAAAGGCGAATCTATATCTCTGGAATGGACAACTTTTAATATTCCCGAAGATATACCTATAGAATTTATTTTGGCTAAAGGCGGGGAAAGTATTCAGAAAATTGGACCATTCAGTAATAAAGGCTTTGTAAATGATTTCAGGACACAAATAGACTTAGAAGAAGGGGATGATTATAGAATATATGGATATGAATTATTCCCATTGGATGGTGAAAACTATGCTAGTTATGAAACTCCATATTTTAAAGTAATTAGTGAAAGTAATAAAGATCCATTAGGAACTGAAAAGGAAAATAAACGGCAAAGATTTGCAGGTCGTAATATATCCTATATCAAGGAAATTGAGGTCAATAGTAGTGAAATTACCATCAGTTTATGGGATCATGGAAGACAAGATGGCGATATTGTTTCAATCTACTTAAATGGCGAGGTAATTACCTCTAATCATAGTCTTACTAATTCTAAAGCTAACTTTAGAGTTCAATTAAATCCAGAAAGGGCTAATGACCTAATGTTATACGCTCATAACTTAGGATCGATTCCACCAAATACAGTTTCAATATCGATAAATGATCAGTATCAAAGTGAGGACATTGTTCTTAATTCGGACTTGATGAATTCCGAAGCTGTTATATTAAAAGTAGCTAAACATTAATTCGATAGCGAAATCCCTTCCAGTATCAAGACAATACAGGAATATCACGAGAAGATTGTCCAGTAAAAAATTAGTTATGATATTTAAGGGAATTTAAGAATTTCTTAGTGAGAAAAGTTGGAAACTAAAACAAGTCTTGACACTCAGGCGTCCCTGAAAGCCAACATTGACGGTCATTCCAAATTTCCTTGACAATAAATTTAATATCAAAATCGGAATATATTTTAAAATTATTTGTGGGTTCTGTGCCAGACGGATCTTCAGGTGTTGGTAAGACATCAGGCTGTGAGGCAATAATTAGCCGAAAACTCCTTGTCAGCTCCTGTGTTTCGCCAATTTGAAAATTTCTGAGAAGAAAGGATCCTAATTCGATACCATATTTATATTCCACTATTTCCCCAAATTCGTTAAAAACGGGAATCTCATTTGTGATCCTATAATATCTAGAATCAAATGGGTGCGAATCTCCAGTTATTGATATTTGTTCTCCATTGCTTTCAACATCACCATACTCGTATAAAGCTTTAAAGAGCAATCCATTTCCTTCTACTGGAATACTATCAATCATTTGCACACCAATATAAAACTCAGCAACTGCGAGCTGTTCTTCAGATATACCAATATATACTTTAGAAAAGTTTCTATCATCAAGTGGCAACCATAGTTTACCTTTCTCAAAACCAACTGTATCTCTGGAAACCTCATTGACTTCATAAGTAATATTTAGAGTGTCCTGGGTGTCCTGATTAATTTCGTAAATAGGAATCGAATCAAATGTTATTTCTTGGATATAGCGATATTCTACTAAGGGGAATTGAGATATGAAAAAGGTAGAATCAACATTCTTATTTTGAAGAGAACTAGCTTTGTTGTATGATGTCGCACCTCCTTTTCCTCCTACAATGGCATTCTTCTTAAAAGAAATGGCACTGCCTTCTATTCTTTGAATATTAGTAGTTGAACTAGAATCCTTCTCACAGGAATACAGAAAAATTATAACAAGGAGAAGAAGGTAGATCCTTTTCATTTTCAATGTTTATTCTTAAACGAGAATTAGGACTCAATATTTTAAAGTTTTCACCCTTGGTATAGAATAATACAAAATCTTAAGAGAGGGCGAGAAAATTTCAACCTATCCTAAATAAGCTCAATTCTACCTCACTCCGTTTATAATACACCCTATTCCCAATTCCATAGGACGGAAGTATTCCCTTCTTTGACCGATGCCATTAGGTAGACAAGGATATTTAATGGTATTTAGCCGTTTCTTCTATAGTTAACAGTTCTACAGGTTCTTTGGGCTGGAAGTTTTCTTTAATGGCATTTAGTTCTTCTTCAATCAGAGTAAGTTTTTCCAAAACAGTTTCCATTGCCTTAGGGAGGTCTTCAAATTTTAGATCGTTCATAACGTATGGTTTATTTGTCTTTTCTGAAAATTGAAGTCAATTAATTGGTCTTATAATAACCATTAAGAATGTACTCCGTACAAAAAGCAAAATTGTATTAAGACATAATTTGGTAGAATAAATTACGTTAAATCAATAGTGGTAAGGGTTTTTTAATAAAAACTAAAATTTTAAAGTTCTATAAACTAAATATAGAAACAGATTTACCTCTTAGTGAAATTTTTGTCGTGGAATAAAAATGAGATTGCTTAAACGTTAAATTAACCAAACTTAACAAATGAAAATAGCAAAAATTATATCGTGGATTTATTTAGCGTTTATAGTTTTAAGCATATTAGCCAGGGGAATACCGGCAACTTTTAATATGATAGACTGGTATGGATCGCTTATGATTACAGCCGCTATTGTTGTTATAGTGCAAAAAGAAAACTAATATAAAAGCATGAATATTCCATATATGGAAATAATTATTTGCTATATGAATTTAGGTTATAACTTCTAGAGCCTAATCATCAGGTTACCAACTTATTCTATAATTTTTTAATTTTTTTTCAAAAAGTCCTACGCGCACTAAACTATAAAAGCCCCCCCCTTTTTTAATTTTGGTTGTATGGGGACTTCTTTTCTACAAGGGACTGTGGTATTTATTCAAGCCTAGTACGCTAGTCTTGTTCTTTTTCTACTATTCTGTTGATTATACAAGTGACGTATTTGGCAGGGTACTATTACTAGTAACTTTTTTTCCTAATGGAGCGCAGCGACGTTAGCTGAAATCATGGAAGAATCGTTCAGTAAATCTTAGACATAGCTTAGCCAAAAGACAAGGTAAATTATTTAGTAGTTAAAAAAGAAAAAAGGAGGGTTTCTCTCGTTCCCCGAACGAGGATACAGAGTCAGGAAACTTTTAAGTTTAGAACACAAATTAGTGAGAAATTTTAAGCCATTTCAGACTTAAA
This sequence comes from Muriicola soli, assembly GCF_004139715.1. Lineage (GTDB taxonomy): Bacteria > Bacteroidota > Bacteroidia > Flavobacteriales > Flavobacteriaceae > Muriicola > Muriicola soli. Next base: position 751,993 of record NZ_CP035544.1, on the reverse strand, counting down.
CAAACTAAGGACTATTATTGGATAATTTTTCGGTGTAAAGTCACCAGAATTGCTATTCTCTTCTACCCTGCCTGCACTATTTCATTCTAACTCTGGAAAATCCTTTTCGCCAGAGCGTTGAGATTTATTTTTCATTCTCAACTCATACATTCACTCCCTTGATGTTATCTCTATATGTGACAGTATGCGGTAACAGCATTCAAATTACAATATTTTTAAGGCAGAGTCAAATAAAGGCATCATACAAAGTGTATGACTTATCAACGAAACATCAATAGGGCGGGTGCTCTGGGTCGGGATACACAAAAACTTTGGGGTTTACATTGACCTGAAACAATAAGCTCAACTTATCTATTAGTAGTCTCAATGTCTTCTTTAAAGAATCACACTCGCTTCGCTCGTGGAATAACACTCCAACACCCTTTTTAGATTCTGGAGGTAAGATAGCCTTGCCCAAAATTAAAATCTTAAATATTATGACTAAGTACAAACAAATTGAAAATCCTGAAACAGGGGAGACAGAATTCTTATTCAATGCAAAGTTGCTAAAGATTGGAAAGAGTATATTGGAAAACTCCAATGATAAACTTTTCAAAGTTGTAACCCTGAAATTCAATTTACCAGATGGTGAAGAAGTAGAAAGGACAGCAATGTGCTACCAATCCAACTACCAGTATGGCATAGAAGAAGGCAAAGATTACCTGTGTAACCTAAGCTTTGATGAAAATAGTGATCCACAAATTCGCATGTCTCATTTAACCAATGCTGACTGGGCTACAGCCCATGACTTTTCTGGATTACTGCAAGTTGCCAAACAAGTAATTAGCGATGAGGTAGTAATGTAATTCCGCGTTTCAACTTGCTCAAGATAAGGACTTATACAGGCTATGTATAAGTCCTTTTTTATTTACTAATAATTTAAAACAGCAATAATGGAAATAAGAAAATCCGAAAGGAAAAAAGCAAAAATTAAACTAGCACTTCAAGGCAGTTCAGGCAGTGGAAAAACCTATTCATCACTGCTTATCGCAAAAGGATTATTAGGTGGGGATTTCACCAAAACAGCTATAATAGATACAGAGAACAGATCAGCCGATTTATATGCTCATTTGGGTAATTATAATGTGGTTGCGATGGACCCCCCATATTCCCCAGAAAGGTACATTGAAGCTATTGAGGTCTGTGAAAAGGCAGGAATGGAAGTTATCATTATTGATAGTATATCTCATTGCTGGGACTACTTATTAGATGTTCATAGTAATATGCCAGGTAATTCCTTCACTAATTGGGGCAAGGTAACCCCAAGGCAAAATGCATTTGTCAACAAGATACTTCGCTCAAAAGCCCATATCATTTCAACAATGAGGGTTAAGCAAGATTATGTGCTAAATCAAAAGAATGGCAAGATGGTGCCAGAGAAAGTAGGTTTAAAGGCTATACAGCGCAATGACCTTGACTATGAGTTTACCATTGTATTTGATATAGATAGTGCCCATAATGCCAAGGCTTCAAAGGACCGTACAGGGATCTTTATTGACAAGCCAGACTTTGTTATTAATGCAAGTACAGGCAAAAAGATAATCCAATGGTGCGAGCAAGAATCCGGATCAGCAGAGAAAAAGGCCAAACTGGAAATTGAGGCTTGTGAAAGCATCGAGGGATTAAGGCACATCTATTCTAAATATCCAGAGATCAATGACAAAATCAAACCTCTAATAATGGAAAGGAAACATGTACTTGAGAACATTCATTCTCATTTAATATCCAACAAACAAATTATTCAACAATCCAAAAACAAAGAAAATGGAATTGATAACAGTAAATAATAATATAGATAATCATGTGATTTCTGAAAATGAAATCATCACATCAAAAGGAAGCTTTATTGAAGCAAATACAAAACAGGTGACATTGGATCATCTTAAAAAGGAGTGTATCATACCGGTTTATAGTGACAATGAATCTTCTATTTCCCATGCCTCATTTATAGATGCTGCTAAAGAAGTGGTTGAGGCAAATTTCTCTGGGTATGGCATATTACAACCCAACATTAGGATATCACACACCATACGTGGCCGTGTGCCTAGTGCAATTGGCAAACCTGTTAAGGAATTAAGACCTGAAGAAAAGACAATCTATTATCAACGATGTGCTTTTATGATTGAAATACCGGAGATTACTGAAATAGTCAACAATAATAAATTGTCTCTGACAATTGGTGGTGTAAGAGCTCTCAATCAGGAAAACTTGTACAGTAAAAGAAACCTTGAAAAATTCAAGGTCTTTATTGGATTTAAAAACTTAGTATGCACTAATCTCTGTATAAGTACAGATGGATTAAATTCAGACATCAGAGTTAGTAGTGTAGCTGAATTGAAGGGAAAGATTGAGGAATTAATTCACCAATTTGATCAAGACAGGTTTCTAGGTAATATGGAACGAATGAGTAAATATAGTCTTGAAGAGCTACAGTTTGCTCACACCATTGGTAAGATGAAGTTATACCAGTTTTTAAACAAGGAAGAGAAGGTTGGTAAGCTAAAACTTCTAATGAATGATAATCAGATTGGAACAATAGTAAAGAACTACTATGAGGATCCTAATTTCGCGAGAAGTATAAATGGTGAAATTAGTCTTTGGGATTTTTATAATCTTATGACTGATGCTAACAAAAAAAGTTTTATTGACAGCAGTTTGGAACGTAATGCCAATGCTTTTGAGTTTGTTATTGGACTAACTGATTCTTTGCAGAATAAAACTAAAAACTGGTTTTTAAATCAAAGAGTCTTGGATGACATATGAACGGAAAAGACTTGGCAAAACAACTCAAATATAGCTCTTCCAACAGCCTTTTGATCATTACCTGGAACAATCTGCTCAAACAATTGTATTGCCCCTTTAAAGTGTCCGTATTAAGGTCTGTGGGTACATTAAAGAAAGGGCAGATTGTTTGGGTAGAACAAGTAAATGTTACGATGGAGTTGAAGACTGTATTTGTCGTGGAAGGAAGTGCATATTACTTCTACTATTTCGATATTTTGATTGATTAGAATATTGCTAATGGCACTATGCCGTATAATTAATAATTAAGTTTTTGATACGGTTTCGCATAAATCAAAAAGGCACCTAGAAACCATTTAAGCATATTGGGATGGGAGTGAGTATGGTTGAGTCTTAGACTTTTTCTCTTACTCCTTCCTATCCAATACAGTCTGAAATACCCCATTTGGAGGCTTGAATCTTTCACTTTGGGATTATCCGCATTATTATATAATAGCTATTTTATGAAATATTCTGTATTCTATTTTTCCTTTATTTATCCCATTCCATTAGATTATACCCTATGTGATATTTTAGGTTTTTAAGTTGATAAACAAAAGTTTAATTGAATCTAAAAAGTATCTTCTATAGACCTTAATATTGAAATTTTGAATCTCACTATTTATGGGACTTCCCAGAGTTTTCAGTTTACTTTGCTCTATTCAAAAGTAAACTTTGACTTATTTTGTGGATATTTATGCAGCGTCCTTAAGGTATCTACCAACCAATTGTTGTGACACACTCAACATAGCTGCTATCTCCTTATTAGTTAATGTGGGATCCAATTTATGTATCTCCAATACTTTTTGATATGTTTCATATTCTAGCACCGCACAAATATCCCATATCTTCTTCTCTAGACTAAGCTTCTTTTTCATTGCAATCCTCCTCCTTGAGATGAGTTCTCTTTCCCATAAATTCCTCCAATACTCCAAGTATGAATAAGGCTTTTGATAATTTTCATATTCCTTTATACTATGTAATTCCCATTTCCCATTAATCTTGTGATACCACCAGTAGTCATAACCATCAAATCTGATCTTGTGATTATTTGGGTCACACAATGCTTCTAATTCCTTATCACTCCATGAAGTCATTCTTTCTTGTTTTCAATATCGCAAAAATAATGGCTGTATTCGCCACAGCTTGTCTCTTTGACATTGAAGTTATTAACGCTCAGTACTTTACATAACTCTACAATTCTCTTATTATGAGAACTATAAGACCCAATTGCTACAATTTATAAGAGAATAACTTTTTGCAATGGCGATTGGAAAAACTCGAGATTAATGCAGCGCTTAAATAAATAGCTATAAAAGGGGGTGTCTTAATAGGTATTACCTTTTAAGTATTCTATCTTTATTCTTGTACCTAAAACCTATTATACGATTACTAATAAATGAATGAAAATTTCTCTTTGGAGACTTTATGGAAGGAAGTTGGTTTTATGCCTAACGAATCTCAAGAAAAGGCTATAAAACACATTGATGGCGCTCTTTATCTTACTGCTGGCCCTGGATCAGGAAAAACAAGAGTTCTTTTATGGAGAACACTTAATCTAATTGTTTTCCACAACATAAATCCTGACGAAATAATGCTTGCCACATTTACGGAGAAAGCAGCGCATCAACTCAAAGAGGGACTTCAATCACTTCTCGGGTTAGCCAGCAACCACACAGGAAGACAATATGATTTGGCAAGCATGTATATTGGAACCGTACATTCATCTTGTAATAGACTCATTGGCGACAGAAGGTTTTATTCAGGTAGGAAAAGAAACAAGCCTGTAAAAACCATTGACCAATTAGAACAATACTTTTTTATAAAAAGACATTCAATTTGGAATAGACTTTTGGATGCAGGAGAATTAGACACTATAGATATTAATGCATACTTCCAAAAGAAAGCACCTTCTTACCCCAACAAACATAAAGCCATAATAGATATAATCGCTCTATTCAATAGATTTTCTGAAGAAAGACTAAATATTGAAGAGGCATTGTTTAAAACGGATCAAAGGGACATGTTATTTAGCATTCTCAAAATGTACAAAGAGTATAAAAATATTCTTATTGAAAATGAAACCTTTGAAATATGTGATTTATCATTATTGCAGAATAAAGCGTTAGAAGTAATTGAGGGCTTTAAGAACGCGTCCAATATTTTCAAGTATTTAATTGTTGATGAGTACCAAGACACTAACAGTATTCAAGAACAATTATATTTTACTCTTGCTGGAAATAAAAATATTTGTGTCGTTGGTGATGATGACCAGGCTCTTTATAGGTTTAGAGGTAGTACTGTAGAGAATTTTGTAGAATTTCCCAAAAGGGTTAAAAGTTACCTGGGAATTGAAACGACTAAAATTTCATTGTCCATAAATTATAGATCCAGGAGAAAAATTGTGGATTTCTATTCTGGATTTATTGACAAGGAAGACTGGACTAAAAATGGAGATGTTACCAATCAGTATAGGGTACATGACAAAGCTATTGTGGCCAATTCGACTGATAATGAAACTTCCGTTATTTCTGTGGAAGATGATTGGATTGACCAGACAGCTCAGTTTTGTAAAGAACTTATTCAAAATGACGTTGTCAGTGATGCCAATCAAATTGCATTCCTTTTCCCTTCCCTTTCCAATAAAGATGCCAAAAACACCATTCAAACCTTAAGGGATCACGGACTAAATGTTTATGCTCCAAGAGCAGGTATATTTTTAGAAGGTCAAGAGGCAACTGAGTTATTTGGCGTTTTCGCTAATGTATTTGGGTTACCAGATTCGTCAGATTTTACTGGGTATGAATTTAATAAATACAAAACGTGGGTTGGAAATGCTGAAAGAATTGGAAATGACATTATTGAAAGTGATTCTGATTTAAAAAGGTTTGTTGACAACAAAAGACTGCAATTAGAAATAATTTCAAAAGACTACGAAAGTCTATTGAGAGTTGTTCAAAAAAATAACTGGGATCTTGATGATGAGTTCGAGCTTGATTTAATGAGAAGGAAATTGGCCGAGGCCAATAATCTTTCAGATGAAGCTAAAAGAGCTGTTTTGAGCCCTTATTTAGCCAGAATTGTGAATGAAAGGATAAATGATGAAACATTAAAACCGTTTAAGCTTTCACAGATAATCAACAGAGCAACATCTTTGGACTGGAGTATTCTTGACTTATTTTATCAAATAACAGGCTTCAACCATTTTAAATATTATTTTGATTTAGCACAAAATGAAGGTAATGAGGCTCCAATCTGCAACCTTTCAAAAATATCTGAATATTTAGCAAGGTTTATGGAATTATATTCTTCCATTTTGTCTGCAAGCTTTTTGAGGGAAGAAGGTTTTGTACGACTATTTTTTTCTTCCTATTTATATACTATCTATAGACTTGGAGAGTCTGAATATGAGAATGATGACGATCCATTCCCCAAAGGAAATATTCAAGTTTTAACAATCCACCAATCTAAAGGATTAGAATTTCCAGTCGTATTTATGTATCCTAAAAGAAGAGAGTTTGTTGAAGCAGATCAAAAAGAAGTCATAATTAGAAATTTGAAAGAAGTTGAGGGAGAACCATTAGATAAAATTGGAAGATTTGATTTAATGAGGATTTTTTATGTTGGTTTATCGAGAGCTGAAAAGCTATTAATACTACCAAAACTTGCACCAATCAAAGCACAAAAGGGAAGATGTATTATTTCATATATAAACACTACGCTCCAGGAAATTAATGCATTGGATATGCAAAGTTTTGATAAGAATATTCTTGAAATTGATGATATCAAGGAATCTGCCTTGAGTAAACCTTACTCTTACACTGCTGATTTTTTAGCCTATGAGAGATGTCCTAGACAGTACATGATTTTTAGAAAGTATGGATTTATTCCCTCTAGAAGCCAAACTATGTTTTTTGGTTCTTTGGTGCATAGTACCATTGAAGATTTGCACCAATTTTTAATTTCCAAAAGAGAAAAACAAGAGGCATGAAAGATGAATTGAATTTACTTAAAAACGACAAGGCTAGGTTGAAAGAACTTCAATACATCGTTGAAATGGAAGAATGGATAACTCAAGAATATGAAGCAAATTATGAAAGGTTAAGACTTATGGAGGGGGGCCATTCTATAACTCCTGAGATAAAAAGGCAAGGCCTCTTGCAAGTCTTAATGTATTTTAGAAAAATGAGGGAAGTTGCCGAATCAGTTACTGAAACAGAGGTCAAGCTGACCTTACCTGAACAAACCTCTCCGAAAGGTAATAGGTTTACTATAGAAGGTGTTGTGGACATCATTAGAGAAAAAGACACAACAACGATGTATGATGTAAAAACACATGATGCTGATTATGTGAAGGCTAATAAAGAGGACTACGTTGACCAATTAAATGTTTACACTCACATTTGGCAAAACTTAAGAAAGGAGAAATTAACTGGCACGGCAATTATTGCAACACAATTCCCGAGAAGTCTTAAAAAGGCTATTGATGCAGATGCAGAAGAAAAACTTCAAAAAGAACTGGATAACTGGGATCCTGTAATTCCCATACCTTTTTCTCAAGAAAAAGTGGAAGATACAATTACAAAGTTTGCTTGTGTGGTAGATAAAATTGAAAACAGAGATTTTCATCCACCAGGAACAGAAGTTTTGCAAGAAAGAATTAAAGGAACAAGACAAAGATTTGCAACAAGGGTTTGTAGAAACTGTGATGCTAGATTTTCCTGTGATGCCTATAGAGGATATTCTCAAAAAACAGGTTCGTTTAGTGGTGGTTTTGCTGAATATATAAGTGATTTAGGAAATTCGGATGAAGTTGAAAACTTTACTAATACCAATGCATTTGAAGCACCACCACCAACTAACATTGATGATTTAATTTAAAAAGATAAGAACAAAATATGGCTGAAGAATTTACACCCCAATATACATTTACTGACGATAGATTAAATGAATTAAAGCAACTTTTCCCAGAAGCTTTTGAAGATGGAGTTTTCAATTTAAACACGCTAAAAGAACTTATTGGGGAGTACAGCACAGATAGCTCAGTAAAGGAACACTTTGGCCTTAATTGGGTGGGTAAACAGGATGCTAGAAGAATCGCAGCTAAAGCTCCAACAGGTACTTTAAAGCCTTGTCCAGGAGAAGGGGTGAATGAAGATGCTACAGAGAATATTTTTATTGAGGGAGAGAACTTGGAGGTACTTAAGATTTTGAGAAAATCTTATATGGGTAAAATAAAAATGATCTATATAGATCCTCCTTACAATACTGGCAATGACTTTATTTATAATGACTCTTTTGCGGATAGTACAGAAGATTTTTTAAGAAAAACAGGAGAAAAATCTGATGAAGGTCTTTTAGTTTCTAACCCTAAATCTTCTGGAAAATATCATGCCAATTGGCTAACATTTATTTACCCTAGATTAAGACTAGCTAAAGATTTGCTTAAAGATGATGGGGTGATTTTTATTTCAATTGACCATAATGAATTTGATAACCTGAAAAAGTTATGTGATGAGATTTTTGGTGAAGAAAACTTCATTGCAATCATAAATGTGATTAATAATTTCAAAGGAAGAAGTGATGATAAGTACATTGCAACAGCCAATGAATTTTTACTTTTTTACCAAAAGGGGAATTTTGTAACTAATGGTGTGCCAATACCTGAGGAATACATTAAAGAATACAAATTGGTAGATGGGGATAGAAAATACAGACACATTGGATTAAGAAAAAGAGGTGATGGAGCAAGAAAAGAAGATAGACCAAATATGTTTTTTCCTATCTATTTTAATGTAGAAGAAAATATAATTTCCTTAAATAAGGAAACAGAAGAATTTATTGAAATATTACCTAAGTTGTCTGACGGATCATTAGGGAGATGGAGATGGGGTAAAAGCACTGTTAAAGATAGAATAGATGAACTTGAAGCAAAATTTATCTCAACAAGAGAAGAATATGATATTTTTCAAAAAGACTTTTTAACTGATAAAGAAGGTAATTTTAAAAGTGTAAAACCAAAATCTTTTTGGCTTGGCCCAGAATTTTCAACTGAGAACGGTACTTTAGAATATAAAAAATTATTTAAAAGCAAAGCATTTGAAAACCCTAAACCTATAGGATTAATTCTTAATTGCTTATATCAGGCGATTTCTGGTGCTGATGATTATGTTCTAGATTTTTTTAGTGGTTCAGGTACAACAGGGCAAAGTGTCTTTGAATTTAATAATGTATCTGGAAAACGCACAAAATTTATATTAGTTCAATTACCAGTACTAATAGACGAAAAACATACAGCTTATAAAAAAGGGTATAAGACCATATCTGAAATATCCAAAGACAGATTAAAACTTAGTATAGAAGAGTATAAATATAAACAAGGCTTTAAAGTCTTTAAACAGAGCACTTCTACTATTTATAAGTGGCAAGAGTTTATGCCAGATCAAGATGGTGCTTTACCAGATTTATTCAACAGCTTAGAGTTAGCCTATAAAAACCCATTGCAAGACGGCGTAACTACCCAAGATTTTATTACAGAAGTAATTTTGCAAGAAGGATTCCCTTTAACAGCCAACCAAGAGGAAGTGATGAGTGGTATTTTTAAAATCACTCATGAGTGGGTGCCTTATACGCTATATGCCACCATGCTTTACAGTTTTAAAGACACTGATTTTAGTAAGTTACAATTACTGGAAACAGACCACTTTGTTTGCCTAGATAAAGCCTTTGAAGGCAATGATGCCTTAAAGCAAGAATTAGACAATCAATGTAAACTATTTACCATTTAAGTCCTATGAAATTCAAATTCAATCCCAACCAAGAGTTTCAATTAAAGGCCATTAAAAATGTAGTTGATTTATTTGATGGTATTGGAGAATACCATACTCAATTCACTTTAGGTAGTGAGATAGCGCCAAATCTTCCAGAAAATGAAGATTTAGATGATGATTTCCTTCTTGAAAATTTACAATTTGTTCAAGAGGAATTTGACATGCAGATGGATGCAAGGGACACGCCAACTATGAAAATTGGTGTAAGTCACTCCTTAGAAAAAGAAAGAGGTCAAATGTTAGAAGGAGTGAGCAATGATATTTATGAGTACCCAAGCTTCTCAGTAGAAATGGAAACAGGCACTGGTAAGACCTATGTATATCTAAGAACCATTCATGAGCTCAATCAAAAGTATGGCTTCAATAAGTTTGTAATTGTTGTGCCATCAATTGCCATCTATCAAGGAGTAAAAAAGAGTTGGGAAATCACTAGAGATCATTTCAAGACCATCTACGGCAACGATTTTTGTGCCCTTAGAGCTTATGATTCTAGTAGAATACAAGAAGTAAAAACTTTTGCTACGGCAAAAAACATTGAAATCCTCCTTATTACGTTGGCGGCTTTTAATTCTGTTTCAAACAACCTTTACAAACCCACTGATAAATTACCAGGAGAATTATTGCCTTTTGAGTACATTCAACAAACAAGACCTATTGTTATTTTGGATGAGCCTCAAAACATGGGTTCACAGAAATCCAAAGATGCATTGCGCACATTAAAACCACTATTCTCTTTAAGGTATTCCGCAACACATAGAGAAACTCCAAATTTAGTATATAGACTAACACCTGTTGAAGCATTTAGGAGAAACTTGGTGAAGAGGATTCAAGTGGTTGGTGTAGAGCAAAGAGAATTAGGAGGTAAAGTGCCTATTTCGCTCAAAAAAGTGTCTGGAACAGGTAGGAATGCCAAAGTTACTTTAGTAACCTATACTAGTAAAAAAGGAATACAGAAGATTGAAGAAGTCATTCTTAAAACTGGAGATAATCTTTTTGATAAAACCCATCTTGAAGAGCATAAAGGAATGAAAATTCACAATATTGGCTCCTCTAAGGGAGAAGAATTTGTTGAATTTGAGGAAGGGACAGTATTGACTGCTTATGGTGGAGACGGAATATCAAAACCAGATGTTTTCAGATATCAAATAAAAGAAACTCTTGCACAGCATATTGCTCACCAAAAGAAGGTAGAAAGGCATGGAGCAAAAGTTTTATCATTGTTTTTTATTGATAAGGTGAAGAACTATGTTGGAGATGGTGTACAACCAGGAATAATAAAGAAAATCTTTAATGAAGAGTTTGGTAAGCTAAAAGACCAGCTTGAAAGATTTAAAGATAAAACCCCAGAAGATGTACAAGCGTCATATTTTGCTAGCTACAGAAATAAGCCAAAGGGGGGTCAAGAGGAAACTATTTATCTAGATGATGAAGCAACAAATGAAAAGCAACGAAAAGCTGAAAAGAAGCAGTTTGAGCTCATCATGAAGAAAAAGGAAGAATTACTTTCCTTTGACAATGATGTTTGCTTCATCTTTGCTCATTCCGCGTTAAAAGAGGGTTGGGATAATCCAAATGTATTTCAGATTTGCACCCTTAATCAAACGCTCTCTAAAGACAAAAAAAGGCAAGAGATAGGAAGGGGTTTAAGGTTGGCAGTTAATCAAAAACTTGAAAGACTAAATGATGACCAGGTAAATATTCTTACAGTCATAGCGAATGAAAGCTACGAGTCCTTTGCAAACACGCTACAGCAGGAATACTTAGAACAAGAAGGAGAAGCTCCGCCAAAGCCAAAGCCAAAGAGAGCCCCCGCTAAGAGACAAGATAAGTTCTATACAAGTGAAGAGTTTCGAGATTTTTGGAAAAAACTAACGCTGAAATCAAATTATACGATAAATGTAAATTCAGATAAGTTATTAGCTGAAATCAAAGAAAAATTTAAAGACAAAAAGAACAATACTTTTCCCGTTCCAAAGGTAGTCATCAGTAAAGGTAACTTTGTAATTACTACGTTCACCTTCAGAATCAAATCTTTTGAAGAAAACAATACTGCTATTGTAAGTGTTATTAAAGAAGATACTAAAGGAAACCGAATTAATTTGGGAGGTGATTTATTTGATGGAGGATTATTAATTTCTGAAAATGATGATCTAGAAAAGCTTTTAAAAGAACCCAAATTGAGAGGGTTTAAGGTAAACTCAATTGAGTCAAAAAAGTCTAATCCAGATATTGAATTTAAAAATGGGTTTAAAGTTTCAAAATTTAAACCCGAAACCTATACAGTTAGTGACAATAGGGACGTTAAATCAAAAGATTCCAAATCAGGCCTTTCTAAATTCCCAATTTTCAATGTTGTTAACAAACTTGAACAGGCGACTTCCCTAACAAAGGAAACCTGTTTCAAAATTCTTAAAGCTGTTCCATTTGATGAGCAACCCAAATTATTTAGAAATCCAGAAGGGTTTACAAACAAGTTGATAGAAATTACCAAAAATGCACTTGCCATTCATGTAGCTGAGAACATTGAGTTTGAGTTATCAAAGGACATGAAAGAAGATGACTTAGAAGAACTCTTCCCAGAAAAAATAGATTACGTACAAACTGAGATAGTTGAAACTGAAAATCATGGTTTATACAATCGCACGCAAAAAGATTCGGATATTGAAGAAGTTTTTGTGAGTAGTAAATTGGAGCTAGATAACAATGTACAATTCTTTTTTAAGTTCCCATCAAAATACAAAATTGACTTCCCTAAAATTATTGGAAACTATAATCCTGATTGGGGAATCATTAGAAAAGATCTTTCTGGAATAAAAGTTCAACTCATCAGAGAAACAAAAGGAACTGCAGAAATTGAAAACTTAAGATTTGTTCATGAAATAAATAAAGTGAAAGTTGCCAAAAGGCATTTTGGTGCACTTGGTATTGATTATGATGTAATAAAGGGAGATGAGGACAGTTGGTATATTAAAAAGGAGGACAATGAACTAAATAAATTATTTTAAAAGGCATACAATTCGGATGCCAACGAAGTTGACAGGTTGTCAAATAGCTGGATAAGAAATAGTTAGTTTCCCTGGGTTCGAGCCCCAGCCAGGTCACCAGAAAATCAAAAAAGATTACCAAATTCAAAGCGAGCTAAAACAAATAGTTCGCTTTTTGTTTTTAGGAGCGCCTGAATTCAGGATGCGACAGCATCCCCTTTTTTGATTTGCAGCTCGGGATCGCTGGGTCCAAGGAGCAAAGCGAGTTGACCACAGCCGCTCCTTAAATCCCAAAATACAAAATCCAAATTCCAAAAAGTGATGAAAATACTCTTCAGCTCGGGATCGCTGGGTCAGACGAGTGAAACGAGTCTACCACAGCCGCTCCTTAAATCCCAAAATACAAATTCCAAATTCCAAAAAGTGTGAAAAGGATTCTCAATCTCAGGATCGCTGGGTCCAAGGAGCAAAGCGAGTTGACCACAGCCTATCTTTAAATTCCAAATTCCAAATACCAAAATATGTGAAAAGGATTCTCCAGTTCGAGATACTACGGGAGTGTTGGTGGCAGTGAAACAGCCTGCCGGCCAACTTTCGAAGTCTAATACGGCGGACAGTCAGGAGTGTTTGATGTAGTACAAGTTAAATCGTTTAAGACTGCATAAAAAAAGCGAAGGGTTTCCCTTCGCTTTTTCATTGAATTGTATTGTATTGATTATAAAGCCATCATTAATCCAAGATTAATGGTATTCCAATCTCCTCCATCTAGGCTGATTCCTGTGTAGGAAAGACTAAGCCCGAGTTTTTCATTAAGGGAATACCCTACCATGGGACGGTAATAAAAGCCACCGTCATTTCCATCATTTATGCCAACAGCATAGCCAAGATCAACACCTGCACTGAAATCCTCTGTTAAATGAACACGACCAGCCGCAGCTACCGGAAGAAACTGAATGTCATCAATTTCTATAGATCCCAGACCTGTTTCAATTTCTTTCCCGAAGGCATTGGAAAATCCCACAGCCGCCCCTGCATCAAACTTATCTGATACGGACCACAAGTAGGTAAAGTCGATTCCAAGGCTAAAACCTGAGAAATCACTAGCGTCGCCGGTTGGAATACCGGCATTAATGCCAATACTTGGCCCCTCCTGAGCCTGAAGACTCAAGCCGGCCACAAATAAAAATGCTGTAAATAATACTTTTTTCATGAGTTTAAATTTAAGTGAGGGCCAAATGTATACCCCACTTTTTAATATACCATTTTAAAGTTGTAAAACACGCTCTATCTATGGCGTAATTCAAAAAAGTTGTTGCCAACTAACTTATACACAAAGAGTATTCCGTGATAACCATGGTTTTGAAGAAAAAAAAGGCACCTGCCTGGGTGCCTTTGAATCTGTTTTTATCGTATTTGATTATGACAAATTACTGACCAGTTTTCCAACCGACCTTTTCTGCCTTTTGAATACATCTGTTATGGGTTTAAAAAAGCTCAGAAAGGTATAGGGCTCAAAATCGAACCTCATAATAACGGGCTTTTTATTTTTCCCATCCACTTTTAAGCCATTGTCAATATCAAAATCAATATACTCAAGTCCGGCAACAACCTCCTCGCTTCGGTCCTTATAGACAAAAGTGTTGGCTGTATCCCTCAGATAGAACCTAAAAGTATTATAAGTTCCAGGTTTAAGTTTTGGAGCGCTATTCGTCTTGATAAAAAGTCCGGAATGTGTACCCTTGAGGTCTACAAGGTTTCCCTTGGCAAATTCCTTGATCAGGTGCTCATTTCCTTTCTCATCTATGGCAGCAAAGCTGCGAACATTTAAGATCATCTCTGAAATCCCCTTTTCAGCAACCATTTGGTTCTGCAAAAGAACATCTTTTGCATTGTTTTCCATATGAGAGTAAATATCTGTCCAGTTATGGGCAAAGGGATTCGTGTGAAACATTGTTGGATAATATGTGATTGTTTTCATAATAGTCAATATTAAAAATTAACAGTACAAAGTTGCGATATCATTCGCAGCATAAAAACAAGGATATTTTCCGATATCTGTGCTATTTTACCCCTATTGTCTATTAAAAATGTTAATATATGTTAATATAGATTATGTAAGTTGCTTTTGCCTACGAAATACTGAGAGTGTTCTATCGATATGCAACCAAGCTTATTTAAAAAGGGATCAGGTCTGTTATCTCCGATCTCGTAGTTTTTCCTCAATTTTGAGATAGAGAGAAGTATTTCGATGAATCAAAATCTGTCAAAATCAGTTCGCGCTGCCTTTACGGGACAATTTAAGTCGCAACCCTTTGTGGTTTGGGCTCCGGGCCGAATCAATATTATAGGGGAGCACACCGACTATAATTTGGGCTATGTATTGCCCGCTGCTATCGACATGGGGATTTCACTGGCCCTTCAACGAAGTATAGATGAACAGTGTACGCTGGTGGCCAGTGATTTGGATGAGAGCTACACCTTCCAGTTATTTCAAGATCATCCCGAAGTCCACCAAGGTTGGCAGACTTACTTCCTGGGTATTCTGGAGGAACTCCGTAAAGCAGGTAAAAAAATTGAACCCTTCAACCTTCTTTTTAGCGGGAATATCCCGGCAGGTGCGGGACTCTCCTCTTCTGCTGCTCTTGAAAATGCATTTATTTTTGGACTAAACACCCTCTTTGAACTTGGCCTTTCACCTATGGAAATGGTTCAAATATCACATTTGGCTGAACAGAGCTATGTTGGAGTACAATGTGGTATTATGGATCAATATGTAAGTATGTTTGGGAGAGACAATCATGCAATATTTCTCGATTGCCAGTCTTTGAATTCAGAGCTCATCCCTTTAAAGGATAACGAATTCGAATGGTTACTATTAGATACAGGTGTAAAACACAGTCTTGCAGAGAGTGCCTATAATCAGAGGCGGTTAAGCTGTGAATCTGTCGCAGAGCAATTAGGAGTCAACTCACTCCGGGAGGTAAGTATCGACCTCCTGCATAAGAATCAGGAAGTAATCCCTAAAAATGATTTTCAGAAGGCTCTATATGTACTTCAGGAAAATAAACGTGTTCTGTTAGCGGTGGAAGCGATAAAAGAAATGGACTACGCATCATTGGGCAAACTGATGTATGAATCTCACATGGGATTACAACACCTTTACGAGGTGAGTTGTGATAAACTCAATTTTCTCATCGATCTCAGCAGAGAACAACCTTGTGTTTTGGGAGCCAGAATGATGGGGGCGGATTCGGAGGTTGTACCTTAAATCTTGTAAAAAAGGACGCCTGCCATTTATTTTTAGAAAGTGCAACCGAATTTTACCAGAAACGATTTGAAACACGTCTGTCCTCTTTTAAAGTAAGGCTTAGTATGGGATGTAGGCTTATCTCGAAGGAAGATTGCTAA
This sequence comes from Muriicola soli, assembly GCF_004139715.1. Lineage (GTDB taxonomy): Bacteria > Bacteroidota > Bacteroidia > Flavobacteriales > Flavobacteriaceae > Muriicola > Muriicola soli. The sequence continues at coordinate 735,951 of NZ_CP035544.1, read as the reverse complement.
TCAGTTAGAAAGAGGAAGAAAGAAATATTAAGAGAGTAAATACTGGTCAACTCTCTTTTCTTTTGTAGGGTCTTATTATCAACCCCAGTGGTCTGTCATAGGTGAAGTAATTCACCATCCAGTCGACAAAAGCAACTACCTTGTTTCGGAAACCGACCAGTGACATAATATGTACAAACATCCATACCAACCAGGCAAATGTTCCCTGGAATTTCCAGATTTTCAAATCCACCACTGCCTTTCGCCGCCCAATAGTCGCCATAACCCCTTTGTCTAAGTAAGTAAAGGCTTTCATTTGCTTCCCAGCCTCTAATCGAAGTATATTTTTAGCCAGAGCTTTTCCGTGTTGCTGGGCAACCGGTGCTAACATAGGCAGTCCGTCAGGGCTTTCAGGGGTAATATGGGAAGCAACATCTCCAATAGCATAAATATTTTTGGTTCCGGCCGCCTGATTGTATTCATTTACTGCGATTCTGTTTCCACCAACGATGGCCTCTTCCGGGATTCCTGCAATGGGTGCTCCTTTAACCCCTGCTGTCCAGATGACCGTATCTGTCCTAAAATTGCTCTTGTCTGCCAAAGTAATCAAGGATCCGTCGTAATCCTGAACCCTTGAATTAAGGAAAACATTGATACCCAGCTGATGTAAGTATTCAAGGCTCTTCTCGGAGGCTTCCTCAGACATCGAGGAGAGAAGTGCCGGGGCAGCTTCGTACAGATTTATACTCATCATGCTTAGATCGAGATCTGGAAAATCCTTAGGCAGAACATAGCGTTTCATTTCGGCTAGGGCGCCAGCTAACTCAATTCCCGCAGGTCCTCCTCCAACAATTGCGATATTCATGATTTCTTCAAGGGGTTCATCATTTACATTAGCCAGGGCTTTCTCCAGGTTTTGAAAAATAAAACTCCTGAGATTAAGGGCTTCAGGAATTGACTTTAAAGTAAGTAATTGATCTTTTTTAGTTTCGAAATTAAAATAGTTATTCTGACTGCCCGTGGCGATAACCAGATAGTCATAAGCAATAGTTCCGATACTTGTTTTTAGAATTTTTTCTTTCGGCATCACTTCCAATACCTCAGCCATTCTGAAGGTGATATTCTTGTTATTCCTGAAAATACGTCTCACAGGATACGCAATGCTCCCGGGTTCGAGCCCTCCGGTGGCTACCTGATACATAAGAGGCTGAAAATTGTGATAGTTGTGTTTATCGACAAGGAGCACATTGATCATTTTATTTCTCAAAGCTTTGGCGAGCTCTATTCCACCAAAACCGGCCCCTATGATTACTACATTTGAATTCTTTTTCATTGTTTGCCTTTTTCTTTTCTTCTTATAGCATTCTGATTCTATTTTACGGAAAATAAATCAATCCGGCTGCCCCATTTCCTTTGAAAATTGATCTATTGGTATCCGCCTTCCATTTTTCTATTTCCAATATTATAATTACATTGAGAGGACTATCAAGTTACCTCATACAATGATCATAGGAATTCTAAAGGAAACAGCCGATAACAGAGTTGCTATAGTTCCCAAAACACTCAAGAAATTTAACGAAAAAGATATAGAATTCCAGATCGAAAAAGGTGCGGGTGTCCTTGCGAGCTATCCGGATAAGAAATACGAGAAATACGCTAAGGTCAGTGATAGGTTATCAGTTTTAAAACAGGCCGATATCCTTGTAACCATTAATCCCATCCCTGAGCAAGAACTCAAACTCATTAAAAAAGGAGCTATGTTGGTGGCGATCTTTTCACCCTTCAACAACGCCGCATTAATTGAACAGATGAAGGAATTGGAATTACAGGCCGCAAGCCTGGATATGATTCCGAGGACCACTATTGCTCAGACCATGGATATCTTATCATCAATGGCATCCATAGCCGGATACAGGGCTGTTCTCCTGGCCGCTATGGAATCACCCGGGTTCTTTCCCATGATGATCACGGCTGCTGGTAGCATAAAACCCTGTAAGGTGCTGGTCCTGGGTGCAGGGGTCGCAGGTTTACAGGCCATTGCAACTGCCCGAAGGCTAGGTGCTATAGTGGAGGCATTCGACGTTAGAGCAGCCGCAAAAGAGGAGGTTGAAAGTCTGGGGGCAAAATTTGTAGAAGTGCCCGGAGCTATTGACAAACGAGACGCAGGGGGCTATGCTGTTGAACAAACTCCTGAATTTATCGAAAGGCAGCAACAGGAAGTACAAAAGAGGGCAGCATCATCAGACGTAGTCATTACGACTGCTCAGATCCTTGGTAAAAAAGCACCAATACTTCTTACAAAGGAAACAGTTGACAAGATGAAACCCGGAACCATCGTAGTAGATTTAGCAGCTTCTTCCGGCGGAAATTGTGAACTCAGCGAGATGGATAAAACCGTTATTCGGAAAGGCGTTAAGATTATTGGGAATTCAAACCTCGCTTCGGATATGCCAAAAGACGCCAGTTTTTTTTACAGTAATAATGTAGCAAATTACCTGAAATTGATAATAAAAGAGGGGAATTTGCATCTGGACCTCAATAATGAAATCATAGATAATACCATTTTGACTAAAAGCTAAGACCATTTCAATTTCTCTGCCTATGGAAAATATATTACTCTTTTTAGACAATAACCTCTTATTGATATACTTGCTGATTTTCACTGTAATCCTGGGCTTTGAATTAATTTCTAATGTCCCCACCATCCTCCATACTCCGCTCATGTCCGGTGCTAATGCCATTAGCGGGGTTGTCATTATCGGTGCCATCCTTCTCATCCGAAATGCCGAGCCAACAGACTACCTTGCCCTCTGCCTCGGTGCACTGGGGGTAATTCTGGGTACTATTAATGTAGTTGGGGGGTTTGCGGTTACCAACAGAATGCTCAAGATGTTCAATAAAAAGAAGAAATAAATGCTCATAACCGCTGTAAATCTCTCTTATCTGCTTGGGGCTACCGCTTTTGTCATCGGACTACGCCAAATGAGCACCCCAGATACCGCGAGAAAAGGTAACCTGTTGGCCACTGTCGGGATGGTTATCGCAATCCTTGCTACCCTCTTTCTACCGATCAGCGGAGCGGCTAACAACTACATCTGGATCTTTGGCGCCATGACTATTGGGGGCATCATAGGATATGTAAGTGCAATCAAGATCGAAATGACAGCTATGCCGCAAATGGTATCTGTATTCAATGGTTTGGGAGGAGCTTGTGCCGTTGTACTTGCCTTTACCGAATTGGTGCAAGCAGCAGGGGCAGAATTGAAATCTCAATGGCACAACTTCTGATCCTTTTCCTCACCTTACTGATCGGAGCTGTCGCTTTTACTGGAAGTATGCTGGCCTATGGAAAACTTCAAGGCCTGATTGACGACAGTAAAGTAACCCTTCCAAGACACAATATTATCAATGCTGTTCTTCTTGCGGTACTGTTAGTACTTACCGTGTACGTTATCTCAATGGGCAGTCAACCCGCTTTGATCTGGATCGTATCGATATTATTGATCGCCCTCTTGTATGGTTTCTCTTTTGTGGCCCCAATCGGTGGGGCCGATATGCCTGTGGTCATTTCACTACTGAACGCCTTTACCGGTTTGTCGGCAGCGGCTGCCGGTCTGATCTACGACAATAATATCATGTTGGTTGGAGGAATTCTGGTAGGATCGGCCGGAATCATCCTGACTATAGTGATGTGCAAAGCGATGAATCGCTCCCTTTTCAATGTTTTGATTGGTGGATTTGGTGATAACCACAAAGGAAAAAAGGAGGAAGGAGAAGCGCAATTGGCCAAAGAGATCAGCTGTTCTGATCTCGCTGTTCAATTATACTATTCCAATACGGTATTGGTAGTCCCTGGATACGGCCTGGCTGTTGCGCAGGCGCAAAAGGTTGTGAAAAGAATGGACAACTTGTTGTCGGCCAATGGAGTAGATGTAAACTACGCCATACATCCCGTAGCAGGACGAATGCCCGGGCACATGAATGTACTGCTTGCGGAGGCCGATGTTCCTTACCCTAAATTACTCGACATGGAGGACGCAAATGAGGCTATGGCAAACACCGATATGGTCATTGTCATAGGAGCAAATGACGTGGTGAACCCTGCCGCCTATGATGATCCCGCAAGTCCCGTCTATGGAATGCCCGTCATCAATGTCTGGGATGCAAAAAATGTTGTGGTGATGAAAAGAAGTATGAGCCCCGGTTATGCCGGCATCCAAAATCAGCTTTTTTTCCACCATAAGACAAAAATGCTATTTGGGGATGCCAAGAGCAGCCTGGAAGAGCTAAATGACGAATTAAAGACGTTAGAAAGTTAAGGCCGGTTCTTTACTCCTTGTTCCTGCGTTTTAACTCAAAGAGGTCGATTCGTCTGTCTCTCAAATTTCTAACTGCCCCAAATTGGTTGAGCTCCCGCAACAAATCGATATCCACATCGGCAATAAGGATCATCTCTGTATTAGGTGTTGCCTCGGCTTTGATCCCATTGGTAGGAAAAGAAAAATCACAAGGAGTGAATACCATGGATTGAGCAAATTGAATATCCATATTGTGCACATTAGGCAGGTTTCCAACACTCCCTGCGATGGCTACATAACATTCATTTTCAATGGCCCGGGCCTGTGCGCAGTGCCGTACTCTTGAAAATCCGTTTTGTGTGTCCGTGAGGAAGGGAATAAACAAAATATCCATGCCTTCGTCGGCAAGTAACCGACTCAATTCCGGGAATTCCGAATCATAACAAATCAGAACTCCAATCTTACCACAGTCTGTCTCAAAGGTCTTGAGTTCATCGCCTCCCTGCATGCCCCAAACTTTGGCTTCATCAGGGGTAACATGGATTTTCTCGTAGCGTTCCATACTCCCGTCCCTGCGGCATAAATACCCCGCATTGACCAATTTGCCATCTTTTAACTCGGGCATACTCCCGGTAATGATATTGATGTTATAAGAAATGGAAAATTCAGAAAACTTCTTAACGATGTCTTCAGTGTGTTTGGCGAGTTCACGAATCGCCTGAGATTCTGGAAGGTGGTTGTTCTCAGCCATAAGCGGAGCATTGAAAAACTCCGGGAATAAGGCAAAGTCGGAGCGGTATCCGGCAACAGCATCGATAAAGTACTCGGCTTGTTGCAGGAGTTGATCCAGGTCCTTGTAAGGCCGCATTTGCCATTGTATCAGGCCCAGTCTGATCGTTTTCTTTTTTGTTGCCGCTTTTTGTTGGGTTTCTCATAATAGATATTATCCCATTCCATAAGGACAGCAAATTCGTTGGAGGCCTCGTCTCCTTCTAAATAACCTTTGAGAATCTTGGCAGGATGGAAATCATTTGAGATTTGAAAATTAAGAACGGAATCCTGTATCTCCTTTCTCCGCACTTTTTGAATATACTCCTTTGGGGATAGTGTATCGGAATGCTTGTGATAATTAGGCATTCGCCCGCCAAAAGCTACACCCTTCAAATTAAGGCGTTCACAAAGGTCTTTTCGGTAATCATACAGCCTTCTCCCCAGGCGGAGACCACGGAATTCGGGTTTTATAAATACATCAATACCATAGAGCATGTCTCCATCCGCAGTATGTGTTGAAAAGGTGTAATCCCGGTAATATCCTTATAGGTATGGTCAACATCAAACTGATTGTAATCAACAATAATCGAAAGGGCGGTACCCGCTAATTCTCCATTGATTTTTATGGCCACCTGCCCTTCAGGAAAAAGTGCTATCAGTTTTTTTATATGGTGCTCCCGCCAGTAGGCGTCGGGCATTGTAGAATAAGCTTCTATCATAGCGTCTTTGAGCTCCTGATAGTCGTCTATACCCAAGTATGTCAATTCAATATTTTCAATATCAATCACGATCTTTTCTTTAGGTAATACAAAAGTAGTTTATAATTTGCCTTCTCTGTCAAAGTCCTATCCAGAATAGCCCAGGCCGGGATTGTGGGAAGGGTACAAAACACCCCCTTTGATTTCGAACAAGCCCTGGAAGGGATCATCCAGAAGGTCGAGATGGCCATCGAGATCCGCGAAATGGATGTTGGGTCTCGAGAGGGCAAAATGAAGTCCGGCTGAAATCCCAAGGGCACATTCATCCAAGCAACCCACCATAGCTTCAAGTCCGGCCGATTTAGCCACCGAGTTGATGTGCATCCCCTCGAGGATTCCTCCTACTTTCATCAATTTTATATTAATCATATCGATCTGCTCTTTCTGCGCCAATCTAAAGGCGTCATCGAGGGTTTTCAAGCTTTCGTCAGCCATAACTGGTATCCCCACGGCGTGTGTAACCTCCCCTAGCTGCTGATCCCCTTTAGTTTTCGTAGGCTGTTCAAAGATCTGAATACCGACCTTCTCTGTGGCCTTGACAAAAGCCACGGATTGTTCTACGTTATACCCCTGATTTCCATCGAACCTCAAAATGATCCCGGGAAATTCCTCCCTTAATTTGATCATTTTGGCAATATCTTCTTCCAGGTTAAGACCCCCTTTTATTTTAAGAATAGTAAACCCCTTGGCTGTAAACTCTTTGGCAAGCGACAGGGTTTGCTGCAGGCCCATAATTCCTATGGTTATACTCGTAGCGAAAGACTTACGGTAACCCCCTAAAAACTGATACAGCGGCAGATCCGCCTTTTTTGACATCAGGTCGAGTAAAGCCATATCCACCATCGCCAACACTGAGGAATTTTCCGGACAGAGTTGTTTTAACTCGTCTATGATCCTGTTGTACATCAGCGGTGAATTTCCGTGCAATAAGGGTAAGACATGCTGCTGAATTGATTTTTCAACCGTTTCTGCAGATTCCCCGGTCACTTCCAGGTCGGGTGCCGCACAACCGTATCCCACCAAAGATGTATCGGTCTCGAGTTTAAGAATGAAATTACTCGTATGCGATACGGTCTCATAAGCAATAGTGTATGGGACGGATAAGGAAAGGTCTAACCTTTCAAAGGAGACCCGGATAATTTTCATCAATAGCGTTTTTGATAGAGATCGTCAAGGGATGAATTCTTTATGGACTCCACAAAGTTCACCATATGATGGATCATAAGATCCCACATTTTTTTTCCTTTTTCAGCCGAGGCCTTTGTAGCATCGCCCATTACGCCGCTCTCTGAAATCTTGTTAGTTCGAACATACCAGGTTACTCCCTGTTCGTTGTCAAAATCAAGGAATTTTGATCCGAATTCCAGGGTCTGGTTCACTGCCTTATCCATCTGTACCATCTCGGGACGAATAGCGAGGGTTGTACTCGTTTCTATTTCTCCGGCATGGATATCATTGGGAGTATCAATAAGACTGTACAGTGCCACGTCACTGGTTTCGCCCGTATCCACACAAACAAAGATCTTGGCATCCCTGTTGATCATCTGGGCGGCGTAATGAAGGGTTGGGGCATTGTCTCCATGTCCGTTCAGAATAATGATCTTCTTAATTCCATTCCTGGCCAGATTCATCCCGATATCGTAAACAAAGCGCGAAAGAGCGTCGTTGGTTACACTCAAGGTACCCTTAAAATCTTCATGGTGATAGGATACACCGTAAGGAATAGGCGGTAAAACAAAAGGCTTTGGGTCGCTACAAGCTTCCGCCACCTTGTACGCCATATATTTTGCATCAAAGTAATCTATATCCACCGGTAAATGAGGTCCGTGCTGCTCGATAGCCCCACAGGGTAAAATTGCTGTGTCGACCTTTTTCAGATATTCTTCAATTTCGGGCCAGGTCATTTCCTCCCACATAAAAGTGGACTTATGTTGTTTTGTGTTCATCGTTTTTGATTAAAAAATAAGGCTGTTCTAAGTAGTCCTTATCGGGTGTAAATGTATGCCATTTCCGGTTCTGTAATATCACGTTCCCCTCAGAATATTCAGAGAGAATTTTAAACAATGGCTTTCGTATGTAAAAAGGCAGATCTTCGCTTTTGCTGCGCTCCTGATCGAACCTCAGAGAAACGATCTCTGGATATTTTTTCGCCAGCTTTACAGTGTGTTCGGTTGCCTTTAAATGTCCTTTGGAGAGCAGCAGATGATACAGGTGTGCGGCATCGCTGCCCAATTGCTTTACACCTTTTTTTTCGAGGGCATCCAGTCCTTTTGCAATCTGCTCCTCTGTATATCCGCATCTGCGCGGATCTTCATCCAGGGCGGTGAGCATACCTATGATCCTTCTGCATTTTTCACAGGAACCGCAGGGGTACATTCGTCCTTCTTTTTCGTGAGCCGCATGACAAGACACCTGTTGTTTCTGTAGTTCGGGATAACGTTTAACCAGTACTTTTAATATGAGTAATTCTGAGAGAGACCTGAGGATCGAATATTGTTTAAAATTCCACCCCTTCCTATGATAGTATCGGGTTAGTGCATTGTCAAAATACTTGCTTTGGTCATAGAGGCCATGATAGTGGGTAATCCCATTATAGTTGCCCTTTACGGTGGTATCGTATTCATTGCCTATCAGGATGTTCCCCACTTCTCTTTTCATCGCTACCGGAAGGGTGCCAAATAGAAAAACGGCCACGGTCCAGAGCCTGATGGGGTAGATATCTGCCCTGATATTCTGAAAATTCTCCTTGATAAACGGCATCTGTTTTACCATCCAGTTAAAGATCCGGTCGCTATTGCACCAGGGTTTTACAGTGTTAGGTTCAATCTTTTTATAGTATTGATGTGCATTTACTGCGGTGAACCAATGTCTGCCTGATTCGTTGATAAACACAGGATGGGGCACTCCCAATTCTTTAATGATTCCATAGGTAAGCAAGCTGTCTTTCCCCCGCTACTCAGGATAAGGTGATCATCATCAGAGGACCTGAGACGCAATTTCTCCAAACTCAGGGATGAAAAGCGGGTATTGATAAATGTCAATCTTGCTGCCGAATAAACTGGGCGTTTTTCGTGTTCAAGCTTATCGAAAGGAGCTTTTAAGAATTCGTTCTTATGATAAAACTTCAACACCAGGACCTCCCTGGCTGTATTTTCCATCATATCCTTTAAAAATCTCTGATCTACCTCATCAAACAGGCCGTCAAATACTATTTCTTCGCAAAACAGGCCATAGTTCAAAGCTACCTGGGCCAACATCATAGAAGCCAGATTCACATCCCTGCCCTTGCTTTTGTCAAAGTAAGTGGAGTCATAGGAGTAGATCAATTGATTAACTGCGCTGCTTCCATTTTTTTGGACTACAGTGTAGGTAGCCTTAACCCTTTTGGGTTCAATGGTTAATTCATGCACCAGCAATTGGCGAAATACCACAAGGTCTGATATACCTTTCATGTAATGTGAAAATTTATCGTTGGAATGCTATTTCAAATTAGAGCGTAAATTTTAAAAATTCCACTTCTATGCATCCATTTAAAGGTACTCTATTTTAACAGTATAAAATGAAAATATGCTCTTATCACCTATATTTATTGAGACTATATATTTTTTGGCCCAATAAAAAATTAACACATCATCAGTGATTTATTCAAATAATTTTGCGTTCTTAATTATAATCAATTTATGAAAATCAAAATATTATTTTTAACTCTCCTTTTCCTCTGTAACGCATGGCTTCCTGCGCAGGGTGATTTGCCATTGTCGGTTTCGCCTACGAAAATCAAACCACTTCGTTCTTTGTTGGATACCACGCTTCAAATGAGTCTGGAAAATCAGGTATTAAAGAACCCGCAATGGAAGAAACTCATAGAATCTAAAAGAATGGCTATCGGATTGGTTGATCTTCGTGACCCGGAGAATGTCCGCTTTGCCCGAATCAATGGCAATCATATGATGTATGCTGCCAGTCTCCCTAAAATTGCCATACTTCTGGCCGCGGTTGATGCAATAGACAAAGGCGAATTAAAGGAGACTTCTGAAGTAAAAAAAGACATGCGCCTGATGATCAGTAAATCAGACAACAGGGCCTCCACTCGAATGATAGACAGGGTTGGATATGACAAGATTGAAGATGTCATGACCGATCCTAAATACGAATTTTACGATGAAGAGACGGGTGGTGGTCTGTGGGTTGGAAAGCGTTACGGTGGCGGCGGGGATACCAACCGGGAACCTTTAAAAAACCTTAGTCATGCTGCTACAGTTACTCAGGTGTGCAGATTTTACTATCTGTTGGCCAATGGCAAACTGGTAAACCGGGAGCGATCTATTCAGATGTTGGACATGCTGGAAAATCCCCAACTTCACCATAAATTTGTGAATACTCTTAATATTTTAGCGCCTGATGCCCGGATCTTCAGGAAGTCCGGTTCCTGGAGAAATTATCATTCTGATTCGGCCCTGGTTTGGGGAATAGATAAAAACAGGAGGTATATCATTGTGGCGCTTATTGAGGACCCGGGGGTGAACAAATCATTCGTGGCCTGGTAAGACCTGTTGAAACAGCTCTGAAAAATTCCAAGAACTACCGAAAAGATAAATAGACAAACTTTGACAATGCTTTTTCAAGAATTCTTAAATAAATCCTTTAATATCAGAGAGGGAGAATTTAAGATTTCTTTCTTAATGCAACTCTATGTGTTTTTGATCATCACCAGCCTGTTGATCATAAAACCCACGGTCAACTCTTTATTTCTTTCAGAACTAGGAGTGGAGAGCCTGCCTGTAGCTTTTCTTCTTATTGCGGTTATTGCCTACATCAGCTCATATTTCTATACAAGGGCGCTCGGCAGGCTTTCGCTGCGGAGTGTCATTGAAACTACCCTGGGAATCACAATAATCATTCTGACCACACTTACCGTTCTATTAAAATTCAATTTGCTGAATGCCTGGATGCTCTATATTTTTTACGTTTGGGTGGCTATTCATGCGGTATTGTCTGCTTCTCAGTTCTGGGTCCTGGCTAATCTTGTCTTTAATCCAAGAGAGGCAAAACGACTTTTTGGATTTATAGGTGCAGGTGCGATTCTAGGTGGCATCTTTGGTGGATATCTTACCTCTGTCCTGGCTCCGGTTATTGGTAATGACAATATTTTTTTTCTCGCCATTGGCCTGCTTGTTCTCTGCATCCCATTACTGAAGAGAATATGGAAACTGCGCGTAGAAAAATTAAATGCGTTTAAGGTTCAAAAACGCAAAGTGAAAAATGGGGATAATCCCTTATGGCTGATTAGAAAATCAAAACACCTGACATACCTTGCCTCTATCCTAGGCGTCAGTGTATTGGTTGCCAAGTTAGTGGATTATCAATTCAGTGATTTCGCCTCTGCAGCTATCCTAGATCCTGACGAACTCACCGCTTTCTTTGCCTTCTGGTTCTCCACTTTCAATTTGCTGTCTTTAGGTATACAATTATTTATAACCCATCGAGTAGTAGGGGTCTGGGGTGTTGGGTTCTCCATGCTCCTCCTTCCCCTGGGAATCCTTGCAGGGTGCCTTCTATTCCTGGTATTTCCTGAATTATCCGTGATCATCTTTATAAAAGCTGTTGACGGCTCATTCAAACAATCAGTAAATAAGAGTGCAATGGAACTGCTGGCTTTGCCCTTGTCATTTGAATTGAAGAATAAAACCAAATCTTATATTGATGTAGTAGTAGATAGTTTTGCGACTGGTATCGCCGGGTTTATATTAATTTTCCTGGTGAGCGGACTCAATCTGCCTTCAATATACATTACCGGAATTATTGTACTTCTGCTAATCCTCTGGATCTATTTTATATATAAGGTCAGAAATGAATATTTCCAAACTTTCAGGGATAATCTATCCATGGTCTTAAACCCTAAAGAAAAGGATCAAAAAATCTCACCTAAAAAAGAATCAGTAGTCGATGGAATGAAAAAGGTTTTTCAGGAAGGAACTGAATCGCAGATTCTCTTTATGTTGGGTAAACTCAGGGAGATTAATGACAGCCGATTTCTGCCCGAAGTGCAAAACCTTCTCAGACACCCTTCTGACAAGGTGAAAACCGCAGCCATCCAAAACCTGTATTTTTTAAGTAATGCTGCCCTGTCTACGGAAGTCACCCAGCTATTATCCTCAGGTGATGAAGAATTGATCACAGCTACACTGGATTACTTACTTTTACACGCAGACAGTCAAAAAGGGATAGTTTTCGACTCATATCTTGAACATTCAGATACTGTTATTGCCCAGGCTGCCTTATTCTGTCTTGCCAGGGAATCGAGGGATAACTCCACCCTCCACCAACACTATAATTTAAAAGAGAGAATTGAAGGGCTAATAAAATCCCGTAGGGAAAAAGGACCAGAATCCCTTTTTACGCCTTCCTTATTAAACACCATAGGAGCTGCAAATATCCCTGAGTTTTACCCTGTGTTATCTCAAGCGCTGCAAAGCAAGGACGTAAAGCATCAAATTGCGGCAATTAAGGCTATGGGATTGAGCATTTATCCCCCATTCCTCCAGGACCTGCTGCCCCTTCTTATTAACAAATCACTTAGGCCACACGTCTTAGAAACACTTATACCTTATGGTCCACAATTGGATACTTTTTTAGTCGATGTGATAGCCCAAAAGACCATGTCTCTGGAAATTTGCCGACATATTCCGTCAATATTCCGGTCAATACCATCACAAAATGCAGTGAATGCATTGATGGGATTACTCGAAAATTCTGATCTGACCATACGACAGGAAGCGGTGAGATCTCTCAATGAGATCAAAAAGAATTACCCTCAGTTTCGGTTTGATCATCTAAAGGTTGTCCGTAAGATCCTGGAAGAATGCAAAATGTATCACCAGACCCTCTCAGCAATGCATAACCAGATCATCATCTCATATCGGAACAGAACTAAATCCAGGCAAATAGTAAGCGAGGCAGAACGTGATGCACGGGCGAGTCTTCTGGAACTTTTGGAAAGGCGGCTTGATGCAGGCCTGGAAAGAATCTTTAAATTACTCGGGCTGAAGTACAGTCCCCATGAGATTGAAATCGCCTATGAGGGAATCCTCAGTGAGCAACATGATGCACAGGCCAGTGCAATTGAGTATCTGGATAACTTATTATACGGCGACCTCAAGCGAAGATTGTTACCCATTATTGAAGACAGCATTCTCGATATTACGTCTGAGGAAGTACAAATGCGACTTACCACTAAAGTACCCTCAGAGTATGAATGTTTTCAAAGTCTGCTGGGTTCATACGACCATAAATTGAAACTAGCGGTTTTGTACCTCATTGGAAAACAAAATAATCCGAAGCATATCCCCCTGGTTGAAGAGTGTATTGCTGCCGGCGATGACAGGGTATTGGAATTCGCAGAAGAGATCCTTCTAAAACTCAGGCCTGCCTAGCCCTTCCTGATGATCTTGTCAATAGCGGAAGCGAGGTACAAATGGTCAGAAGCCGAGTTCTTCCTGAGAACATTCGACATAAGGACAACGATGTATTTACAGTTATCCGGATGTTCCACAATGATCACTGAATTCATGAAATTCAGGACATTACCCTCGTACTTGCCGCAGGGTTCTCCTTTACTTCGATCGCATTTATAAAGGCTGCCGGATTTGAAATAAACTGCTGCTTCCTTAAGTGCAGGAGATTGTGCGTATCGTATCCGTCTGTCGGTCATATACATCAACCTTTTCATTTCGAGGCTGGAAGCTTCATCAATTACATTTCCCTGCTCCAATCTCAGCAAAAATTTCATTAGACCCATTGGCGTTCCAATACTTCCGCCTTTGTCCCCTACATAGGTATTTGCCCCTTTGGTAAAAAAACTTCCCAGTCTCCATTCATCGTGTCCAATTCCAAGTTCCCGAAGCGGGAGGTTTACAACATCGTTCCCCAGATCTGTCAGTTCTTTTCTGGGAGTTTCCTTAAAATAAGCCAATGCCTCTTCTTCCGTGATTGTCGGATAGTTTTGACCGAAGGCAGCCATTAACATCACCTCACGCCAAACTATACTGGCCGCACCATTATTACTTACAGATAACATATGATCTGTCCATTCGAATAAGGAAAATACATCAGAAGCGACCACTTGTCTTTTAACAAGCGTATTCTTCTCAATATTGTAAATAGGTATGGTATGCTCGTCTGTAAGACCCCATACCCCGGCTTTTACTGATTTCGTTTTTAACAAGTCGATTCTCTTTCCCATGTCATCAGGGTAGATCTTGCGAAGTTGATCAAACAAGGCGATAAGAACCGCTATTTTACCGACACTTCCCGGCTGATAACCCAAAGACTCATTTCTGTGGGCGTATCTGGTCTGTGCAGGATCTGAGATATCCAGAATACTCAGGGAATAACTCTTATCCAAGCCCCGAAAAAGGGTACTTATCTCGGCCTGCAAATTACTGTCTTCCTTAAAAAAACTTTTTAGACTATCACTGCGTTGCTCCAGAAGATTTAAGCTGATCTCCTCCCATGATTTCATTGCCCCTGGGAGCATAGGGGTAGTCGATGTAATAGTCCCATCCTGTATGAGTTCAAGTCTTTTGAGTCTTTTTATCCCCGTGCGCTCAAAGCCGTCTATAGGGTAGAAAAGAAGAATTCCCAGAAGAGATAGGGTGGGTAGGTAAAGGTGTTTTATTAAAATCTGCATTTTAAAGTTTTGTTGAGAGTTGAATGATTTTGTTTTTTTGAATTTTTGGGGTGATCGATTCCAAATACGATGAGCCGAGGGCTTTTTTGTTCTCCACAAAAGGTCTTATTTGAAAGAGCCAGAGTTTATTATTTTTAAATCCAAGTTCAACATCGTATGCGCCGTCATAATCCGATTTTAATTCCCTTGGGAGCGTTTCGCGTAAGCTTGCAGCAAATTCCCTCAATTTTCCGATGTTGGCATTACTGAGCATCGGCTCCTCAAAGGTTGCGGTTTCTCTGGATGTCCCACCGCCGGTTGGTAGTCGATTGTAATACACCTCCCTGGCAGGTGCCAGGAGTTGTGATCCCTTCTGAGTGATCAAATGAGTTTCTGCGGCTTGACCGTCCACAGCTCCCCCGGCACCCCGGCTAAAAGCCACCGTTAGGTCGTCCTTGGTTCCCACATTGATTCCCTTGGTAATCATTACCCCTGAGTAATCAACATCCACGCTGGGTATCACAAGGATGGACGGGAATACATTTTCAGGGTTTAAAAGATATTTCTGGCGCCACTTAAAGCTTCTTTCTGAATATGGGGATGCCCATACATCTTTGATGCCTTGCAGTAATTTTTTCCGGTCCAGGGTATTAAAAATAGTAAGGTTTAGTCCTGCCCCTGTAAAATCCTTCAGGTCTTCCATATTGGTATCACTGCGCAGGAATACAGGGATTTCCCCTAAAGTTTTCCCAAACACGGATGAAAACTGTGATTCTAATTCCTCAATAAAGGAACTCTTCAACGGCATTTCACGGATCGCATTCCTGAGCAGTTCCAGTTGTTCCAGTTGAAATTGTTCAACTTCTGCCTCAGATTTGCCTGAAGATCTCATACTATCTGCAGTGACAAACATGGTACGAAGGAACTGCCAATAGGATCTTTCATATCCCGGTAGTTTCTGGTCCATATGCTCCCTGAAAATCCCGAAGGGGATGACAAGGCCTTCTACAACATCCCCTGGGAACATTTTTTTCAACTGTCCCAGATTAGCAGCTTTCGGTCCACAAAGTTTTCCCGAATTTGAAGCATCTACGTCTCTCATATTGAGTACATTGACCACATCAAGGCGGATATCTTTAACCGGAACTTCGATTTTTTGCAAATCCCGCTCTTTTTTGGTGAAAAGTGCTTTTTCTTCGGAGGTCATCTCCCTTTCAGGTTTCATAAGCACAGTACCTTTATTAGATACCGCATAAAAGACCCGCATACCATTGAATTTTTTTAACTCCTTCAGGTCGTTATCTGAAAGAGCGGCATTGGGTATCCCGAGATTTCTGGCTAGCAGTTGTACGTGGGACACCAAATTTCCTTCTGCAACCGTTGCAATACCCGCAACCGGCTTAAGGTCGGATGGCGGTTTCTGGAAGATGTATATCTTGTTTGAAGATACCTCAAGTTCTTCTCGGTAAGTCTCGATCACTTCCAGTTCACCAAGGGCATAACCCGGGTTTAATCCCCGTATGGAACTTAAATTACCGAGATCCATGACTTTATTAGTCAGATCAGATTCTTTAGAGACAAAACTACCGAGATCACTGACGGCTTTTCCCAGGTGCAAGACCAGAGAAGCCCTGATCTTGTCGTCGATAAACCCATTCGCCATAGGTTCAAAAGCATTGTAAAGGCTTGCTACCTCATCAAAATGGGCTTTAAACATACTCGTACTCCATTCCACCGCACTGCGAGCCCTCCCCAGGGTATTTGTCAATTGCTCCAGCGGGAGCGATTTTCCTTCAATATTAGTCAGAGCAGGAGCTAATTGTTCCCACTCCCAGATTTCCATATATCCTGCAGCAGCAGACGCCAGGGTTAAACTACATATTTTCTGCAATTGCTCTTTTACATTCTCCGGGTTCCAGTCAGCTTCGGCCTTAAATATTATTTCTTCCAGCTGCAGTGATAGATCCATCAAACGCAGTCTCAGCTGATTATCCTTTTCCATTATAATTCCCTGCCTGATGAGCCACATAGCTTCTGAGCTTTCCCTGATAAGTTCTGCCTGACGATTACTAAAATCTTCACTTCCGAGTTCGAGAAGTGCTGTATTCAAATCCTGATGTCTTAAAACCGGCATGTCCTTTAAGAGCACCTTCAGGTCTGTAGGAGCAAAGAATTCCTGCATCGTTTTAATCAAACTTTTAAACTGGTTTTGAAGACCGGGTGTGAGTTGTCCCCTGTTCCGATCTAAGAAGCGTTCAACATCCACGATATCGCTGAGTTGGGGCCTACTATGGATTTTAACCCTGAGGTCCATAAAGGACGGATACTGATCTGAGATAACCTTCGATTCGCTCCTCATGATCCTTCCGAGATTTTCATCCTCCTTATAAGGAATATCTCGCATGGCATTCCTCAGGATAAAAAAGTGCTTCTCCACATTCTCATCTACTGCCAGCAATCCCGTGAAAAAGGAAATACCCCATTCCGTTTCGTCTTCTGCCTGTATAGCCCCACGATAGTATTGTCCTTTGGTATTTATCCATCCATTGTCTATAGATCTCAGATACCGATCTAGTTGATACTGCTTTAAACGGCTAAAGTTGTTTCCGGGATTCCATATGTCGGATGGTTGAGTATTGGTAAGGATCTGGCCGAAATATATTCCATTCTTTCGGGCAATCTCATTCACTACATCCTTGTATCGGGCATGCTGATTACCCGGACCGATGTTATCAGGACATGGGTCTTTGGGCTGTCTGATACTTCCATCAGTGCAGAACCACCTGATGTCCTTGTAAGGGCCCCGTATATCTTTTTTAAATTCCTGAACTAACTTTTGCAGTTCCGGAGCTTTGTACTCCTGAGAAAATAAAATACTTACATTCAGAATTAACAATAATGGTATAATCCCAAAGGAATAAAGAATTCTATTCATGATTTTTCAATTTAATTTTTAAGAGCTCTACCAACGGTTCTGCCCCATGAGCCAAAACATCAAAGGCCGGGATACCGGTTTCGGCTTCTATTTCCTTGCAGGCTGGCTTGATTTCCTCGGGAAGCATGTCTTCATGGTTGACGGTAATTGCGATGACTTTCTTTCCGGAAATCACTTCAAGCGCATGGATCTGTTCGGGTAGGGAATGTAATCGGTAGCCCGGAAAGCCGTCGTACTCCAATCTTTTAGGGGCGTGCTGCAGGACCACATAGTCGGGCCTGCCGGCAGCAAGGATCTCAAATCCACCCGGATAGGCCGGGTTCATTAAACTCCCTTGTCCTTCTATGACAATAACATCAGGCTTTTCATTTTTCCATGCGCTTACTACCGCGTGTTCTATTTCTCCTGAGACAAAATCATTGATACAGCTGTCCATGATCATACTGTACTTCGCCCCCTGCATCCATCCGGTCTGCCCCGTACCAACCATTTCCGCCTTGAGACCCGCTTTGCGAAATGCATGCACCAGGATCCAGGCTGTAGTTCTTTTCCCTATGGCAGAGTCTGTTCCCAGGATAGCCAATTTCAAACAAGGAACACTCTCAATTTCACCTTTAAAAAAATGTAATTTGTCCCGATCAGGTGTTTTTCGAACATCTCTTACCCGGCAACCTTTTTCTTTGGCAATAGCCATCAAGGCTTTGTCATTGGTAAGAAAATCGTGCAAACCACTGTCCACATTCCAGCCCAGATTCAGTGCTGCCCTAATGGTTTCTTTGGCATCGGCCGGAAGACGGCCCCCATCGGGAGCCAGGCCTATAACCAGGCTGCCCGGATAATCCTCGCTCCCTTCCAGTACTTTTACTGCACTGTTCAGATCACTGAAAACAGGGATGCCATTCCGTTTTCCATCCAGTACTTCCCCTGCATCCTTTCCTGCATATCGACTATCCAAAACACCTACCACATTGTATCTTTCGGTAAATCGAACAAGACCATGGGCCGTTTTTCCGTTCGGTGTGTTAAAAGCCCCTTCACAATATACCAGGGCATTACCATCTATTGAATTTTTCATCTTTTTATATTTAGTTTTTCGCTGTTAATACAGCAACGTATCGGTCGGGTTCCATCGATTCTCTTTCATGTATCTCAAGCAGGGCGATAAGACCTGCAGTGGACGCCGGTAAGATCCTGAACCCTTCCTTTTTCTGCAGGAGACTACTCATTTCCTTTAATTTTCTATCACTCACATTAACGGCCTCTCCACCCGATTCGCGCAAGGCATAGAGGGCCTCCTCCCCATCAAAACTATGCCAGTTAATCAAGGGTTCATTGTATTTGGTTTCCCGGATGTTTGCCGGTTCAAGGTCTTTGCAATACTCAAGGCCTTTTTTAAAGGATTGCACTATTGGATTTTTAAAGGCGGAAGAAGCTGCAATCATTTTAGGAATCCTGGAGGTCTTTCCCCTTTTGTACAAGCTAACAAAACCCCTGAATATCCCGGCCATAAGTGTTCCGTTAGACACCGGAACAGCGCAGTATTTTGGGGCATCCCCAAGGTCCTCGTAAATTTCATTTGCGATCTGAGCATAGGCTGAGATCTGAAGAGGAGTGTTTGCTCCGCCCGGATTGGCGTCATACCATTCGTTTTGCGCGGCTAGTTTACTGCTTTCAGATACGACATCTTCATAGCTGCCTTGTAATCGAATGATCTCGGCATTTAGAGATCGCATTTCTTCCACCCGTTCAGTATGGTAGCTCTCAGGGATATAGATCTTACAATGAATTCCTGCCAGGTTTGCGGCAAGGGCAACGGCAACGCCGTAATTGCCGCAGGTGGCCAGACTTACCACGTCAAAATCCCGGCGCAAGGCATCGTAAACCTGAGCGAAGGCTATGCGGTCTTTTTGTGTTCCTGTGGGGTTATCCCCTTCGTATTTTATATACAATTGTCTGATGTTAAACTCCCGCTCCAGGGCCTTAGCCCTGTTCAATGCCGTGTCGCCCACTTCAAGGTTGAGAATATCTTCAAAACTCTCCAGCCTGTCTGTGATTGATTTACTTTTATCGACAACAAATTCACTGAGTTTTCTGGTTTCAGAAGAAACTTTATTTTCTGCAGTCTTAACACCGTCACGTAAATTCATTTCTTGTCTTTGAATGATCCTTTTAGTATACTAAATCGATCTTATATACAGAAGCAATATTAGTATTTATTTCAATGTGGATTTATAAATTTTAAGCGCTATTACATCAGCCTCCAATGACAATCAGCAGTATAGTAAATGAGGTTTAGAAAAGGCCTATGAAGATTTGTCAATATTCTGTCTTACATTTAAGCAAAAGAGAAGACACTTTCTAAATGTCCCCTGCTATATGCTTGTATTTACGCTGGTCTTACTTTACCTCATTATTGCCCTGATCCTTGTGGCAGGTCTTTTGATCAACGGGGTAAAACCTTCCAAAACCCTCGCCTGGTTACTCGCTATTTTCACTATACCCGTGGGGGGCATACTACTCTACATCATGTTGGGAAGAAACCGGAGAAAGAAAAGGCTTTCCCGTTTACAGAAAGACAATTTAAAAGTCCCCACTTTTTCGAGGTCTCTCGCCAAAGAGACCTCAAAAACAAAATACAGGAAATTAATGACCCTGATAGAATCGGTAAGTCGATTTCCTCCTACAGATCAAAACCAACTCACCTTACTGGAGGACGGAAAACAGACTTTTGAGAATATCCTGAAAGCCCTGGAAGAGGCAAAGAACTACATATATCTGCAGTACTATATTTTTGAAGAAGGGGAACTTACCGCAAAACTTTTGACCCTTTTTGAGAAGAAAATTGCGGAAGGTGTGGAGGTCAAATTGATCTTTGACGGGGTAGGAAGCTATTCTTTGAGCAGATCCTATATTAAAAAACTCAAAACAGCAGGTGTAGAGGTCTACCCCTTCCTCCCTTTCCGTTTTGGACGTTTTCTCTCCTCACTGAATTACAGAAACCATCGAAAGATCATCGTGGTTGACGGTAAGATTGCCTTTACTGGCGGAATTAATATTTCGGACCGTTACTTTAAAGGTGATCCGGAGCTGGGCAGATGGCACGACATGCATTTGGCAATAAAAGGACCGGCCGTAAAATTTATGGAATACGTTTTTATCTCCGATTGGTTTATGGTTTCTGAAAAGAAAATCGACCTTAAGGTAAATACCGATGTGCAATTTGAAGGCAATGAAAATACCTCGGTGCAAATCGTACCCAGCGGTCCGGATGACGTTTTCCCCAACATCGAGCAGACGTATTTAACCATCATTAACGAAGCCCGGGACTACCTGTATATTACAAATCCTTATATCATTCCCACCCATGAGATTCTGAAAGCACTGCAGATTGCATCCTTGAGCGGGGTTGATGTCCGACTTTTGGTTTCTGAGCACAGCGATAGCCAAATTGTCGACTGGACTGTAAGATCCTATTTCGATGCGTTTATCAAGTCGGATATTCGGATTTTTTTATTCCCCCATGGCTTTCTCCATTCCAAAATACTGGTCAGTGATGACGATGTAGCCTCGATCGGAACAGCAAATATTGATGTACGGAGTTTCGAACACAATTACGAGGTCAATGCCATGTTGTACGATACCGGAATCGCTAAAACACTGAAAGAAAATTTTATCAAGGACTGCAAAGAAAGTAAGGAAGTGATGGCAGAAGATTTTTTTAACAGGCCCCTAAAGAATAAGCTCAAAGAAGGACTCGCCCGTATTTTTGCACCGCTTTTGTAGATGGATACTGAAGTAAAGGAGACGCTTTTACTTTATACGTGATTACTTCTCTTTTCTAAAAATGAGATCTTCCATTTCCATGGCTGAAACCACAAGCTCAGTGTATTCTTTTATCGTCTTCTCCGCTTCAATAGGATCGGGTATTTCGATGACACCCCGCCAAATAAGCTCTCTTTCCTTGTCTACACAGATACAATACAAAGAAGTTTCTACGAAGTACACAGTAAAGCGCTGGTAATATTCGTCTTCGTAGTATATGCTCTGATGCCCGAGGTAATCATCCTTAAACCTGCCGTTATTGCGATCGATATCAGACAAGGTCCTTGACAATTTCTGACGATTTTCTGAACCTAAAATTTTGGTAAAAAGAATAGCATCAAAATCCTTGTCGAGTAATCTTTGTTCCACCTCATCGAGCTCCGTTTCCGTCCTAACCGTATTTGTAAAATCAACGTCAAAAAGATCAATACTCCTCATGGCCTCGATACCCCTGTTGTTGAACTTTTCGAGCATCTCCGTTTCAAATTCGATCCGGGAATCAGCATTAGGCGTCATGCCTACAATTAAAACTTTATATGCATCAAAAATAACTATATCGGGGTTTTTCCAGGTACTAACCACCTCCGCATCACTACAAGACATGGTTATTGCAATCAAAAAGCAAAGTATTTTTTTCATGACTTTATTTTTTCCGGACAACGACTGCAAATTAGTTTGACCTAGACTCTTTCCCTATGATAAATATCATACCTGCAGCTTAATTAACCCCTCCTGTGTCTTTTCTTTAATATTTGTTGACCGTAGGCAAAAATCTCAGCTTTTAACTTCTGGAAACTCCTCATGCATTCCTCCATCTGCTCTTTGAATTGAAGGTGATGCTGTTGATAAGCTTTGTCAAGGGTCTTACTTGAGATCTCCATCAAGCCGCTCAATTGGTTTTCGTGTTCGAGCAAAGCCCTCTTCATCTCAACACACTTTGTTCTGGTAAGATCAATTTCCCTTTGATGCTTTTGAAGTGTTTGAAATAAGCCCGGCGTGTCAGGCTCAAAAACATAGGAATGCAGGAGATGGTTAAAAAAAGTGATCTCATCCGCCGTAAAGTCGAGCTGCGAAATCCATTTCCTCGATTCCCTGTGAAAGGCTTCTAATCCGATGTGGTTTGTTGCTACTTCTTCCATTTTTCTATTTTTTTAAATTCTTGATATCGAAAATCTACAGCGTATTTCTACTACCATAGACGAACAGATTCATGCAATTCAGGGATGCGTACCTTCCAGCCGTAGGTATTCTCAATTTTTTCCTTAAACTCCACCATAGTTGATAATTCGCCATGTATTAAAAATACTTCTTCCGGAATATTACGGATTTCATTAAGCCACTCTAATAGTTCAGCCTGGTCTGCGTGTGCTGAAAGGCTTTCTATATGGATAATTGAAGCTTCCACCGTGTAGAATTTCCCGTAAATCTTCAGTTGTTTCTCTCCTTCCAATAGTCTCCTTCCCCGGGTACCTTCTGCCTGATAGCCCACAAGGAGAATGCTTGTGTTCTTTTTCTCTAATTTTTTTGTAAGATAGGTCAGCATACGACCACCTGATAGCATCCCACTTCCTGCAATTACGATTTTAGGACGGGGATCATCTATAGTTTTCCAGGTATCTCTGTAACTACTTACCAAGGTCATATGTTTACACATCGACTTAAAATCAGCAGCTATTAAAGTATGCCACAAGGGGTATTTACTGAAGACCGATAATACATCAGAACCCATAGGACTATCTATAAATATCGGTATAGCGGGGATTCGCTTTTTCTGATACAGCCTCCATAAGATGACCATCACCAATTGTAGTCTTTCTACCGCGAATGATGGTATTAAAAGGGTTCCTCTGTTGGCAATAGTTTTGTTTACGAGATCAACCAGGAGGCTTTCAACATTCTCCCTGGGATGCAATTTATTTCCATAAGTACTTTCTAGAAAAAGATAGTCGGCCCAACGCGGTTTTTCCGGATTTCTGAGGAGGAGGTCATCAGGCCTTCCGATATCCCCTGAAAAAAGGAAGTCCTTCCCGCCTGCCTTAATAGTAATAAATGTAGCACCTATTATATGCCCGTTATATGAGTACTTAACTTTAACATCACTACCTAGGTTCTTCCATTCATCAAGGGGAACGCTACTGAACAAACCAATAACATCCTCTGCTTCCTGAAGGGTATAAAATGGCAACGCAGGTTGATGTTTTGAATATCCTTCTTTATTAGCTTTTTCAGCTTCTTCTTCGTGAATCTTGGCGCTATCTCTGAGAATGATGGCAGTTATCGCCAGGGTAGGTGCCGTGCCAAGGATTGTACCTTTAAACCCTTGTTTCAGGAGTCTGGGTAAATATCCGGTATGGTCTAAATGTCCATGGGTGAGCAGAATATACTTAACAGATGAAATATCTACCGGTAAAGGTCCCCAATTGAGTTCTCTTAGCTCTTTGAGGCCCTGGAACATCCCGCAATCGATGAGCAAATCGAGGTCATTACAGGATAAATGATATTTTGAACCGGTTACGGTTCTGGCAGCACCCAAAAACTTTATACTCACCATGACTTCCGCTTTTCACTAAAACTGACACAGTTGCCCCACTTCTTTTAAAATCCGTGTTTTTCTATTTTCAGAGATCCCTAAGTGATCCAGATAAAAAGTGTCATTATAAAGTTGCCTGAACAGCACAATATCCCTGCTCAGAAGAAACTGTTTCTCCCTTTGTGAGAGCAAAGTTGAGGCTGTAATAGGATACAGGGCCAGTCTGTCTATTCTGTTTCTCAGGCTGTCATCTTTTGGATAATCCCAACTCAACAAGTAAAGACCGGCACATTTTCCATATTCTACGGCATCTTTTGTAAAACGAGTATTCGTCACTACCCATCCTTCTTCTGGTTTTGTAAAGCCTGGTAGTACTTCTTTGTCAGCAGCGTGTACATCCAGAAATCTCGAATGTATATACAATGGCACTTTTACATTACAATTCCGTCCTTCTTCTCCATGGAACTTACATTCCACAAGAAATGTCTGCCCGTTTTTCCTGGCAAGAACATCGATCTCATGGGATACACATTTACCTTTTACGGTCTCACCTACCCTGGTATCATAACCTGAAAACTGTAATAAGGTACTTATGAACTTTTCGAAGGGGAATCCTGTAGGTCCCAATTCGTAAATCGCCTTTTTTAATTTGTACTTAGAGGCATATACGGGACGCTTTTTCTTCAACATGGCATAAGCCCTGTTGTAAATCTCCCGGGTACTGATCCCAGGGTAAAGTTCCTCCTCAACCTTTTCAATGATACTCCTTATGGTATTTTCATCTGCGCCGCTATGGTGAAGCGAATCAGCAAGCTTGAGGGAGGAAAAGGGTACCTGTTCTCCCGAGGACTTTCTTATATCTAATATATTCTCTTCCATAATCCGCTAAGTCCTTGCTAAGATTCAAAGCACTGCTATTTGTTGGGATGTGGCATTACCAGAAATGGAATGGTCACATGAAAACCAATTTTCTTGATAATCGGCTCTATAAATAATCGTTCCAAGAAGGTATGTTTGTTTTGAATCATTGCCAGTAGGTCTACTTTGGATTTAGATTTAAATCCGTTGATTCCGGCTATAATTTCCTGACTTGGCAGATCGTGAAATTCATGGGGAAGCTCATTGAACATTTTAGACAAGCTTTTTCTATTGCCTTCCTGTTCTTCAGTAAGTTCAAAGCCTGTTGAAACATGCAATACATTGATCTTGGCATTGTGCCGGCTGGCGAGGTCCATCAAAACGGACAACTTGGTATGCTGGTAATCAATCTCGTAATCTGTAGGAAATAATATGGCTTTAGGTTCTTCGTATTTACAATTGGCAGGGATAGCCAGAACGGGGCAGGGGGCCTTTTTGATCACGTGGACGGTATGTGAGCCCAGAAATATTTCTTTTGCTCCTGTGGCTCCCTGGGTTCCCATGATAACCATATCCACTTCTTCTTTTTTCGCAAGGTCAATGATCTCATCAACCAGGAGATTAAAAACAGAATGAGTGATAAACGTATGCCTGGGATTTTTAAATCGACGCTCCAGTTTTTTCTTGAGCTCATCAAGGTGTTCCATGGAAAAGGTCTGATAGACATCACCCATTCCAATTTGTCCGGGGCTATGCAGGATATACTCAGATTGATAAATAGCCGGTGTATAGGTATTTACCAGGAAAAATCTGCACTCTTCCTCCTCAAAAAGTTCGAGTGCATAGGTTACAGCATTGTATGCGTTCTGAGAAAAATCAGTTGGTAGGATAATCGTTTTCATCTTTGCATCTTTTAAGTTAACGAGGGATATTCTGCAGTATTAAGAATGGTATTTTAATATGCAGTCCCAGGGTATTTACCGTAGAAGGCATAAGCATATCCTCGAGATGAGAGTGGCGGGTATTGACCATAACCAGCATGTCTATATTCTGATGGACAATATATTTGGAAATTGCCATAGTCTTGTCCTTCTCATCTGTGGTCTCAAATGTCAGATTCGCCTTTTGTAGTTCTTTCCTGAGAAATTCTTTATTGTCTTCTTGCCTTAAGGAGGGTTTTTTCATCGGATCGATATACAACAAGTGGATGTTGGAACGGAACGATCCACTAAGCTCACAAAGCAGCTTTAATTCTCTCCTTTTGTAAGGAATAAGGTAATTGGTAGGAAATAGCAATTCCCGCGGAGGATGATAGGTATAATTCTCCGGAATTGCGAGTACGGGGCATTGAATATACTTCATCACCATCAGGGTATTGCTCCCAAAGGTGATACTCCGGTCATTGGCTGCTCCCCTGGTCCCCATCACCACTATATCAATATTTTCCCTGTTCACAAGATCATTGACTTCATCGATCAGGGAGCCAAATGCAGGGATTGTAGTAATAGAATGTCTTGGATTTGGTGAATATTCCTTGATTTTATCCAGTATTCCCTTTAGTAATTCAGCGGATCGTTGTTCTACTTCATCCTTTCTCTTTTCCAGTTCCTTGCGATCCGTGACATTGCCTAATTGATAAACCTCATCCGCATAGGCATGGAGAATATAGATTTCACTGCGTTCGTATTTGAATATCTCACAGGTGTAAATCAATGCGTTATACGCGTTCTCTGAAAAATCTGTTGGCACTACTATCTTTCTCATTCAAATAGTTTTAATTACCTTTTTTAAAGGTATATGATTTATAAAATACGAACTATGATATTAATCAGTTTGCCTACTTAATTTTTCGAATATTTTAGTCTTTAGAAGTATTAATTATGAAAAGTAGTTTTAAAAAAATTATAGCTTCGAAATCCCTTGTTTTGGTTGATTTCTATGCCGAATGGTGTGGTCCGTGTAAAGTGCTTGCTCCCATTTTAAAGGAAGTAAAGGATGCTGTGGGGGAAACCGTCAAAATTGTAAAAATTGACGTGGATAAAAATTCTTCGCTCGCTGCCAAATATCAGGTGCGCGGAGTTCCTACCATGATCATTTTCAAAGAAGGCAAAGCCGTGTGGAGGCAATCTGGGGTATTGCAGAAAAATGACATCCTGCAGGTACTTAGATCATTCCAGCGGGAATAAGTAGTACGCACAGTATCCTTAAGCCCAAATGTTCTGGTTTTAATAAGAATTGACTAAAAACTTAGTGCTTGGTATAAATCGCTTTGCGCTTCTTTAATTGACGCTCGATGTCCTTCAGGGACTCGGCAGCCGCTTTTTCAAAGTTATCCTCTATAGAAGCGGCAAAAATCCTAGGTCCGGGAACTTCCATTTTAATATCACAGACCTTGTTTTTCCCTGTCCGATCATTGGTGAGTTTGAAGTACACATCGGTACTGATGATCCAATCATACTTGGATCCCAGTTTTTCGAGTTTCTGAGTTAATAATTCATTCATGGCCTCACTGGTAGGCATGTGCAGGTATTGAATATTGATTGTCATACAATGAATTTATTTTACAGGTTTAAGATAGGAAGGAGACCTTATCAATTTTATGACAATTGTCAGACTCCTGAAATTTACTGTGCAAATTCGTCAAAAATTGCACTTTCTCATTCGATAGTCAACGGGCAACTACCATAAGATTCATATACTTAAAAATACAATTATTTTTTATAGGTCCTATGTGCTTTCCGCTAATGTGATAAATATCATAGGCCTAAGGGGTTGATAGCGATTACTTTTGTTAAAATCGGCTAAATGAACAGGGCAATATCAACTTCAGTTTTCAAGAGGGGAGTTTTTTTTCTCGTAATTCTTTTTTTCTCAAACTGTGGGGAATCAAGAGAGCGAATTAAAGCTGAAAAGACTTCAATTACCGAATCGGTGTACGCTTCAATTACGATTCAGCCAGATAGTCTATACCTGGCCTATGCTGCTGTTGGCGGAATACTGGAAATGAACCTGGTAGAAGAAGGGGATATCGTACAGAAAGGAGATGCTATAGCACAGATCATCAATAATACGCCTAAAATGAATATGGAGAATGCCAGGCTGTCATTTAAATTAGCCGAACAAAATCTTCAAGGAAGTAATGCCATACTACAAAGCCTGAGGGAACAGATTGAAGCTGCCTCGCTTCAAGCAGTGAATGATTCCCTGAATTATTTCCGTCAGAAAAAACTCTGGGAACAAGGTATTGGTTCACGTTCAGAATACGACAACAGAAAACTTGCCTATGAGCTTTCACAAAACAACCTCAGGTTAAAAACCAGTGCTTACTCACAAACGAAAAATGAACTGGAAACAAAATACAGGCAGGCGAAAAATAATTACAAGACCTCGAGGATCACAGCGCGAGATTTTATGATCGAGAGTAAAATAAGTGGTACCGTTTACGCCCTTTACAAAAATCCGGGAGAAATCATCACGAATATGGAACCCGTTGCCGCAGTGGGTAGTTCTACAAAATTTATTGTCGAGATGCTGGTTGATGAGGTCGACATTGTGAAACTTCAAAACGAGCAGAGAGCCTTGATTACCCTAGATGCCTACCCTTCTGAAGTTTTCAAGGCTTTTGTAAGTAAGATCTATCCAAAAAAGGACGAACGCTCACAGACCTTTAAAGTTGAAGCTCTTTTTGAAAATCCGCCGTCTACACTTTACCCCGGACTATCAGGGGAGGGAAATATAATTATCGCACAGAAAAAAAATGCCCTTGTAGTTCCCAAGGAATATCTTCTCAACGACAGTCTAGTTGAGACTGAAAGCGGGATGGTTTCCATTAAAACCGGGATTCAGGATCTCGAGCGAATAGAAATCATTTCGGGTATCGACGAGAATACTTATTTGCTTAAACCTCTGCAATGACCAACTGGAACGTCATCCTAAATATTGCCAAAACACATCTTCTTACCAAGATGAAATCAACTGTTACGGCATCTCTGGGGTCACTTTCGGGATTGGTGCTTATATCACACTGGTTAGTTTTATGACCGGACTCAACCAGATGCTGGATGACCTTATCCTTAACCAGACACCACATATTCACCTATACAATGAAATTGAACCCTCTACAAGGCAGCCCATTTCACTTTATAAAGATTTTGAAAACTCCTTCAATGTGGTGCATTCAGTAAAACCCAAGCAAAGTCAGCTTAAAATACACAATGCTCTACCTATTCTGGATTACCTTAAAAAGGACAAGAGCGTACGAGGGGCTACTCCACAGATGCGGGTTCAGATCTTTTATTTATCAGGTTCAATTGAATTAGGCGGTAATCTTACCGGAATCGATATTATGGAAGAGGTAAGACTCTCCAATTTCAGGAATTATATCATTGATGGAAGCCCGGAAGCCCTTCGCAACTTGGAAAACAGCATCCTTCTGGGTGCAGGCCTCGCCAAAAAAATGTCTTTGGGAGTTGGGGACAGGGTTCAGGTCAGCACAGTAACAGGTGCTGTATTTCCCCTCAAAATTGTTGGGATCTACCAAAGTGGTATCGCAGAAATCGATAATATTCAAAGTTATGCGAATCTGAGTACGGTACAGCGAATTAGCGGAGAAGCACAGAATTATGTTACTGACATCAATATTAAGCTGAACGATATATCCGCTGCCTTGCCCATGGCCCAAAAACTGGAAAAGCAATTCGATGTTAAAGCAACCGACATCAATACTGCCAATGCTCAATTTGAGACAGGGTCAGACATCAGGAACCTGATAACCTATGCCGTGTCTATTACACTGCTCATTGTTGCAGGATTTGGAATTTACAACATCCTCAATATGCTGATCTATGAGAAAATGAATGATATAGCCATCCTTAAAGCCACCGGTTTTTCCGGTAGTGATGTACAATTGATCTTTATGAGTCAGGCAATGATTATCGGCCTTGTTGGAGGGGTACTGGGCCTTTTAGTGGGATTTGGCCTTTCTGTATTCATAGACCAGCTGCCTTTTGACACCGAAGCCTTACCCACTATAGAGACCTTTCCTGTAAACATGCAATTCAAATATTATCTGATTGGGATTGTCTTCGCCTTATTATCCACTTTTGTCGCAGGCTATCTTCCATCGAATAAAGCGAAAAAAATAGACCCGGTCAGGATAATACGGGGAACATAAAACATAATCATGAAACATGTATTGGAGGCCAGGCTAATTAATAAAATCTTTCGTAAACCCGTGGATTTTCACGTATTGAAAGACATCAATTTCAAGGTTAGAGAAGGTGAGTTTGCTTCCATTATGGGTAAATCCGGATCAGGAAAATCAACACTGCTGTATATCCTTTCCACCATGGATACGGATTACTCGGGGGAATTGTACCTCAACAACGAACTGATCACCGGTAAATCACACCAGATACTTTCCAAGATAAGAAACGAGCATATAGGCTTCGTCTTTCAATTTCATTACTTACTTTCCGAATTCACAGTTCTGGAGAACGTAATGCTCCCGGCAAAAAAATTGGCGATAAAACCTCACTCGGAAATTCAAAAAGACGCCATGGAGAAACTCGAAATGCTAAATATTGGAAATCTGGCCTTTAAAAGGGCTTCGAGGATCTCAGGTGGGGAAAAACAACGGGTTGCCATCGCCAGGGCCTTAATCAACAATCCCACAATCCTAATGGGGGATGAGCCTACAGGAAACCTTGACAGTTACAATGCAGACAATGTGTTGTCTATCTTTAAAGAGCTAAAAGAGCAACAGGGGCTTTCCCTTCTCGTTGTTACACACGACCTCGATTTTGCTAAGAGTACTGACCGGATCATAGAAATGGAGGATGGGAAAATTGTAAGTGCCTAGCCCTGTCCAAATATGATATAAATCATAAGAAATCTGAAGGGACATAAATACCTTTAAAGTGAATTTAAAAAGCCTAAAGATGAGTGTCTCAGACTTAACCCCTATGCCCGGAGAGGAAAGAAAAATAAATTGGCAAGAGCTTTATGTTCTTGTAAACCACTGGAAATCAGATTTAGAATTTTACAAAGATGACATTCGCTTTTTACAGCAACTTATTGAAAAGTACATCATCTGGATTACTAAAAAGGAAAACATGGATCGCGTCGCCGGGATAAGGAAAAAGGAACACGATCTGGCACTCAATTGCGATAAACTTCACAAAAATATGAATGAGCATTTGGGCTTAATAGCAAATTTTATGGATGGAAAGGCAACTATTGCCAAGACTGAAT
Organism: Muriicola soli; assembly: GCF_004139715.1. GTDB lineage: Bacteria > Bacteroidota > Bacteroidia > Flavobacteriales > Flavobacteriaceae > Muriicola > Muriicola soli. The sequence goes on along the minus strand of NZ_CP035544.1, from coordinate 705,080 downwards.
TCCTTATCCTGCACGGGAAGTTAGAAGAAAGCCTCTCTGGGTTCGTTAAGGATTTTCGTGAGAGCAGAAAAGAGGTCTTCAAAGTAACTGAATACGTAATGGATAGTGAGGAACTCCAGAATATTCTGGATAGTTAATATCTCTCCTCAAAAAAACATGAGCGGCAGTGAAACTATTGTTAACCATTCTGCTGTTAGTTCACGGTCTAATTCATCTTCTGGGATTCCTAAAAGCCTTTGAATTAGGTCAATATCCTATGCTTAATGCACATATTGGTAGAGCCCAGGGGATTTTCTGGCTCCTAGGATGCCTCTTTATACTCTCCACTGCAGTTGCATTTTATTTTAACCAAAAGCTTTGGCCATGGCTGGGTCTGATCGCCCTAATTATCTCGCAAATCCTGATTTCCTTACACTGGTCTGATACAAAATATGGGGCGTGGTTCAATCTGATCTTAGTCTGTATTGTTGTCCCTGGAATTGGAGAGTATGTCTTTGATAAGCGAGTTTCTGCCGAGGTTAAAAGCCTAAATGATTCTAAAAAGATCCATTTTATGAATGAGGAAGATACCATCAATCCAAAATTTCTTCCGCCAATCGTAAGTCAGTGGTTAAAAAACTCAGGTGGTATTCATTCAGATACAATTTCAAGGGTACATCTACTCCAGAAAGGTCGTTTGCGGACCAAACCAGACGGGAAGTGGATGCCCTTTGAAGCCGAACAGTGGTTTTCGATTCCGGAGCCTGCATTTCTCTGGAAAACCAGGGTACAGATGTTCGGTCCGTTTTTCCTGACCGGACGCGATAAACTCATAACGGGCAAAGGATCCATGGAAATTTCCTTACTCTCCCTTATCCCTGTGGTAAACGCCAGGGATGAAAAAGGGATAGACGAGGCCAGCATGACCCGCTTTCTGGCCGAGATATCCTGGTTCCCTTCTGCAATAACTCAGCCATACATCAGTTGGGAAGCACTGGGACCATACGCTGCTGAAGCCACTTTTACCTACGAAGGCCAAAGTACCTCAGGAGTTTTTACCTTTAACGAACAGGCAGAGCCGATCTCCTTCGAAGCGATGCGCTATATGAAAACCGGGGAAAATGCAAAACGAGAAAAGTGGAAGATCAGAAACCTGTCTTTTACCTCATTTCAAGGAATCAGGATTCCCATTAAATCGGAAGTTGTCTGGGAGCTGGAAGAGGGCGAATATCATTGGTTGACACTTGAAATATCTGAAATCAATTATGATTGAAGAACGGATTAAAAAATGCAATTAATTCATTCCCTATTAATTGGAGGAAACCAAATAGGTTTCTATCTTTGCCCACCTAAAATTCCTATAGGCCCACGTGGTGGAATTGGTAGACACGCTACCTTGAGGGGGTAGTGTTCGCAAGGACGTGCTGGTTCGACTCCAGTCGTGGGCACTCTTAACCGCTTTTCTTTTTTTGCAGAAAGAAAGGCGGTTTTTTTTAGTCCGGTTTTGTCAATTCCCTATTTTAGTACGACTTTAAAATCGGAATAGTTATTTCAGTTGAACATGGGCAAAAGCATACTGGTCGTAGGTGGGGGATAATCGGATTGAGTTGTGCGTATTTTCTGCAAAAAGAAGGGCATGAAGTGACGATAATCGATAAATCCGGAATGGACAGTGGAGCTTCCTATGTCAATGCCGGTTATCTTACTCCAAGTCATATCATCCCCCTTGCCTCCCCCGGAATGATGGCCAAAGGCATAAAATGGATGTTTAACAGTAGCAGTCCGTTTTATATGAAACCCCGTCTTAATTCGGATTTTATACGATGGGCCTGGGCTTTTCACAAGTCGTCCACACGAGCTCATGTTGAAAAAGCCATCCCATTGATAAAGGATATCAATTTGCTGAGTAAGGAATTGTACACCGGAATGCACGATTCGGGGGAAATTGGAGACTTTCAACTGGAGAAAAAAGGCCTTTTGATGCTTTACAAGACCCAAAAAGAAAGGTATCACGAAAAAGAGGTTGCCAGACGGGCGGCAGACGAAGGCCTTGAAGTCACTGAGCTCACCCGAGAGGAACTGGATCAGTTGCAACCTAATCTCAGCCCGGAAATTGACGGTGCAGTTCATTATTTGTGTGATGCCCATACATCGCCGAATGAAATTATGGACCGACTTAAAATGTACCTGAGGGTAAAGGGCGTTGTGATCAGGCAAAATGAAGAGGTGACCGGGTTTATTCAGAGTAATTCGCAGATCACTAAGACTATGACTGACAAGGCTTCCTACAGTACAGATGAAGTTGTGCTGGCCGGTGGATCCTGGACCGCTGGCTTGTTAAAAACCCTCGGGACCAGATTACTCTTACAGCCCGGGAAAGGATACAGAATCAATGTGGAAAGACCCATTGATGTTCGACTGCCGGCTATACTTATGGAAGCCAAGGTGGCGGTAACCCCAATGACACACTTTACGCGATTTGCAGGAACGATGGAATTCTCAGGCATCAATAATCATATCCGCAAGGAAAGGGTCAACGCCATAGCAATGGCCGCTGAGAATTATTATCCAACTATTCGAATTACGGAAGCGGAGAGAAATGCAGCCAGATGTGGCCTCAGACCGGTAAGCCCTGACGGTCTGCCCTACATTGGACGCACATCAGGTTTCTCCAACCTAACCGTCGCGACAGGACATGCCATGATGGGTTGGAGCCTCGGTCCGGCTACCGGCAAGCTGGTCAGCGAACTCATTTCGGAACAACCGCTATCCATGTCTCTCAACGCTTTCCATCCCGACAGAAGGTTTTAAGAAACAGAATGTTATCTTCCTAAAGTTGGGTCCCTAATTCAATCATTCTAATAAAAATTTAACGTTACCCTTAGAAGTATCACTATTAAAAAATTGTAACTTTGTTTAACTTTTAGTGATATACAATGAACAATGTAAAGAAATTCTTTAGTATCAGGGACCTTGAAAACCTCTCTGGTATAAAAGCTCATACCATTCGAATCTGGGAAAAGAGGTACAAACTTTTAAGTCCGGAACGCACGGCCACAAATATTCGCACTTATAGTTTAGCAAGTCTTCAAAAGTTGTTAAACATAACCCTGTTGTACAATAGTGGCTATAAGATTTCCAAGATTGCCAAGATCCCGGAGGACGAGCTCCCCATTGTGGTGAGAGAATTGGTAGCAAATAACAGCACCAAAAGCCATGCTATCAATGCCTTTAAATTATCCATGATCAATTTTGATCTGTCTCTCTTCCAAAATACCTACAACAGCCTTATAGCTGAACGATCATTCAGAGAGATTTTCTGGGAAGTTTTTATTCCCCTTCTCAACGAATTGGGTCTTTTGTGGCAAACCGATACTATCAGTCCTTCCCACGAACACTTTATCACCAACTTGATTAAACAAAAAATATATACCAGCACTGAAAAGATTCAGACCGTGGAACCCAGCAGGGAAGACAAGGTCTTTGTCCTATTTCTTCCTGAAAACGAAATTCATGAAATTGGGTTGTTGTTTGTAAACTACGAATTGCTGTTACGTGGATATAAGACTATTTACCTGGGACAGACCATGCCCCTTGATAGCCTTACTGACCTGCAGAAATACTACAAAAATCTGCATTTCTTATCCTATTTTACGGTAATTCCTACCAAAGACAGCTTAGGGCAATACATTGACGACTTTACGGAAATCCTAAGTCCGGACGGCGCTTCTAAATTGTGGATTTTAGGCAGGCAAACTCAATTCCTGGCCAACAACAAACTTCCGGGATATATCAGGGCATTTGAATCTGTGGAACATTTAGCCGCAGCCCTGTAAATTTTTTAGTAATGGTACGCTTTAATAAACATGAGTAAAAAAGTTGTCATCATAGGATCTGGATTTTCTTCGCTATCAGCCGCTTGTTATCTGGCAAAGGCAGGCTTTGAGGTTGATGTCTACGAAAAAAATAATACCGTTGGAGGAAGAGCCAGACAACTCGTAAGAGATGGCTTTACCTTTGATATCGGACCTAGTTGGTACTGGATGCCTGATATCTTTGAACGCTTCTTCAACGATTTTGGAAAGAGTACTTCAAATTACTATCAACTCGATAAACTGAGTCCGGCATATAAAATATTTTTCTCTGATGATGTTATTACCATAGGTGACAGTATGGACAAAATTTGTGAAGAGTTTGAACGAATTGAATCAGGAAGCTCTACACATTTGAGAAAGTTCATCTCAAAAGCTCAGGAAAATTACGATATCGCGATCAATAAAATTGTATATCGCCCTGGGATCTCCCCGTTTGAACTGGTTACCGTAGATACGGCGATGAGAGTTGATCAGTTTTTTAAAACTATCAGCGGGCAGGTAAGAAAACAATTTAAAAACCCAAAACTGATCGCCACCCTTGAATTTCCCGTACTTTTTCTCGGGGCGAAACCCAGCAAGACCCCATCGTTTTACAGTTTTATGAATTTTGCCGATTTCGGGCTAGGAACCTGGCACCCCAAAGGCGGAATGTATAAAATTATCGAGGGGATGAAATCACTGGCGGAAGAACTCGGTGTACAAATCCATACAGGTCATGCTGTTGAGAAGATCAGGGTAGCGAATGGAAAAGCTGAGGGTATTGAAATAAATCAACAGCAAATTGAGGCTGATTTTGTCTTATCAGGCGCGGATTATCACCACTCAGAAACGCTTTTAGACCCACAGTACAGACAGTATTCGGAAGCCTACTGGGAAAACAAGACGTTTGCCCCCTCCTCCCTACTCTTCTATGTGGGGTTTGATAAAAAACTAAAGAATATTGAACATCACAACCTGTTCTTTGACACTGATTTTGAGCGACATGCGGAAGAAATCTACGATGAGCCCAAATGGCCGACAGAACCGTTATTCTACGTAAATTTCCCCTCTGTCACCGATGCATCAATGGCGCCTGAGGGCTATGAAACCGGTTTTTTTCTCGTTCCTATCGCACCTGATCTGGAAGATAACGACGAGCTCCGGGAGCAATATTTTGACATCATTATCAATAGGCTGGAAGAACGAACAGCTCAGCAGCTAAAAATAATATTATATTTAAGGAGTCCTTTTGTGTCAATGACTTTAAGGAGCAGTACAATTCGTACAAGGGGAATGCATATGGAATGGCCAATACTCTTTTACAAACTGCTTTTCTAAGACCAGGTCTCAAGAGTAAAAAAGTAAAAGATCTGTTTTTCACAGGACAATTGACCGTACCAGGACCCGGGGTACCGCCGTCCTTGATTTCGGGCAAATTAGTATCTGAACTTATTAGTCAACAAAAGTAATTATCGCTTCATGAAGTCTATTTTCGACCAGGTATCATATGAGTGTAGTAAGACCGTAACCCAGTCTTACAGCACTTCCTTTGCACTTGCTACAAAGATGCTTGCTCCTTCCATCAGGAAGGATATTTATAATATTTATGGATTTGTACGCTTCGCTGATGAGATTGTAGACTCCTTTCACGATTACAACAAAAAAGAACTTTTTAATTCCTTTGAAAAGGAATTGGAAGACAGTTTATTGAACAAAATTAGTCTCAATCCCATACTAAATGCCTTTCAGCATAGTTTTCATCAATATAATATTCCACGTCATCTGGTTGATTCCTTTATGAAAAGTATGCGCATGGACCTTGACAAGAAGGTGTATTCTACTCAGGATGAGTTTAAAGAATACATTTACGGTTCTGCTGATGTGGTAGGCCTGATGTGCCTCAGGGTCTTTGTGAACGGTGATGATCAGCAATACGAAGAATTAAAGGATTCTGCTATGGCCCTAGGATCGGCCTTTCAGAAAGTCAATTTCTTAAGGGATCTCAAAGCAGACTATGAAGTGTTGAACAGGTCGTATTTCCCCAATACCAACTTGCTTCAGTTAGACGAGGCTTCCAAAACGCTTATTGTAGAGGAGATCAGAGAGGACTTCAAAAAAGGTTATGAGGGAATTGTGAGACTGCCCAATGATGCCAAATTTGGAGTATACACGGCTTATAAATACTACTTTCAGCTCTTGAAAAAACTTCAGCGCACCCCATCACTCGAAATTAAAAACGCTCGGATCAGGGTTCCCAACTATCAAAAATTTGGGTTACTGGCGACTTCATACGTCAATTATAAACTCAATCTTGTATAATTTTTAATGATGAAAATAGTATTCTGGATCTTAATTTTCCTAACCACATTTTGCATTATGGAATTTATGGCCTGGTTTACCCATAAATATATAATGCACGGTTTTCTCTGGAGCCTTCACAAGGATCACCACAGGAAAGATCACGATTCCTGGTTTGAACGAAATGATGCCTTCTTTATCTTTTATGCCGTACTGAGCATGACCTTCATTATACTGGCCGGTAATAGTACTTTCTGGTATGGCTATCCCATCGGTTTCGGGATTATGGCATATGGTGCTACTTACTTCCTGGTTCATGATATTTTTATCCATCAGCGGTTTAAAATTTTCAGGAACGCCAATAATTGGTATGCCAGAGGAGTGCGACGTGCGCACAAGATCCATCACAAGCATCTCGGGAAAGAAGAAGGAGAATGTTTTGGCATGCTTTGGGTTCCTTTCAAATATTTTAAGAAATAAATTCCATGCCAAAAGCCATTGTAATTGGCTCGGGTATCGCAGGATTAGCTTCAGCCCTCAGGATTCGTAAAATGGGTTACGAAGTAGAGGTCTTCGAAAAAAATTCATACCCGGGAGGCAAGCTTCATGCGATTTCACAAGATGGCTTTCGCTTCGATTTGGGCCCCTCCCTATTTACAATGCCCCATTTTATAGAAGAATTATTTCATCTTTTCGGGTTGGATCCCACCCACTATTTCCAATATTCAAAAAAAGATACAGTTTGTAATTATTTCTGGTCTGATGGATCCCGATTTACTGTCCATGCCAATGAAAAGACCTTTGTGGAAGAAGCTTCGGATTTTTTGATGAAAGTCCGGATAAAATCATCACATATCTCAAGAGAAACAGACGCAAGTACAAGCTTACGGCTGGCATCTTCCTTGAAAATTCATTGCACAAATTAAAAACCTACCTCTCTGCTGATACGATCAAAGCCATCTTACAACTTCATTCACTGGACCTTGGGCAATCCCTGAACACAGTAAATTCTGCAAAATTTAAAAACCCCAAGCTTGTACAGCTGTTTAACCGCTATGCCACCTATAATGGTTCCTCCCCTTACCAGACTCCCGGGATCATGTCTTTGATCCCTCATTTAGAAATGCATTACGGCACATTTATCCCCAAAGGTGGAATGCATCGAATAAGTCAGAGCCTTTATGAATTAGCGAAAGATCAGGGTGTAAACTTTCATTTTAACCAAAAGGTTGAGCAAATAGTCATAGAGGGTAAAACAGCCACAGGCATCAAAACTTCCACTACCAGCTATTCGGCAGACCTTGTAATTTCCAATATGGATATCTATCCTACCTATAAACAATTATTACCCCAGCTAAAACATCCAACCAAAACCCTCAAACAGGAACGATCAAGCTCGGCACTGATCTTCTATTGGGGTATCAACGCAAGCTTTAAGGAGCTCGATCTTCACAATATATTTTTCAGCGAGGATTATCCGGCAGAGTTCAGGTCGATTTTTCAGGATAAAACACTACCTGAACACCCAACGGTATATGTCAACATAACAGCCAAGGATGTGTCTGAGGATGCTCCACCCGGGTGTGAAAACTGGTTTGTCATGATCAATGCTCCCGGGGACTACGGACAGGACTGGACCACTTTGAAAGCCCAGGCACGTAAAACCATTCTTAAAAAGTTATCAGCGTCTCTGAATCGTGAAATTGAACCCCTGATTCTCACTGAGCACATTTTAGATCCTGTGGGTATTCAGGAAAATACCAGCTCCTACCGGGGTGCCCTTTACGGTGCAGCCAGTAATTCGAAATTTGCAGCCTTTCTGAGACATCCCAATTTTTCACGGCAGGTTCAAAATCTCTACTTTTGCGGAGGCTCGGTTCATCCTGGAGGTGGGATTCCTCTATGTTTGCTGTCTGCTAAAATCGTAAGCGACCTCGTACCGGAAATAAAATTAAATCAGCAAAATGCCTGAAAGTAAAAATGGAATATGGTCCATTGCGGTAATATGGTTGTTCCATATTACGGCCCTGATAGGCATCAGCATAGGATTTGAGGAGTGGTTTGTGCAGAAAACGCCGGTAAACCTTATCATTTCTTCAATTTTACTCTTCCTGGTTTATCCGATCAATACCCGAAAAAAAACTGCTGTTTTTGCGGTGTTATGGATTCTGGGCATGTTTGCGGAATGGCTTGGAGTGAAATACGGCATTCTATTCGGTACCTATAATTACGGAGCCAATCTGGGACCTAAGCTAGACGGCGTTCCTTACCTGATTGGTGTTAATTGGGCCCTTCTTAGTTTTATAACTGCAAGCATTGCGCAATACCTGGTTAAAAAACCAGTCTTACAATTGATTTTTGCTGCCTCTCTTATGCTTGTCCTTGATTTCTTTATGGAGCAAAGTGCTCCCAGGTTCGACTTTTGGGGATTCGATATGAATGTGGTTCCGCTAAGTAATTACATCTGCTGGTTGGCCGTAGCCTTGATTTTTCAAATGATCATACGCGTTGCGAAAATCAGTGGCAATTTGAAGTTTTCTGCACATTTGTACTCAGCACAGCTGGTCTTTTTTCTGTATTTTTTCCTTTGGTTTAGTTGAGATCGGATTCCTTAAAGATCAGTGGATTTCTTCCCTCCCAGCATCCGAGTGAACGATAGGGTTGAAAACGCGAAAACAGTTCCTCTTTATACCAACCAAGGGTGCGAGTATCTCCGATCACTTTAATGTGTTCTTTGCTTCTGTATGCAAATTCGTCTAAGGCTTGCTGATTCTCCCATAGACTAAAAGTAGCCATTTGCATAAAGGGCAACTCCCCAATTCCTTTGGTATAGATCAGATTAGAATTACCCCGCAATGGGTTTTGAGAAGCGGGGACACTTTTCCAGAATCTGCGGAGGTACTTGAATTTGATGGTAGCCCTTGTAATAGCAACTACATAAGGAATCTTTTCAGTTAGTTCAGGATAAACAGAAAACGGATTGCTGCCGGCCCATTTTCCCCTTGCTATCTTATTCCTCAAATACAAGGTCCAGTTTTCGTGACTGTGCTTTCTGTATTTTTTTATCAGGGATGAATGTTGAAAAAAAACATCTGCCTTTTCCTCACTTTCCCATACTTGTAGAAGGGCGTAAACGCTCCAATCAGGTTTGGGATCAAATCCTTCTCTGCCTGTTCCCAAAAGCTTATAGAAAGTAAGACCTTCTGTTTTTCTCAACGAGGAGTGGGCGAATTGCATCATGCCAAAGGCCCAGATCTGATCTGTGAGCTTCTTGTATTTGAAAAAAGTTAAGGTGGTGATCTGTGATGCCACTTTTTACTGCGTCAATAAATTATCAGGCATTTCTCTTACAGAGTTCTTATGCCAATCCTAAGCTCCTGTTTTGGCCGTTTCTATCCCAGCTGGGTTTCAATTATATGAGTTGAAGCAATTCAAAATGCTAAAAATAAGGCCCCTATACTGTAAAAACCCACAACTAGCCTTCCGGAAGGTCGTCTTTAATTCACTTTTCGTTCAACAACTTTTCAATCAATTCAAATACCTTCTCATTGTCCCAATCCTTTATAGCGAGCTCTTCTGCGACTACATAACCCTTTTTATCAACGACATAAGATCCGGGGGGTTCTAAAACAGGAAGTGCGGATTTATCTCCAATTATAAGGTAGGTTACAGGAAAGTCGTACTCCTTCTCCTCCATATATTCCCGAACAGGGGCCTGCTCCTCATTGGTGATTATATAAAAATCAACTTTCCCCTTAAATTTATCGTAGAGCTTCTGAATACTATTGAGTTGGGCGTCTGACGGCAGGCTCCAGGAAGCCCAGAAATTGATAAAAACTACCTTTCCTTTTGATGGACTGAAATTGATAATATTCCAATCTTCGTCTTTTAGCCGCCAGTCATAATCAGTGATCTGCTTCCTTTTTCCTATGGGTATTTCAGAAGGTGTACCCGAAAAAATACGGTTTAATAAAATCTTACTATGATACCCCAGGGGAGTAACAAAAAAAGAAAGAATAAAAGCTATAAGAAGGATATTGAGTACCGTCTTTTTCTTTATGGCCATGAAATATGTCTTATTGAATTAGGAGGGTCTTCTGGTTGTACCAGTTTGATCAAATAAGACCGATCATGCAGCATTTTCTTTTTTGATAACATTAAGGGCCGATCCTTCCCGGAACCAGGCAATCTGCTGAGCATTGTAGGTATGATTCACCTTGATCTTATCCTTTAATCCATCCTTATGCACAACTTCAATGGTAAGCGGAACATCCGGAGCAAAATTTTGAATATCGATAAAATTAAAGGTATCGTCTTCCTGTATCTTATCGTAATCAGCTTCGTTGCTAAAAGTGAGCGCCAACATTCCCTGTTTCTTTAGGTTGGTTTCATGGATCCTGGCAAACGATTTAACCAGGACAGCTGCTACCCCCAGATGCCTGGGTTGCATGGCTGCGTGTTCCCTTGAAGAACCTTCTCCGTAGTTGTGATCACCCACAACAATGGTCTTGATCCCTTTTTCCTTATACAGTCTCTGTGTATCGGGTACGCCTCCGTATTCCCCTGTAAGTTGGTTCTTTACAAAATTGGTCTTCTTGTTAAAGGCATTTACGGCACCGATAAGGGTATTATTGGCGATATTGTCTAAATGCCCTCTGTACCTCAACCAGGGTCCTGCCATAGAAATATGGTCGGTCGTACATTTTCCAAAGGCCTTGATCAACAATTTCATTCCTTGCAGACTTTCATTGGAAATAGGTGTAAAGGGTGCAAGAAGTTGTAAGCGTTCTGAGTCGGTAGCTACCTTAACATCCACAGAGCTGCCGTCTTCCTTTGGGGCAACGTAACCTGCATCCTCAACCGCAAAGCCTTCCGGCGGAAGTTCGTAGCCGCGGGGTTCATCTAGCCTAACTTCTTGTCCGTCTTCGTTAATCAGTGAATCTGTAATAGGGTTGAAGTCTAATCTTCCTGCGATAGCAATGGCAGTTACCAGTTCAGGAGATCCTACAAATGCTAAAGTATTCGGATTTCCATCAGCCCTTTTGGCAAAATTCCGGTTAAACGAATGTACGATGGTATTTCGGGGGCCATTTGCCGCCTTGTCGCCGTAGCGATCCCACATACCGATGCACGGTCCGCATGCGTTGGCAAAAACGGTTGCACCGATATTGTTGAAGGTCTTGATAAATCCGTCTCGTTCAATGGTGTAGCGCACTAGTTCTGAACCCGGAGTGATGGTAAACTTCGATTTTGTCTTTAAATTCTTCTCTGAGACCTGTTTTGCCAGAGATGCGGCCCTGGAAATGTCTTCATAAGACGAATTAGTACATGATCCGATAAGGCCAACTTCTACATTTAAAGGCCAGTCATTGGCTTTAGCAGCCTCGCTCATTTTAGAAATGGGCGTAGAAAGGTCCGGCGTAAATGGCCCGTTGAGATGAGGTTCAAGAGTGTTTAGATCGATCTCTATCACCTGGTCAAAATATTTTTCTGGCTCCTGGTATACCTCTGGATCTGCAGTGAGGTGCTCGGCTACTTTTTTAGCTTCATCGGCAACATCTGCCCTATCCGTTCCCCTGAGGTATCGATCCATTGATTCATCGTAACCAAAAGTTGAAGTTGTAGCTCCAACTTCTGCTCCCATATTACAAATAGTTCCTTTTCCGGTACAGGACATTGAAGTGGCTCCTTCACCAAAATATTCTACAATTGCTCCGGTACCTCCTTTAACGGTTAATATGTCGGCGACTTTCAGGATAACATCCTTGGGGGCTGTCCATCCGCTTAATTTCCCTTTTAATTTTACTCCGATCAACTTGGGAAACTTGAGTTCCCAGGCCATGCCGGCCATAACATCAACAGCATCAGCACCGCCAACCCCAATGGCGACCATTCCTAATCCTCCTGCATTCACTGTATGTGAATCGGTTCCTATCATCATCCCTCCCGGAAAGGCGTAGTTTTCAAGCACTACCTGGTGGATGATCCCTGCTCCCGGCTTCCAGAAACCTATCCCGTATTTATTTGAGACCGATTCCAGAAAATCGAAAACTTCATTACTGGTTTGATTTGCCCTTTTAAGATCGGCTTCAGCCCCAACTTTTGCCTGAATAAGGTGGTCACAATGTACTGTGGTCGGGACTGCAACTTTAGGTTTACCGGCGTGCATAAACTGCAAAAGAGCCATTTGAGCCGTAGCATCCTGGCAAGCCACCCTGTCAGGGGCAAAATCGACATAATCCTTTCCTCTTCTGAAGACTGTAGAAGGGGTTCCTTCCCACAAATGAGAGTAAAGTATTTTTTCAGACAGGGTGAGTGGTTTCCCCACTAATTTACGAGCTGCATCAACCCGTTCTCCCATCTTGGCGTAAACGCCTTTAATCATGTCGATATCAAATGCCATTATACGTTAGTTTATCAATTGTTAATCTCCCAAAGATAAAAAATTAAAAGGGGTTCTTGAAACTTTTTAGAGCCCTTCTAAAGTATTATGAAGTCTGTAAAATAGGATATATCCCATTGCTCACAACAGAATAAAAAACGAAAAAAATAGGGATTTGAAAATTGTAGATTGCTTATCAGCCTGTTAAGAGGGATATGCCACAGCTGCAGCAAGATTAAATAAGGCTACATTAAATGGTGAATAATATCCTCTTCGCTGATGCCTTCTGCCTCAGCCTTGTAGTTTTTTATAATTCTGTGCCTCAAAATACCGAGTGCAATGGCTTGAACATCTTCGATGTCTGGAGAGAATTTTCCATGTACTGCGGCATGAGCTTTTGCACCGAGAACAAGGTTTTGAGAAGCCCTTGGACCTGCACCCCAATCGAGATACTGGTTGATATAATCCGAAGATGAAGGAGTTCCGGGGCGGGTATTATTTACCAACTTCACGGCGTATTCTACCACATTGTTTGGAACAGGAATCCGCCTTACAAGATGCTGCACTGCGAGAATTTCCTCGGCATTGAAAAGAGCATTGATCGTTGCTTCCTCGTCATCTGTGGTCTCTTTTACAATCTGAACTTCTTCGGCCAGTGAGGGATATTTTAACTCAATAGCAAACATAAACCGGTCTAATTGCGCCTCGGGTAAAGGATAGGTCCCTTCCTGTTCAATGGGGTTTTGGGTGGCCAGGACAAAATACGGGGAGCTGAGTTTATGTCTTTCCCCGGCAATGGTTACGGCCCTTTCCTGCATGGCCTCAAGCAAGGCTGCCTGGGTTTTGGGTGGCGTCCGGTTGATTTCATCCGCCAGGATAATATTGGCAAAGACAGGGCCTTTGATAAATTTAAAAGTTCTGTTTTGATCTAATACCTCGCTGCCCAGAATATCACTGGGCATAAGATCTGGAGTAAATTGGATACGCTTAAAATCGAGACCAAGAGTTTGAGCAATTGTATTTACCATCAAGGTTTTCGCCAAACCCGGAACACCAATCAACAGGGAGTGTCCCCCGGTGTAAATAGACAATAGGATAAGATCTATGACCTCATTCTGACCTACAATTACTTTCGCAATTTCCCTTTTCAGGGATAGGTGTTTTTTACCTAATTCTTCAATGGCCTTAACATCTGACATAGTCTATTCCTTCACCCAGTTATTAGCAAATTCACAAGATCTGTTTGCCACATTAACGCTCACATAGGTGTCATCGATATGCTCATCCATCCATTCTTTGATGGCTTTATATTGCTTTTCCCTGAGGGCCAGTTCCTGAATCTTTAAATAATCCTTGGCAAAATCAGCTTCGTGCTCGTCATATCTGTTGGTTACCTTCAGGATCTTATATTTTGGAGGGCCACCCCTGGGGTCTGATTCCAGCAGTGGGTAAGATATCTCTTCATCCTTTAGATTCCGAACCTGATTGTAGAGGGTTGGATCCATTTTTGTCAATTCAAATCGAGAATCAAAATTGATTGGATTCCTCAGCAGGCCTCCGTCAAACTTCGTCTCTTTTTCATCTGAAAAATTAAGGGCAGCTTCTGCAAAAGTGTATTTGCCCTCCATGATTTGTTTTCGGATGGTATCTAATTCAATTTTTGCTGCCTCAACTGCTGCCTGAGGAATTTCGGGCTGGATAAGGATATGCCGCAAGTCTAATTCCTGCCCGCGTATCTTTTCAATAAAAATAATATGATAACCGAAGGTAGTCTCGAAGGGTTCCGAAATCTCGCCCTCCTGCAGGCTAAAGGCCACGTCTTTAAACTCCTTTACAAAAGGTGTCTCTCTGGTCATACTGTAAAAACCGCCTTTCGACTTAGATCCCGGATCCTGGGAATACAGGATGGCTTTAACGCTAAAACTGGCATCATTGTCCTCGATATCGGCTTTAATCTCCCTTAACTTATTGACCACCTTCTGCTTTTCTTCCTCAGGAATCACAGGTGTCTTTACGATTTGAGAAATTTCAAGTTCAGCTCCGAAGACGGGTTTTTCGTCTTCCGGAATATTCCTAAAGAACTGCCGTACTTCCTCAGGGGTAACCTGGATTTCGCCTACGATTTTCTGTTGCATCTTTTCAGACAGCATCCTGAGTTTGTTGATGTTGTAGAGTTCTTCCCTGAAATCCTCTACGGTCTCTTTTTTATAAAATTGAAGTACCTTCTCCATAGAGCCCACTTGCTGAACCAATTGCTGGATCTGTCGGTCACTGGTGGCATTTACCTCGTCATCAGAAACCAGGATACTGTCCTGAACAGCCTGATGAGCGTAAAGTCGGTCTTCCATAAGCTTCCCTAAAAGACTACAATGGGTGATGTCTTCTGTTGAAGCGCCCTGACTCCTGAGATCAATCAGCGTTTTCTCGATATCGGAGTCGAGAATAACGTAGTCCCCAACAACAGCAGCTATTCCGTCTAACTTAATCCGTTCGAATGAATTAATAGTGTCTTTAGCAGACGCAGTGGTTTCGGACATTTCTTGTACTTGATCCTCAGAAACTTCCGCAGGGGCTTCTTCCTGAGCGAAGCCCGTAAAGGTCCATGCCGCTAAAGCGAACAGCAGGAAATTATTTTTAATCTTTTTCATAGATTTCGAATTCGTTTTGTTTTACAGCCTCATCGAGGAGCTCTGTTTCGAGTCGATTTAAGAAATCGAGCTTTCTCCTATTGAGTAATACTTGTCGGAGTGTCGGTTTGATATAGCTGAGGGGAGCAATTTCATTGATATCCCTAATATCGCTTATCTTCCCCAAATATACCCCCAGAGAGTCCTCCATTTCAAAAAATTGTGATTTTTTTAGGTATCTGCCTTCGTTTTCATAGGTCAGTGGAGGTATCTCCTGTATGATCCTGGTGAGGGGAATCCATAAAGAATCGTTGAAATTGAGCTTGGTAAATTGCACCCCGATCGAATCCAAAAATACCTGATCCTCCTCGTTAAATTCGTTTAGTCTTTTAACCACTGCGTCCTTGTTTAAAAACTGCTTGGGCAACTGAACAAATCGAAGTTGTAAGATCTTCTCTTTCAGAATAAAATTCTCTTTTTCCTTTTCATAAAATTGTCTGAGTTGAAGATCTGTTACTGTGGTGTCTTCGCCCCTTAGGACAAGGGCTTCTTTATAGGCTCTGGTAAAGAGATCTACTCGATAATTGGCTACAAGGCGCTCAAAAGAGGCTATTTGTTCTTCTGTTAGGTTGATCTGAGCTTTGGAAAAGAGCAGTTGTTTTACTGCCCAATTGTTGATATAATTAGTCACCAGGGAGGTGCTGTCCTGTTCGTTTAACTGGGCATTTAATATGGATTCTATATCCTCCCGGTAGAGATACTCGTTACCTACCCTGGCCAAAGGCGTATTTTCCGGCTCCGATTTGAAAAGGCCCTCGCACGACCCCAGGAATAAAAACAGACCAGGAGTTCCTATTATCAGAACTCTGCGAACATAGTTTCTCAGTAGAAAATGCATTTCGCAAAATTAAGCATTCGAATTTCCTGAACAAGGATAAGACCCTGCATTAACAGATTTTTATTTTCCAATTCTCATAATTTAGTACCTTAGAGATTCAGTTGTTAAGTATATGAAATACATTACTGAAATTGTAATAAACATTCCCTTGGCCGAATTTATTCGAAAATTCGACAATCCGGAGAACATGAAATTATGGCAAAAAGACCTGGTTTCATTTAAACATTTGAGTGGAATCCCCGGTAAAGAAGGAGCTCAAATGGAGCTCGTTTACAAAATGGGTAAAAGAGAGATTGTCTTAGTCGAAACTATTTTAAAACGCAACCTGCCCCATGAATTTCACGCTACCTACGACGCCAAGGGCGTGCACAATGTGCAAAAAAATTATTTTAAAGCGGTTGACGAAAACAAGACCAAATGGATTTCAGAAACCGAATTTCAATTTAATGGTTTCTTTATGAAAGCAATGGGCTTTCTGATGCCGGGTGCATTTAAAAAACAGTCTTTAAAATATCTGAAGGATTTTAAAGCCTTCGCTGAAGAGAACTCCACTTCATCTTAAATAATACCAACTTGAGTAAGAAAATTAAATTACTGTGGGATTTTCGCGGCCCAGACTCCGGTGAGATAGCCAGACATCACGCCCTGCATCTCAATGATTTTATAAAAAAAGAAAAAATGGCCACACAGATCAGCGGTCACGAGGTGCTAACCGATATGCATGCCGTGGCCTATATGGTTGTGGAGGAAGCTATGATGATCCAGATTCGCGATGCCCTTCTTCCACACCGGGGAGAAATTTATAATGAGAACTTAGGTTAGAATAATTACCAGGATAAATCTGAACTGATGAAAATCACCAATCATAAAGCCATAGGACATCTGTTGTGTTCCTTTCTTGTTGTAGGTGGCTTCTCAGGATGTTCTGATGCAACTTCTGTAAATGAACCCTTAAAAAGTGCCCTGAATTCGGAGGATTTGCGCATCCGAAAGGTTATGGATGACCCTTCCCCCTATGAGATCCAGATTCGCTTTACGCGAATTAACAGGAAAAAAGACACCGTATATTTCGAGGATTACGAATATAATGTCGATTCAACACATTACTTCTACCCTGCAAGTACCGTAAAATTTCCGATTGCCGTCCTGGCACTGGAAAAGATCAATCGAAACGAAAATTTAAGTTTAAATACACGATTTTATGTAGAAGGAGATTCGCTGGAAACGACTTTCGCCAAAGAAATAACAAAGATCTTCGCTGTTAGTGACAACGATGCGAGCAATCGATTATTCGAATTTCTGGGTCAAGATGCGATTAACGCAAGTTTCAAGGAAAAAAATATAGGTCCTGCCAGATTCTCACACCGACTCTCAGTCCCCGAGGCTGATGAGGTAACCACACGTCCCCTGGTCATCTACCTCAATGACAGCACTACTACCCTATTGACGAATAGTGTAAACACTCCTCCCGAATCACTCCGGCTACTTGGAATAAGTAAAGGACAAGGCTTTTACGAAGGAGATTCTCTGCTTCAGGGCAGCTTTGATTTCAGTAAAAAGAATTATTATCCGATTAGTACCCAGCACGGCGTTTTGAAACGAATTGTCTTTCCCGGGGTATTTCCTCAAAATGAACGATTTGATCTTAGCGATGCTCAGCGCAACTTTCTGCTAAATGCCATGAAAGCGGTTCCGCGGGAGGCGGGCTACTCAGTTGAAGACTATTACGACAGTTACGGTAAATTTTTTATTTACGGCGACAGCAAGGAAGAGATCCCTTCATTCATGAAAATTTACAATAAGGTGGGCTATGCCTATGGAACTTTAACGGACTGTGCCTATGTCAAAGATGAAAAAAACGATGTTGAATTTATGCTTACAGCAACTATCCTGGTAAATGCAGATGGTATATTCAATGACAATGAGTACGAATACGATGAGATTGGAATTCCTTTCCTCACTGCACTGGGAAATGAATTATACAAAACAGAACTAAAAAGATAAGACAACGGATATGGCTTCTTTAGGCTTTGAAAGTTTTACAAAGAAAATTTATATCAGGACCAGTACCGCTAAGGTGTATCACTGCTGGGCAACTCAAGAGGGTCTTTGTTCCTGGTTTTTAAGAGAAGCAATCTTTAAAAACTCTGCAGGAAAAATAAAGGCCCCCGATATAGAGATAGAAAAAGGGGATAGCTATACCTGGCGGTGGCACAATTGGGACGGAGAAGAACAAGGTGAGATTATCACTGCCAATGGCAAAGATCAAATTGAATTTACCTTTGCAGAATTTTGCCGCGTTATTGTAAGAATGGAAACTGAAAATGACCAGGTCCTGCTTACCCTTATACAAACCAACATCCCCACCGATGAAAAGAACAAGATGAATATACACGTGGGATGCAGCAATGGGTGGACTTTCTGGCTGGCCAACCTCAAGGCATACCTGGAACACGGCATCCTTTTAAACGAAACGAGAAATGACCTCAGGAATATTCCGTTGGCCAGTTTTCATTTCGTCAATATTTAGGTCTAAGCAATTTCCCTGTTGTGGACCATTCAGGGCTAAAAGTATCAATAATGCAAATCCGAAAGCCTGGGCTTTTCTTTTTGATGGTAATTTCAATCGTTCTGCTGGGATGCAAAGAGAACAGAGAAGCAGGTACCCCAATCCGAATAGCAGTAGCCTCAAACCTACACTACGCCATCAACTCCATAGTAGAGAATTTTGAAAGTAAATACGGGATTACTTGTCAGGTTGTCCTTGGCTCATCCGGGAAGTTGTACGCCCAGATAACGGAGGGAGCCCCCTACGATATCTTCTTATCTGCCGATTTAAAGTATACGGAATCGCTTTTTAAAGCAGGGATGACCCTTGATCAACCAGCGGTGTTCGCTTACGGTTCACTTGTCCTTTGGGCCGCAAATTCGGACCACTCCCCTTCCCTTCAAATGCTCCAAAGTGATAGTGTAAAACACGTAGCCCTTGCCAATCCAAAAACAGCACCTTTCGGAATGGCAGCTGCGCAAGTCCTTGAACATTATGAGATTGTGAACCAAATTTCAGACAAGTTGGTTTATGGCGAAAGTATTTCACAGGCGAACCAATTTATACTTTTTGGTGCCGCAGAGATGGGATTTACCTCCCTGGCCATTGTGAAGAGTCCGGAATTCACTGATGTGGGCCGTTGGATATTAATCGATTCTGCAGCCTATTCCCCCCTACCCCATTCAGCGGTTCTTATCAATCACAGCGATTCTTCCAAAACGGGAGCAAAAGCCTTTTTTGAATATCTTTTTAGTGAGGAGGCGCAAGTTGTCCTCAAAAATTTTGGATATTCGACATATGAATAGGCTTACTGGACGTATCAAAAACCTAGTGGTTGAGGGCAATATTACCCTGGTTACCCTTATGTTGAAAGGGGATCTGAAGATTAAGACCCTCGTAATCGATACCCCTGAAACCGCAGAATACCTGGAAGTAAACCAGGAAGTAAACGTTCTTTTTAATGAGACCGAAGTGGTAATTGCCCTTGAGAGTACCAGCGGATTAAGCCTAGAAAACAAAATTTCCTGTAGGGTAAGTGCTATACAAAGAGGGAAACTATTGAGTAATATAGAATTAGAATGCCCGGCTGGGACCCTAAGGGCATTAGTGGGTACAGAGGCCCTTGCCGATCTGGAAATTGAGTCGGGACAAAGAGTTCAGGCCATGATTAAGTTAAATGAAGTAATGTTATCACCGAGATGAATTGGGAACCCTTGCTTTTGACATTTGAGCTGGCACTGACTACTACCCTAGTTCTGTTGCTGGTCTCCATTCCCCTCGCCTACTGGCTGAGTAAAACCAGCTCCCGTTTAAAACCGATAGTGGAAACCCTTGTAAGCATGCCACTGGTGCTGCCACCTACCGTTTTAGGATTTTATTTTCTATTGGCTTTCAGTCCCAATAATAGCTTTGGAGGATGGATTGATGAATGGTTGGGGATTCGGCTTGTTTTTTCCTTTGGCGGATTAGTAGTGGCATCTGTGATTTACAGCCTGCCCTTCATGGTGCAGCCCATACAGGCGGGACTCTCCTCATTACCTACTTCACTTTCTGAAGCAGCTGCCACTATGGGTAAATCTAGAAGTGTACAATTATTTAGAGTACTACTTCCCAATATCCGAAAATCAATGCTCACCGGTATAATTCTGGCCTTTGCGCATACGGTTGGGGAATTTGGAGTTGTACTGATGATAGGGGGAAACATCCCAGGCGAAACGAGGGTGGCTTCCATTGCCATTTACGACGAAGTGGAATCGCTTAACTATGAGGCCGCTAATACCTATTCATTAATTTTATTTACCCTAACATTTGCCTTGCTTCTCCTTGTGTATTTAGTTAATGGAGGATACTTAAAACGCTTCTGGAAATGATTGAAGCTCGAATCCATAAAAAACTCATTGCCGCAGGAGGTGAATTCTCCTTAAGTGCTGAACTCAATATCCCAAAAGGATCCCTGCTTACTATTTACGGGCCTTCAGGTTCCGGTAAAACGTCTCTATTGAGAAGTTTAGCAGGTTTGCTTACCCCAGATAAGGGATTTATTTCCTATCAGAACAATACTTGGTTCAATTCGGAGAAAAAAATCAATCTCCCGCCCCAAAAAAGGAATATTGGCTATGTTTTTCAGGATTACGCCCTTTTTCCCAATATGACCGTAAAGGAAAACCTTGAATTTGCCAGCAATAAGTTGAATCGAAAAAGTACGGTAGATGAGCTTTTATCGGCAATGCACCTTATGGAGCTTGAAAACAGAAAACCGGATACCCTTTCAGGGGGTCAGAAACAACGGGTTGCCCTGGCTAGGGCGCTGGCTCAAAAACCTGATGTACTGCTGTTGGATGAACCCCTGGCTGCTCTGGATACCAGCATGCGCACAGGCCTCCAGGCATACATTCTAAAAGCCCATAAAAAAGAAGGATTAACGACCATCCTGGTGAGTCACGATGTAACGGAAATCATGAAACTCTCAGATATTACCATCATCCTGCAAGACGGGCAGATCTCTCAGATCGGACCTCCCGGGGAATTGTTTATGGAAAAGCATATTAGTGGTAAATTTCAATTTACGGGAACAGTTTTACAGCTTATAAAGCAGGATGTTATCTATATTGTAAACGTATTAATAGGAAAGAATGTGATCAAAGTTGTAGCTCACCCCGCTGAAATAGATGGCATCCAGCCGGGAGATAAAGTAGTGGTAGCATCAAAAGCATTCAATCCGGTGATTTACAAGATTACGTAGAATTCTATATCTCAATATCTGGTCATGAAAATAAAACAACCGCCGGCTCTGATTCTTATCGACATCCAAAAAGGCCTTGAAGAACTGGAGTACTACGGAGGGGCCAGGAATAATCCGAATGCGGAAGAGAATGCCGCTGCCCTCCTCCACTTCTGGAGACAGAAAAATTTCCCTGTTTTCCACATCAAACACAACGGTACAGCTCCTTCCCCCCTCGCCAAAGGAATGCCGGGGAATGAATTTAAGGACATTACTGCGCCGCAAGAAGGAGAGCCCATCGTTGAAAAAAATAGCAACAGTGCGTTTATCAATACCCCTTTACACCAAAAGTTACAAGACCTCAACATATCCCATTTGGTGCTGGTTGGACTCACTACTTCTCATTGTGTTTCATCAACAGCGCGAATGGCCGGTAATTTTGGGTACCACACCTTTGTTATTTCAGACGCTACGGCTACATTTGATATCGTGAGCCCAAAGGGCTTGAGATATGAGGCATCACTTGTTCACGAAATTACCCTGGCGAACTTGCACAACGAATTTGCGGCCGTACTCGATACCTCGGATTTAATTTCGTTATTAGCTGAAATTTAAAAGGACTGATGATTCAAAAAATAGGGCAGAAATTCACAGATATCTTTCAGAGGTTTATGCCCGATGCCTTTGTCTTTGCCTTGATCCTTACCCTGATTATTGCGGTCCTGGCTATGTTTTGGGTTGGAGCCACCCCTGTACAGGTGATCAATTCGTGGTACGACGGATTTTGGATCCTGCTCGAATTTGGTATGCAGATGGTATTGCTGGTGATTACAGGCTATTCCATTGCACTTTCTCCACTGGTTCATAAGGGTATCGATATTCTAGCGAGCAAGATCAAAAAACCTCAGCACGTCTACTTTCTGATAGTCCTCCTGGGCGGCCTTTTTAGTTTGATCAGCTGGGGATGGGTTGTTATTACAGCAGTTCTGGGCAGGGAATTGGCCTTAAGGATAAAAGGAATACACTACCCTTTCCTTATTGCCTGTGTTTATTTTTCGAGTATTATTTGGGTGGCCGGACTTTCAAGTTCCATCCCCTTGCTACTGAATACCCAGGATAATTTTCTAATGGAAGCCGGGGTGCTGGATCAAACTATTGCAACCAGCGGGACATTGGGTTCTGTGCTCAACTTGGTCGTACTGAGTGTATTTTTTTTGATTGCACCTTTCCTTATGCGTCTTCTGTTGCCTAAATCAGGTGATATGCCAACACTGGAAAACATGCTGGAGACCGAATCGGAGCATAAATCTGTGTCGATTCATGAAGAAGCCCGACTCATGAAATTACCTTATCAAGCCCTGTCTGATCTATTAAATAACAGTCGGATATTGCAATACCTCATTGCCTTCTCGGGCATTGCCTACCTGTATACGCATTTCAGTACCAAGGGACTCGACCTCAACCTCAACATCATGATCTTTATTTTCCTGATGTTAGGCCTATTATTACATGGAACCCCGATGCGCTATGTGATTGCCATGAAAAGGGCCAGCGGAAATGTTTCGGGTATTATCTTTCAGTTTCCCTTTTATGCAGGCATCATGGGTATAATGATTTACACCGGCCTGGGAGAGCGGCTCGCTTTGTGGATGGCCTCGGTATCAACCTTAGAAAGCATTCCCTTTTTTGCATTTCTGACCGGCGCCATGGTGAATTTTGCCATCCCTTCAGCAGGGGGAGAATTTGCAGTAATCGGGCCTACGATTATCACCGCTGTACAAGAAATCGGGGCAACATTACCCCCGGAACAAATGGAATTGCTCATTTCAAGGGCCGTAATGTCTGTGGCTTATGGCGAAACTCTTACCAATTTAATGCAGCCTTTCTTTCTTCTTTTAGTCATCCCTATCATGGGGCAGGTATTAAGGTCCAGGCCAGGGATATCATGGGATATTTAGTTATCCCCTTCCTTATTTTCTTTACTGTATTTGCTCTGCTCGTTAGTTTTTGGCCTCTTTAACAGGTTATAAAATAAAAAAGCACCGCCGAAGCGATGCTTTTCTCAACAACCAACCAACCAATTATTGTGGCATAACCACGTCTTCGATTATGTGTATTACTCCGTTAGATGCCATTACGTCTGTTTTGGCGATCTTACTGTAATTTCCGTTTGCGTCCATTAAGAAGATTCCTCCATCTTTCTTAACTGCAGTCAGTTTTCCTCCATTGAGGGTGGTGAGTTCGGCTTTTCCATTCCCTTTCTCCAAAGCATTGACCACATCTGTAGCTGTGATTTTTCCCGATACCACATGGTAAGTAAGGATGGCGGCCAATTTTTCCTTGTTTTCAGGCTGCAATAATGAATTCAATGCATCAGCGTCTATTTTGGCGAATCCTGAATTCACAGGTGCAAATACTGTGAAAGGTCCGTCTCCCTGCAAGGCACCTACAAGGTCTGCAGCTTTTAGGGCAGTAACCAAAGTTGAAAAATCGTCAACAGATACTGCTATGTCTACGATGTCCTGAGAATTGTTTTGGGCGTTAGCCTGAGTTGTTCCTAACAATAAGGCAACTGTCGAAAGAATAAAAATTACTTTTTTCATGATTTGTTTTTAGTTTTAGTGATAATTAAAGTTTTAGTGCACTCTATTATTATTTACACCGGCAGGCAGGGGATGGATGAGAAAAGCAGATTTTTATCATATCTTTAACACTTGCTATGGATGATTCTCTTCAGATAAATCGCCTTAAAAGCGGAGATAAGGATGCCCTGTATTCTCTTTATGACAAGTACTCGGGAGCTCTTTACGGTGTTGTATTAAGGATGTGTCGTAACAAAGAATTATCAGAAGACCTGCTGCAGGAAATATTTGTTACTATCTGGAAGAAAATTGATCAATTTGATCCTGATAAAGGTAAATTTTACACCTGGGCGTACCGAATTGCGAGAAACAAAACCCTAAATGCTTTAAGAAAAACCGATCTCCTCATCCAAACGGAGGATATGAGTGTATATAATGGTATAGAGGAGGAGGAAACCAGTCAGAATTTTGAAGCACTGAACGGAGTGATAAATAATCTGGAGCCCCATCATCAAAAGGTAATTGAACTCGTTTATTTTAAGGGATACACGCACAGAGAGGCACATAAAATAATGGACGTACCCTTGGGGACCTTTAAATCGTATGTAAGACAGGCCTTAAAGCAGTTACAGACCAATTACCCTCTTACCCTCTGGATTGTATTAACGTGTTTAGATGTGTTTGACCATGGATAGGAAAACAATTATTGAAAAGGGACTTTTATTAGATTACCTTCTGGGCGATCTCAACGCCAAGGATACCTTGTCGGTAGAGAACGCATTGCGTGCCGATAAGGTTTTGCAGGAGGAATACAACAAACTCGAAGCCGACTTTGAGCGTATGGCTATGGATAATGCCGTGGACCCGCCGGCTTCGGTAAAACATTCATTAGAAAAGGTCCTGGATAAGGTTGAGAAATTCTCTGATACGCCCGTTAAGCGATTGGATTCCAGGAGTGCCTTTAATACCGGCAGATTACTCGTTGCGGCAAGTTTGGCTGCCATTTTTGCCCTCACCTCTTTCTGGTTCTACAATCAATGGCAAAATGCTGAAGAGAATGTTAGGTTAGCAAGGGAAGAGCAGGAACAAATGCGCAATACTCTGCAAGAGTTGTCTGGTGAGATACAGGAAGTGAAGACCATGTACGCCATCCTTAATGATAAAGACGCAATTCCGCTTCTCCTTAAAGGAAACAGTCTTGCTCCTGAAGCAAGGGCTGTGGCCTATTTAAACCATTCTAAAAGATCTGTGGTTGTGAATCCAAAAGCCCTACCCGAATTATCGGAAGAAGAAACCTATCAAATGTGGGCCGATGTAGATGGAGAAATGATCAGTATGGGCTTACTACCAACAGACGAAGAACTCGTAACCCTCACCTATATTGACAAGGCAGAATCCTTAAACATCACTATTGAGCCCAAAGGGGGAAATGATCATCCTACTGTAGAGCGCCTGATCTCCAATGTGTATTTATAGCAGCCTAATATCCTTTATAAAGGTCCTGTAATTCCTTTTTTTGCTGTAATCTATCTGACTTTATCCAAAAAAAAAAAATTCAAAATATATCAGGAATTTGGCCGTTTAGATTGTTTACATGTTATAAACCCTAAATTCTTACATTATGTTATTTGTAAATTCAACCAATATGAGATCTTTAAAAACATGGACATTGTTTCTGGTTCTTCCGGCTATGCTGTTCTTTACATCCTGCAGCAAGGATGAGGACGCCTTTGTACGGGTAACAGTCAATGGCACCCAATTGAATACTAGCCCTTCAGATTTTACCGTTGGGGACCGATCTGATTTCAATGGAGATATCGACGCGAGTTTTACCGGGAATGGAGGAACTGCAGTTCGTGTATTCAGCTGGAATAATAATTTAAGTACAGCCGACTACAACGCTGATATTACAGCAACCGCTGAAGGATCCTTCAGAATGATCGTGGAAGATTCAGAAGGAGTAGTAGTGCTCGACCGATCAATTCAGGGAGGTACCGAACCGGATTCCATCGGTGGAGTTACCTCTTCAGGGGCATCCGGAATATGGACGGTAACCATTGAGGTAACCAACTTTACCGGAGATGGCAGTTTTTCCCTGAGTGAAGGAAATTAATCTGAACTTCAGTAAATAGATAAGGCGCTGTGGACATTCCACAGCGTTTTTTTTTGAATAACGGGAATACACCTTTGCAGCGTTCCACTATAACAAGATAAGGGGGTGGAAATTTCTAATTCGAAGGAATACCGTACAAGTCGAAATCGGCGGCTTCAGTAATAGTTATTTGTGCAAAGTCTCCTTGTTTCAGATAATATTTGGAAGCATCTATTAACACCTCATTGTCTACATCCGGAGAATCAAATTCAGTACGGCCAACAAAGTAATTCCCTTCTTTACGATCAATAACACAGTTAAAGGTCTTTCCGATCTTTTCCTGGTTCAGCTCCCAGGAGATCTGCGCCTGTAATTCCATGATCTCATTGGCCCGCTGTTGTTTTACCTCTTCCGGCACATCGTCCTCAAGAGCATAGGCATGGGTATTCTCCTCATGACTGTAAGTAAAACACCCCAATCGTTCAAAACGCATCTCCTGTACCCAGGATTTTAAGACTTCAAAATCAGATTCTTTTTCCCCGGGATATCCAACGATAAGTGTTGTTCTGATGGCCATGTCAGGAACGGCTTCCCTGAATTCCTTTAGGAGTCGGGTTGTTTTTTCCTGAGTAGTTCCCCTCCGCATACTTTTTAAAATGGGATCCGAGATATGCTGAAGAGGGATGTCTATATAATTACAAATTTTAGGTTCCTGCCGCATCACCTCCAGAACATCCATTGGAAACCCAGTGGGAAAAGCGTAATGCAGCCGAATCCATTCAATGCCTTCAACTTTGGCTAGTGCCCTAAGTAAATCTGCCAGATTGCGCTTTTTGTAGAGATCCAGACCGTAATAAGTAAGGTCCTGCGCAATGAGGATAAGCTCTTTTACACCTTTGGCTGCTAATTTTTCTGCTTCAAGCACGAGTTCTTCCACAGGCGTACTTCGGTGCTTGCCTCTCATCAGGGGAATGGCACAAAACGAACAAGGGCGGTCGCAGCCCTCAGCGATCTTCAGATAGGCATAGTTCTTGGGCGTAGTTGTAATTCGCTCTCCCAGTAATTCGTGTTTGTAATCTGCACCAAGGGCTTTGAGCAAGTTGGGCAGATCTGTAGTGCCGAAATAAGCATCTACGTCAGGGATCTCTTTCTCAAGATCGGGTTTGTACCGCTCACTTAAACAACCGGTTACAAACACTTTTTCTACCTTGCCCTCTTCTTTTTGCCTGACAAAATCTAAAATGGTGTTTACGCTCTCCTCCTTTGCATTAGCGATAAAACCACAGGTGTTAATCACCACAATATTCCCCTCCTCTTCATGGACCACGTCCTTTTTATTGGCTCGGAGCTGACCCATAAGGACCTCGGAGTCGTACACATTCTTGGAACAACCGAGAGTAACGACATTAATCCTGTTTTTTCTAAGAGTTTTGGTGCGCATCGTATCTAATGAGGTGCAAAAATACAATATAGCACAGGATTAAAGTCAACCCGGAGTGCTTTATTGATAATCTTCGGGCGATTTCCTGATATTACTTGCCCGTTCATATGCTGCTCCCAGTTTCAGTAATTCGGGCTCCTCAAATTGCCGGGATATAAAGGTAAGGCTGATGGGTTCGCCGCTTGGTTGATAACCCATAGGAATGGTTAATGCCGGGTACTTTGCCGCCGCTGCATAGGCTGCGTGAAAATTGTTTATTGAAAGGATCGCGTCGAGCTCATGCGTATCTATAGCCGAATTAAAAAATATTCTTGTTTTTTCTTCCAGCGTCTTTTTGATGCTTTTAAGTTCCTCAGTCGTAGTTGTGTCTGAGACAACAGCCTCAAATCGTCCCTGCCCGTATGGTATGCGAGTTAGGCTATCGCTAAGATTATACGTCATGATATCTGCAACACTCTTTACGCTGATCTCCTGCGTATTATTTAAATTCTTTTCAATATAAGCCGGAAGGTCATCCCTCATGTCGAGATTGAGAATACTTAAAAACCCGTCCATGGCAACCCTGGGGGGATCGAGAACTATAATTTCGGCACCTTCACTTCGCAGGAGGTCGAGTGTATTTCGGTAAATACTATCGCGTTCCATCAAATTAGAAAATGCTCCGAATCGTTTTCCATTGAGATCAATGGAAGAGAGTTCGCTGTACCATTCCTTCCCAAAATTCTTCTCTACCGAACTGAGGTCTTCAGAATCACGCCCCATCATGGCATCCAATAAAATGGCATTGTCTGTCACATTGCGCGTCATGGGTCCGGGGGTGTCCAGGGTGCTGGAGATAGGTACGATCCCTGACCTACTCAACAAGCCGATAGTGGGCTTTAACCCCACGACAGAATTCTGGCTTGAGGGGGACAGGATAGACCCTGAAGTTTCCGTACCCACAGCGGCCACGGCATACTGGGCAGCCATAGAAGTACCGCTACCCGAACTCGATCCCCCGGTTTCAAATATTCTTCGTCCGTAGGGGTTCAGGGTCTGACCTCCAAAAGCACTGTATCCTACAGGGCAACCGTCACAAAGGTAATAGGCCCATTCACTGAGGTTCACCTTCCCCAGGATGATTGCCCCCTTTGCTTTAAGTTGATTTACGATAAATGCATCCGGGGCGTTATTCTCAGCAAAAACCACTGCCCCGGCAGTAGTATTCATTCCATCTGTACCGATATTGTCTTTCAGAAGTACAGGCATCCCGTAAATTGGGTGATATCCTTCTTTACGTTCTTTATCCCGTAAGCGGGCTTCTTCTAACGCGGCCTCATTTAAAGCAATGACAGTATTTAAAGTAGTGGTGTTATCGAGTTCATAGGTGTAAATCCGATACAGGTAGAACAAAACAATTTCTTCATAGGTCAGTTTTCCTGCCCCTACCGAAGCCTGAAGGCCAGGAATATTTTGATCCAAGATAAGAGGCTTGAGTGCTTTGTATTGCTCTTCTGTAAATTTCGATACTTCCCCATACAATGGCCGAAAAACGTCATTCTTATCGAGGACTTTGGACTGGATGAGCTTGTAACGCATACGGGAATTCTCATGATCCGCGTTCGCCGCCACTTCCGAGGAATCGTTATAGGGAATCCACAGGACCACATCATTTGAGGTAGGAGCTTCTTGTTTGCATCCCCATATGCTGATCGCTAAAAAAGCCAGTATTAGAACTCTTATTTCTCTTACTCTTTTAATAATTTCTCCCATTTTGAGATATTTTCCTGATTAATTCTGACAAATTCGTCCTTCCCTTCAGCTTCAGCGAGGGAAAGTGAGCGTTTGGCCGATTTTATGGCAGCCGGATAGTCTTTCAGGCCTGCTTGTACTATCGCCCTAACTCTGTAAAAATAGTAAGTGTCGCCGCCGATGGCAATAGCCTTTTCCAGATATTGTAGCGCTTTGGGATATTCAATTCCCTCTTCCTGTAAATACCGTGCGGCTTCGTAATAAGTTTGGGCAGTTGCTGATTGTTTAAGACCCTGTTCTATGGCCTCCAGCATGATTTTTCGGGTATTGACAACCAGGGGAATAGAAATTAGGGTATGACCCCACTTCCATTGCATTATCGCTCCGTTATGAGTGATGGAATCAAGGCAGATGAGAAGATTCTCCTGCCAGTCATCAGTTAGCCTCGGTTTTACCTTTATTCTAAAAGCATCTTCTTCCGGATTGTAGGCGGTACGGCCATCGCCCCAGTGGGTGGTGTTATTGTGAAATACAACCTCCCATCTGTCTTCCTCCGGAAAAGCATACAATGCATAGGTACCGGGAGCCAAAACATTTCCCTGAATCTCGAGTTCTGCATCTGTTGTTAATTTTGTCGATTCATTAGCTCCAACCCGCCAGATTCGCCCATATGGTACAAGCCCCCCAAAAAGTTTCCGGCCTTTCACTGCGGGCCGAGAATATTCCACCTTAACCGAGGACAGGCCAATGTCCTGGCTAATGCTGGCAAAAGGGCTTGCTTTAGGATGTTCTAACTGTGCTGTGGCTGGTACTGACCAGAGAAATAAAAAGAGAAGACCAATTGTAGCACCTGTTTTCAACTGAAGAAAGAATCTACAAATTCATATTTATTAAAGACCTGCAGATCCTCAATCCGCTCTCCCACCCCGATGTATTTTACAGGGATTTGAAATTGGTCTGAGATCCCAATCACTACCCCTCCTTTTGCGGTACCATCGAGTTTTGTTACGGCCAGTGAGCTTACTTCCGTAGCCTTTGTAAACTGTTTGGCCTGCTCAAAGGCGTTTTGTCCTGTAGAGCCATCGAGGACCAAAAGTACTTCGTGAGGTGCATCGGGTACAACTTTTTGCATCACGCGTTTTACCTTACTTAATTCATTCATGAGGTTCACCTTATTGTGCAGGCGACCTGCCGTATCTATCAATACGACATCCGCTTCTTTGGATATTGCTGCACTTAGAGTGTCAAAAGCCACAGAAGCCGGGTCACTTCCCATCTTTTGCTTGACGATCGGCACTTCTACCCGATCTGCCCAAACCTGTAACTGGTCAATGGCTGCAGCCCTAAAAGTATCGGCTGCGCCCAGAATGACAGAACGACCTTTGTTTTTGAATTGATGTGCTAATTTGCCAATGGTTGTTGTTTTACCTACTCCATTGACTCCAACCACCATGATTACATAGGGCTTTTTGTCTGCAGGCAGATCAAAGTCGGCGGCTTCTCCTGTATGAGTTTCTGAGAGTAATCCTGCTATTTCTTCCCTTAGGATGAGGTTGAGCTCATCGGTTCCCAGATATTTATCAGCGGCAACTCGTTTTTCAATACGTTCGATGATTTTAAGGGTGGTATTAACACCTACGTCAGAAGTGACCAGAACCTCTTCAAGGTTGTCGAGCACCTCGTCATCAACCTTGGATTTACCGGCTACGGCTTTCCCCAATTTGGAAAAAAAACTGGTTTTGGATTTTTCCAGTCCCTTGTCCAGGGTTTGCTTTTTCTCAGTAGAAAATATCTTTTTAAAAATACTCATGGGATGGCTGTTCCTTGGCGGAACCAAATATAATAAATAAAAAAGCCGCTATCCTGAGAGAGCGGCTGAATTCGTTTAGCGGGGCTTACTATTTTTTGGAAAGCCACTCGTTTACCATCTCCGGAGGCATGACAGACTCCACGAAAGTATAAGCGCCACTCTTAGGCGATTTTACCATTTTTATCGCTT
The DNA here is from genome assembly GCF_004139715.1 of Muriicola soli. Classification (GTDB taxonomy): domain Bacteria; phylum Bacteroidota; class Bacteroidia; order Flavobacteriales; family Flavobacteriaceae; genus Muriicola; species Muriicola soli. The sequence continues at coordinate 673,927 of NZ_CP035544.1, read as the reverse complement.
TGGTCAATCTCTTTGATTTTCCCTGAAGGGTTGCTACGGTCTTCTTTGCCATGTCTTCTTACTTTATCTCTTTATGAACTGTCATTCTTTTCAGAATGGGATTGAATTTCTTGATCTCCAAACGGTCTGGAGTATTCTTTTTATTTTTGGTAGTAATGTACCTGGAAGTTCCGGGCATGCCGGACTCCTTATGTTCTGTACACTCCAGGATCACCTGAACCCTATTTCCTTTTTTTGCCATGGTATCCTATTTTGTTGGCTTACTTTAATATTCCATTCTGACGTGCTTCTTTCAAAACCGCAGAAATTCCTTTTTTGTGTATACTTTTAAGAGCTCTTGCCGATACTTTTAAAGTAATCCAGCGATCTTCTTCAGGAATATAGAATCTCTTTTTGGAAAGATTCACATCAAACCTTCTCCTGGTTTTATTGATCGAAAACGATACGTTATTCCCGAACATCGCCCTCTTCCCGGTAATTTCGCAAACTTTAGACATGGTGCTCTACTTTACAATGTTTAAAACAGGATGCAAATTTACGTCATTTTCGTGGAAGAGCAAAAATCTTTTTTAGAATTTTAAAATTTCCTGACGCAACATTTCCATGGCCTTATGGACGCCTTTCTGTACAATCCTTACGCGATGATTCCCCATTGAAAATTTTTCCACTATTGTTCCCTTTTCACTAGATACGGCAATAAAAACTGTACCGATAGGCGCATCAGAATCACCTTTTGTGGGTCCGGCGTTTCCTGTCGTTGCAATCCCCAGATCTGAATTCATCATGGAACGGATATTTTCTGCCATTGCGGATGCCACTTCAGCACTTACCACAGAATGCTTTTCGATGAGTGCTTCCGGCACTTTAAGGATATCGATCTTGGTCCGGGTAGCATAGCTTACCACCCCCCCGATAAAATATCCGGATGCTCCAGGTACGGCAGTAATTTGCTCTGCGATCTTCCCTCCGGTAAAACTCTCAGCGGTGGCCATAGTCTTATGTTTGGAAAGGAGTAGCTTCCCCAATACAGCCTCTATAGTTCCTTCCTCTTCTTCCCCGGTAATTAAATCCCCAATGGTTTTGTAGATCTTTCCTGAAACCTCCTGCATACCTCTTTCCAGTTCAGCCTTATCGGGGCCTTTGGCCGTAAGCCGAAGCCTAACTTTCCCCAGATTGGGCAGATAAGCCAGTTTTATATAGGAGGGCAGGGTGTCTTCGATTTCCGCAATACGTTCGGCGATAGCGCTCTCACCTAATCCGTAAGTCATTATGGTCTTATGCAGGATGAAGGGTGTTCTAAACTTTTCCGTGATCCGTGGGAGCACCTGTTTAGACAGTAGTTCCTTCATCTCATAAGGCACTCCGGGAAGTGAAACAAAAACTTTTCCATTTTCCTCTATCCACATCCCGGGTGCTGTACCGTATTTGTTGTGCAACGGCTCAGCTTTGGACGGCAAATACGCTTGTTTCCGATTGACCTCAGATATAGGCGTGGAGATATAGGTTTTAAAAAGGTACTCAATATGCTTTAATACCTCCTCGTGGAGGACCATACTGTCATTAAAATATTCGCAAAGGGTGAGTTTGGTAATATCGTCTTTGGTAGGACCCAAACCGCCGGTTAAAAAAATGAGCTGTGCCCTCCCGGAGGCCTCCTCAAGAGCCGTCAAGATATGCTCCTTCTCATCTTGAATTGAGGTAATTTGGAAAACAGAAATTCCTATTTTATTGAGCTCAGTAGCGAGATAGGCAGAATTGGTGTCAATAATCTGGCCAATCAGGATTTCATCACCAATTGTGATAATTTCTGCGAGCATTATACGTCGAAGTCTTTACGCAACTCAGAGATAACCTGGTGAATATCCTTTTTTAAGGCAGGGAATCTGGCCTCAATTATATCTTTGTTTTTCTCATCCTTTCCAAGGGTTTCAATTTCCAGGGCAATGGCTCTGGTCTGTTCCATCCCAAGGATGTCTACATTAGGCTTAATTTTATGTGCCAGTTTATAGACATTCTCATGGTCGTCTTCCTGGATGGCTTTTTCGAGATCTTCAAGATCCTGAGGCACTTCTTCCAGAAAAACGGTTATTACAGACAGGACAAAATCATCGTCTCCATCCGCCATTTCATTTAATTTATCCAGACTATAGATCATCTACTTAATTTTTAATCGAAACATTTCTACCCCTTCCAATCTGCCGGAAAGGTAATCATTTGGACTTACTTTGCCAACACCTGAAGGGGTACCGGTAAATAGTATATCCCCTTTTTTTAAGGTAAAAAATCGGGAAACATAGCTGATGAGTTCATCTATGGACCACAACATATCTGCAGTATTTCCCTGTTGTACTATTTCCCCGTTCTTCGACAGGTCAAAATTCAATTGCCCCATACCCTCAAACTGTTTTTTGGGCAACCATTTCCCTATAACGGCGGCTCCGTCAAATCCCTTTGCTTTTTCCCAGGGCAAACCTTTTTCCTTCAGTTTTGCTTGCAGGTCCCGCGCTGTAAAATCGATTCCCAGACCGATCTCGTCATAATATTTATGAGCAAATCGGGTATCAATGTGTTTTCCTACCTTCTTGATTTTAACCAGAACCTCAACTTCGTAGTGTACCTCCTCAGTAAACTCAGGGATGTAAAAGGCTTGCTCCTTAGGCAAGACTGCAGAGTCTGGTTTAATGAAGACCACCGGATCATCAGGTCTTTCATTAGAAAGTTCCTTTATGTGTTCAGTATAGTTGCGTCCGATGCAAATTAGTTTCATCTTCCTGCCCGCTAGATTTTGTTGTTGAGTTTCCTCAATTTTATCTGGGTGAGTATTTTTTTGGTATAAAGGGGAAAGTCTGCATTGAGTATCCAGCCAAAATAACCCGGTTCTTCTTCTAGTACCACACTTACCTTCTTTCCTTTGTGTTTCCCAAAGGTGAAAATTTCTTCTTCATCTTCATCGAATCCGATAAAGCCCGCAAAGTCGGCATTCTGACGATAGGTAGAGAAATCCGCTAACTTTTTCACATTATTCTCCAGATCGGGATATCGATCTAACTGAGCCAGCAATACCTCGTAAGTAGCTTCCGTATCGGCCTTAGCCCCATGTGCCCCTACCAATTCTTTATCGCAATAAAATTTAAAGGCAGCGGAAAGAGTACGTTGCTCCATTTTGTGAAAGATGGTCTGAACGTCTATTGATACCATATTTTTCATGTCGAAGTCTACTCCGGCCCGCAGCATTTCCTCTGCGAGAAGTGGGATATCAAATCGATCCGAGTTAAACCCTCCCAGATCACTATCCTTTATAAATTGGTAAATTTCTTTAGACAATTCGGCAAAGGTGGGTTCGTTCGCGACCTTTTCATTGGAGATACCGTGAATGGCCACTACCTGCTCGGGAATTTCACATTCGGGGTTCACTAACCAGGTCCGCTGTTCCTTCTCACCGTTAGGTAATACTTTTAAAATAGAAATTTCAACAATTCGATCCTTAGCCACATTGGTTCCCGTGGTTTCGAGATCAAAAAAACAGATAGGCTTGGTCAGGTTTAATTTCATGTGCTCAGTTTATACGTGAAGCAGATCTTTATGGATTCCGGAGAAAAGCTTAGATTTCCCGCTGTGCATCCCAATCTTCGAGATAATCTGCCACAGCTTTGACAAACATCCCTCCCATGGCTCCGTTCACAACCCTGTGATCATAACTGTGAGACAGGAACATTTTACTTCGAATTCCAATAAAGTCGCCCTCGGCAGTCTCTATAACTGCAGGAACTTTTCGGATGGCCCCTAATGCGAGGATACCTACCTGCGGCTGATTAATAATGGGTGTGCCAAAAACACTTCCAAAAGTACCCACGTTGGTAACGGTATAAGTTCCGTCCTTTACCTCATCGGGTTTGAGGTTGTTAGTTCTGGCCCTGTTCGCCAGGTCATTGACCACTTTAGCCATCCCAACCAGATTGAGCTGGTCGGCATTCTTTATGACCGGGACAATAAGATTTCCATCAGGCAAGGCTGCCGCCATTCCAATGTTGATATTTTTCTTTTTGATGACGCTATCCCCACTCACCGAGATGTTTACCATGGGAAACTTTTTCAGGGCCTTGGCGACGGCCTCCATAAAGATAGGAGTAAAGGTGAGTTTCTCTCCTTCCCTCTTTTCAAAGGATTCTTTTACCTTGTTTCGCCAATTCACAACCTTGGTTACGTCAACCTCAATAAAACTCTGTACATGGGCGGAAGTAGATATACTATCCGTCATGTGTTGCGCAATGAGTTTACCCATTCGGGTCATCGGTATCACCTCATCTGCCTCACTGGCCTTTGCTGTAGTTACCTTATGGGATACTTCAGGGGCAGCCTGTTTTTCCTTATCAGGAGCTGGTTTTGGCACGGGTGCTTGTTGCGTTGCCGGAGTCTGACTACCATCCCCATTCTTTCGTTGATCTATATAAGCGAGGATATCGTTTTTTGTCACCCGGCCTTCCAGGCCTGTACCTTCTATGGAATCAAGTTCTTGGATGGAGATCGACTCCTGTTTTGCTATATTTTTTACCAGAGGGGAGTAGAACCGCTCAGAGGAAGAAAAGTCGGCCACGGGGGCGGCAACAGTTTCCTTAGCCTGAATCATGGGCTGTTCCACAGTTGCCCTCACCTCTTCAGGCAGGGTTTCCTCTTCACTGTCGGTTTCCTGAGCAGGAGTGGAATTCGAAGAAGTATCACCTTCAATTTCGATTACTGCCACGGTTTGCCCTACTTTAATGACATCGTCTACTTCAAAAAGCTTTTCAAGCAGGACTCCTTCCACCTCACTCGGAACTTCTGAGTCTACCTTATCCGTAGCGATCTCAAAGACAGCCTCGTCCATTTCTATGGTGTCACCCACCTCTTTGAGCCAGGTAGTGAGGGTAGCTTCCGCAACGCTTTCCCCCATTTGTGGAAGTTTCAATTCGAATTTTGACATATTCTTATTAAGAGCCTTATTTAGAACAATATTTTTGCAAAAATACTAAATTTTTGGTCTATTCATTAAAGTTTCAATATTCTCTACCCATTTGCCTTTAGGGAGGACTCGAATGGAATTCTATGAATTATACTCCTGCCGAGCGTAATTTCGTCGGCAAATTCCAATTCATCACCTACGGCGATCCCCCTGGCGATCGTTGATGTAGTGAGTTCGTGATCCTGTATTTGCTTATAAATATAAAAATTAGTGGTATCTCCCTCCATAGTTGAGCTCATGGCAAAAATAAGCTCCCGTATTGCGCCGTTTTTTACCTTTTCCACCAGAGATTGAATGGTAAGGTCTTGGGGACCAATTCCCTCCATTGGTGAGATCTTGCCGCCCAGCACATGATACAAACCGTTGTACTGGCTCGTATTCTCAATGGCCATCACATCCCTGATATCTTCTACCACACAAACCAGGCTCTTGTCCCTTTTTGGGTTTGCACAGATTTCGCAGAGAACCACATCGGAGATATTATGACAGTTGCTGCAAAATTTGATATCCTTTCGAAGACTCCCCAAAGCATTGGCCAATCTGCCTGTCTGCGCCTCTGGTTGTTTCAGCAGATGTAATACCAGGCGAAGTGCCGTTCGCTTCCCAATGCCCGGTAATTGAGACATTTCATAAACGGCATTTTCGAGAAGTTTTGATGAGAATTCCATACCGGCAAAATTACGTACTATTTTTACTTTTTGTACTTTGCGCCTGAAATTAATTTGCATGACAGCCACCCATATCCTGCTGCTGATCGGGGCATATTTCCTGGTCCTGATCCTGATTTCCTACCTCACCGGACGCAATGATTCCAATGCCGATTTTTTTAAGGCAGGGAAGAAATCCCCGTGGTTTGTGGTAGCCTTTGGAATGATAGGAGCTTCACTCTCCGGAGTTACTTTTATCTCTGTCCCGGGATGGGTAGAATCTTCTCAATTCAGCTATATGCAGGTAGTATTTGGATATCTGGTGGGTTATTTTGTCATTGCCTTTGTCCTCCTGCCCATTTACTATCGCTTAAACGTTACTTCAATTTACGAATACCTTCAGGGCCGATTTGGAACTGTGAGCTACAAGGTGGGAGCCGTTTCTTTCTTTATCTCAAGAGTTCTGGGCGCGTCATTCCGGCTTTTTCTGGTAGCCATAGTACTGCAGCAATTTGTTTTTGATGCCTGGAACGTACCCTTTGAACTCACCGTAGTCTTGTCAATTCTTCTGATCTGGATCTATACGTTCAGAGGAGGTATCAAGACCATAGTTTGGACCGATACACTGCAAACTCTTTTCATGCTATTATCAGTAGGGCTATCCATCTATTTTATCAATGAGAAATTAGGATGGGGTTTTACAGAATTTCTCGATTCTGAAGAGTTGAAAGAGTACAGCAAGGTATTGTTCACTGACGATTTCTTTCAAAAGAACCATTTTATAAAATCCTTCCTTGGCGGGATGTTTATCACCATATGCATGACAGGCCTGGACCAGGATATGATGCAAAAGAACCTCACCTGCAAAAACCTGGGTGATGCCCAGAAAAATATGGTGTCCTTTAGTCTAATCCTTATCGTAGTAAACTTTGTGTTTCTTTTGTTAGGGGCCCTTCTCTTTATTTATGCCGACCGTTATGATGTTGCCATCCCCCTGATGGATGGGGAACCAAAATCTGATCTACTCTTCCCTGAGATCGCACTGAACAGTGGCTTGGGAATGGTAGTGGCCACTACCTTTATTTTGGGCCTTATCGCCGCAGCCTACAGCAGTGCAGACAGCGCGCTTACCTCCCTCACCACCTCCTTTTGTGTGGATTTTCTGGGGATTGAAAAAAGAGAGGTTTCTCAACAAAAAAGACTTAGAAAAAAAGTGCATGTGGGCATGAGTTTGCTTTTGATCCTGGTGGTGATCGCCTTTAAATACGTCCTTGATCGCAATGTGATTGACGGACTGCTCACGGTGGCAACCTTTACCTATGGCCCTCTGCTGGGGCTCTTTGCTTTTGGGATTTTTACCAAATACCAGATTATGGACCGGCTGGTCTGGATCGTTGCACTTTCCTGTGTTCTTATCGTAATGGGGCTGTCCTATCTCCCCGCAGAATTCCTTGGAGGATATCAGATAGGATATGAACTACTTCCTTTTAATGGGCTAATTACCTTCCTCGGTTTATATATGATCCGCAAACGGATTTAGTTTTTAATTGTATTGCCCTATCGACAATAAAACAAGCGTACAGGCCACCTCCACCTCAATTCCTGCTTCCCTGAGGAGGTTATAGAATTCAGGATTTTCAGTTCCCGGGTTAAAAATGACCCGTCTGGGATGCAGGTTTATGATGTCCTGATAGAACTGTTTCTGCCTTTTGGGATTCATATAGAGTGTAACCGTATCAATCTGCTCAAACCTGTCTAAACGAGTCTCAATCTGAACCCCGGCAACTAAACCTTCCCTCAACCCAAATGCTACTACTACTTCGCCGGCCTCCACCAATCTTTTTATAGCTACATGGCTGTAGCGATATGGTTTTAAAGACGCTCCAAAAACAAGTGTTTTGTTCATAAGGTTGATGCCGTGTTAAAGTGTGTTAAGAAGTGTAACGTATGAGATTTGAATTCGTCTTTTATGTAACTAAATGTCATTGAGACGCTGTATTTTTAAAGTTAATGGTTAGTGTTTAGTGCAGCTTAACAATGATAAAAACCCCGGTATCAGTACCGGGGTTTTGTTTACTTACCAAATATACCGGTGGAGAGTCCTTCCAGACTTTTTGTGTTTTTTTTCTTTTTATATTCTGCTAGTCCCTCTTCTCCTAAATTATCAGCCCAGGCCACCAGATCATCCCTCTCTCCCTGGTATTCCAATAATGGCACGCCCATACCACATGAGGTTTGAACCAGGTCTACATTGACCTCAAAAACCTGTCTGCTACCAGGAATCTCTTCAAAATTAGAATACAGTGTGCTGAATTCCACATCATGTGGATGGTATACTTTTGCCTGGCCGTAGAGGCGTAATATTTGAGGTGGACCTTCAAATGCACAGAACATCAGGGTTATTCTTGGATTCCTGACAATATGTGTAGCCGTTTCATTTCCACTCCCTGTGAGATTCAGCCAAATTACCTTTTTCTCACTCAACACCCTCAGCGAATCCATCCCTTTAGGGGACAAATTGATGTGCCCTTCATCCATGGCCGAGGCCACAAAGAATACCTTTTGTTTTTCAATGAATTCTCGATGGCGCTGTCCTATTTTTTGGAAGGTTCTACCCATGGGTCGACTATTGCATTACCACCTGATTATCACACTTCCCCAGGTAAAGCCACTGCCAAAAGCAGCGAGAACTACAAGATCGCCCTCCTTGATCTTTCCTTTTTCCCAGGCCTCCGAAAGGGCAATTGGGATGGAAGCCGCGGTCGTATTTCCGTAACTCATGATATTGTTATAAACCTGATCATCGGAAAGTCCGAACTTCTTCTGGATAAATTGAGAGATACGCAAATTGGCTTGATGAGGGATCAGCATGTCTATTTCCCCGACTTTCAGTTCATTCTTTTGCAATCCTTCTTTGATTACCTCTGCAAATCGAACTACCGCATTTTTAAATACGAACTGCCCGTTCATGTATGGGTAGTAGGAAACATCATCAGGGTCGTCGTCTTCCAAAATATCAGTGACCCAACGGTGTCCTATTCCGGGAGCGAGCAAAGAAAGCTCTTCTGCATGTTGCCCTTCCGAATGAAGATGCGTGGAAAGAATCCCCTTTTTGGTATCCTCTTCACGGGTGAGGATGGCAGCACCGGCACCGTCACCAAAAATAACGGAAACACCACGACCCCGGGTTGTAAAATCGAGACCTCCGGAATGCAATTCTGATCCTATCACCAGTATATTTTTATACATACCACTTTTGATGTACTGATCTGCCACAGATACGGCGTAGACAAATCCTGAACACTGATTTCTGACATCCAGGGCCCCAACGGTTTTTAGGCCGAGGTCGCGTTGCACCAAAACTCCCGGGCCGGGGAAGTAGTAATCCGGACTCAGCGTGGCAAAAACAATAAAATCAATATCATCTTTGTCGATTCCTGCTCTTTCAATAGCAATTTTGGCTGCTTTAACCCCCATAGAGGTCGTGGTATCCTTTCCCCTGACTACATGCCTTCTTTCCTTGATTCCGGTACGCTCCTGAATCCAGGCATCATTCGTATCCATTAGCTTGGAAAGATCGTCATTGGTCACTACATTTTCGGGTACATAGAAGCCCAGACCCGATATTCTAGAATTGTACATAAATGGCAGATTTTCTTTAGGGCCAAAAAGAGTACTCCCGGCCTTTGTTCAGTTTCGTTATTCTAAAATACCCATTCTGAACAAGCCTTCCTAGCAAATGCATAAAAGATTAAGTACTCAGGGATAATTATAGATCAAATCCCCTTTTGGCTCTAGAATTATTATGAGTAATTTTAGTACCTTTCTTACCACATACAGAACCCTATGAAACCAGTAAATTCACTCTTGAAATCCATCTTTCTTTCTTTCATCACCTTTGCCCTGACCATTTCATCGGCACAGGAAAAACTGAGCTATCAAAAACCCTCAAAAGAAATCCTGGATTTGGTCAATGCACCATTAGCTCCATCTGTCCAGGTAACAGAGAATGGCGAATACATGCTGTTACTTTACAGAGATCCGTATAAAAGCATTCAGGAATTATCTGAAGCTGAGTTGAGGCTGGCAGGGTTGCGCATCAATCCGGTTACCAATATTGGCAGCAGAACGAATTATTACAACAATATAAAAGTAAAGTCCACTTCCGATAAGGAAGTAATTCAGGTCAGGGGACTCCCCGAAAACCCCCGCCTGGCCAATTTCAGTTTTTCCCCGGATGAAACCAAGGTAGCGGTAACCAATACTACTCCTGAAGGTGTGGAGGTATGGGTACTGGATATTCCGACAGCCACTGTAAAAAAAATCACAGAGGCCGGGGTAAATGCTAATCTCAGAGATGTCATCAACTGGTTCAAAAGCGGTGATGCCCTTTTGGTTAAAATGCTACCCGCTTCCAGACAGGCCCTTATTGACCAGGCATCTGCGGTTCCTGAAGGCCCTACTATTTCCACTAATGACGGGAAGAAGGCCCAAAATAGAACTTACCAGGATCTGCTGACGAATCCGTCAGACGAATTCAACTTTGAACAACTCGCCTTATCCGAATTGCACCGGGTATCCCTTGATGGCAGCAGCTCCTTATGGAAGCCCGCAGCCATGTATAGAAACATCAGTTTTTCCCCTGACGGATCCTATGTGATGGTAACGACTATTGAAAAACCGTTCTCCTATTTGGTTCCCTATTACCGATTTCCCTCCGCAACTACCATTTTTAGTCAGGATGGGGATTTGGTCACCACGCTCCTGGAAGTTCCGTTGATCGAAGATCTTCCAAAAGGATTTATGGCCGAGCGAAAAGGAATGCGCGATCTTAGCTGGCGTGCAGACCGGGATGCCACCTTGATGTACGTTGAGGCCTTAGATGAGGGGGATCCTGAGGTTAAAGCACCATTCAGGGATGCAGTTTATTTACTGGAAGCCCCATTTACCGGGAAAGGAAACCTCGTCCTTAAAACCATAAATAGATTTAGCAATATTATGTGGGGGACTGATAATGTTGCCATCGCCACAGACTATTGGTGGAATACCAGAAACACTAAGACCTATGTTTTTGATCCCTCCGAACCGGAAAAAAAACCGGCTATCCTTTTTGATCGAAATTATCAGGACGCCTATAGCAATCCGGGATATTTTGTCATGAAATCAAACAAAAACGGCAGTAGCGTTCTTTCTATTGATAATAAAAACAATGCCTTTCTACTCGGGGATGGCTACACAGATAAAGGGCAGTTCCCATTCGTGGATCAATTAAATCTGAGGTCGCTTGAAACTGTCCGACTTTATGAATCAAAATTAACTGACAAAAAAGAAGATCTCAGGGATTACAATGTCGTGAAGGATGAATTGCTGGTGAGCATAGAGTCTAAAAGTGAATATCCGAACTATTATTTCAAACATCTGAAGAAAAGGAAAGGTCCTACTCAATTAACTTTTTTCGAAAATCCCTTTAAAAGTATTAAGGATGTTCACAAGGAAGTAATCACCTATAAGCGGGAAGACGGACTAGAATTAAACGGAACCTTGTATCTACCGCTTGGGTATGATAAGAATTCAGGTGAAAAGATGCCCATGATTTTATGGGCATATCCCAGAGAATACAAGGATAAAAACAGTGCCTCGCAGAATACGCAAAATCCAAACGAATTTACATATCCCTATTGGGGTTCACCGGTATATTGGGTTACCAAAGGGTACGTAGTTTTAGACGATGCCGCCTTTCCCATTATTGGGGAAGAAGAAGAGCAACCCAACGATTCCTTTAGGGAGCAATTAGTTGCCAATGCAAAGGCCGCTATTGATGCAGTAGACGCTATGGGTTATATAGATCGTAACCGTGTTGCGGTTGGCGGCCACAGCTATGGAGCTTTTATGGTAGCGAATTTACTTTCCCATTCTAATCTTTTTGCGGCAGGGATAGCCCGTAGCGGAGCCTATAACAGAACGCTCACGCCTTTCGGGTTTCAAAGTGAAGAACGAAATTACTGGGAAGCACCGGAAGTCTATTACACCATGTCTCCTTTTATGCATGCCGATAAGATGAAAACACCCCTTTTGATGGTGCATGGGGTGGCCGATAATAATTCAGGAACATATCCCATGCAAAGTGAACGTTATTTCAATGCATTAAAAGGCCTTGGTGCCACCGTGCGTTTAGTAATGCTCCCAAAAGAAAGTCATGGATACCGCGCTAAAGAGAGTATACTTCACCTCTTGTGGGAACAAGATCAATGGCTAGAAAAATACGTAAAAAACAAAGGTGCTGATACCGAAGAAGGGACCCGTTAAATGGATTATTTATAAGTATTTTTTATAGGCGTTAACCACCACTTTCGCTTTCAGGTCGTGCAGTAGATTATACAGGCCAAAAAATGTTCTGTTGATATAGAGAAAATGCCTTGATCCCCTGTTGCCATTCATCTTTCGGATATGCTCGTCCTTGGAGTATTGCTGACTCAGGTCTGCTATACGTTCCCAGAATTCATCAGATCCAAAGTCGAAATTTTCCTGCTGAAAAGGCAGGGTAAACAAAGTGAGTAGTTCTTTGAAGAGGGCTTTGAAAAATTTACGCTCTTCTGAAGTATCTATGGGAGTGAGTATTTCGAGTTCCTCTAACTTCTTTTCAAACAACTCCTCATTCTCGATGACCTCTTTTTGCGCAAGTTCAAAATACGGGATATAGAATTCATCCGGCACTTCCTTGACACATCCAAAGTCGATCGCAATTAGACGGTGATCTTCGCTAATCAGGAAATTTCCCGGATGCGGATCGGCGTGTACTTTCCGTAGGCCGTGCATCTGATACATGTAAAAGTCCCACAGGGTCTGACCCAGTTGATTTCCTGTTTCAGCTGAAAATGGTGTTTTGGCGAACTCGCTGAGGTGAGTCCCCTCCATCCAATCCATTGTCAATATTTTTTCACTGGAAAGGTCTTTGTAATAGGTGGGGAAAACGATATTCGGAATATGCCGGCAAGCCCTGGAGATTTCCTGACTCTGTTCTAACTCCAGGATATAGTTGGTCTCCTCCAGCAGTTTGTCCTCGACCTCTTTAAAGTATTTTTCGGAATCCTTTCCCTGCAGATTAAACATCCGGGTTGCGATTGGTTTTACAAGAGCGAGATCCGAAGAAATACTCTCTGCTACTCCGGGGTACTGGATCTTTACGGCTAGTTTTTTACCTTCTTTTTCAGCTCTGTGGACCTGTCCTATACTGGCAGCATTGATAGAGTCCTGTTCAAACGAATCAAAGATGTCTTCCGGATAAGATCCCAGGTATTTGTTGAATGTCTTCCGCACTAGGGGAGCAGACAAGGGCGGTACAGAAAACTGGGAAAGAGAAAAACGCTCAACGTAAGCCCTGGGGAGCAGATTCTTTTCCATACTCAACATTTGTGCAACTTTTAGTGCACTTCCTTTCAGACTTTTTAGTCCGTCGTAAATATCCGAAGCATTGTTTTCATTCAGCTCTTCCTTTGAGCTTTCACCTTTGACCAGCTTTTTGCTGTAGTATTTGACGTAGTTCCCTCCTACCTTAACCCCGGTCTTTACCAGTTTACCGGCTCTTTCAATTTTTCCTGTCGGAATTTTATCAATCGTCTTCATGCTTTGCTTTTCGAGGGATCAGGCTTCTTACGCCATATTTTCTTTATAGAGAAATTTACCAAAGTCGAGTATACTGTCTAAGGGTGTATTGTCAAAAACATCAAAGACAGTTTGTACTGATTTCTCAATTGCCACATCGGTCTTTTCAAATCCTGGCGATGAATCTTCACTCCAGAATTTTAATAAAAATAGAAATTGCAGCCATGCACCTTCAGAGAAAAGGGACGGACTGTGTTGTGAGATTTTAAATGGTTTCTCGGCATTTCCGTCCTCGATCAAATCTTTAGCAAAATCTTTGATCAATGGGCCTAATTGTTTTAATTGCTCCATTTGCCTGAACATATAATTGTGTTCTTGCAAACTAAATAGCACATAACTTCGGTTGAGAGTTAAGATCTCAAAGAATGTAAAGAAAAAGGACAGCATCTTGTCTTTATTGCTGTACTGTTGGTAATCTTTATTTTTCTCAAGGGCTTCGATGCTATTTTTGTAAAACATTGTCCAGATGCTTTTCTGCAAACTTTCCAAAGAGCCGAAATGTTTGTAGAATTCTTCTTCGGTGGTATCGATGGTCTTACAAAATTTATATACTGAAACGGGTCTTTTTTCATGTTCCAGCACATATGTCATGTAGGCCGAGACTATTTTTTTCTCCAAGTCCGTTTTAGTGGATTTCTTCGCTGCCATAATTAGAGCTTTTTTGTTTAAGCAAATTTATTATTATTTAAACTATAATACTGTTAATTATTTGAGAATTAGGGATAAATTAAAAAAGCGCGGCACCTGTCGGTAACCACGCTTTCTAACAACCTAACCAATTAATAAACAAACTGATTACTAAAATCAAGATTACTTTTTCATAGCAATGATTCTGAAGTAACCACAAGCAAATATATATAATGTTTATCTTATTTCTGTATTTTTTAAACAAAAAGATTTGTTAAAGTTATCGTACAAAGAGAATTTCAGGAATTAAATGTCAGTTTGTCACTTAAAGAGGTAATGGTACTTTTTTTGTTTCGGTTAAGGAGAATTAAAAAATTTAGAAAATGGCAACAGGTAAAATCAATGTTTCTGTAGAGAATATTTTCCCACTGATTAAAAAATTCCTTTACAGTGATCATGAGATATTCCTTAGAGAATTAATATCGAACGCAACAGATGCAACACTGAAGTTGAAACATCTCACTTCAATAGGAGAGGCCAAAGTAGAGTACGGCCATCCAATAATTGAAGTAAAAATCGATAAAAAGGGTAAAAAACTTCACATCATAGACCAGGGTATTGGAATGACACAGGAAGAAGTGAAGAAGTATATCAATGAAGTGGCCTTTTCAGGAGCCGAGGAGTTTTTAGATAAATACAAGGATGCTGAGAAAGATTCAGGTATCATTGGGCATTTTGGCCTGGGCTTTTACTCTTCCTTTATGGTGGCTAAAAAAGTGGAAATACACACTAAAAGCTACCAAGACGAACCGGCCGCCCACTGGAGTTGTGATGGTACGCCCGAATTTACATTGAAAAAGGGAAAGAAAGAGGATAGGGGAACGGAGATCATACTCCACTTGGCTGATGATTCCGAAGAATTCCTGGAGGAGACTCGAATCCGTGAATTGCTGACCAAGTACAACAAGTTCATGCCAATTCCTATCAAGTTTGGTACTCGTACCGAGACTTTACCTAAGCCCGAAGGCGCTAAAGAAGAAGATCCTGCCCCTACAAAAGAGGTGGATGACATTATCAATAACCCAAAACCGGCCTGGACAAAAAAGCCGGCAGATTTAAAGGAAGAGGATTACAAGAAATTTTACAGGGAACTGTATCCCATGCAGTTTGAAGAGCCTCTCTTTAATATCCACCTCAATGTGGATTATCCTTTTAACCTGACAGGGATTCTTTACTTTCCCAAACTCACCAATGATCTGAACATTCAAAAAGACAGAATTCAGTTATACCAAAATCAGGTCTTTGTTACGGATAATGTAGAAGGCATTGTTCCTGAATTCCTCACCATGCTCCGTGGGGTGATCGATTCTCCGGATATTCCTTTAAATGTCTCACGCTCCTATCTACAAGCAGACAGTGCAGTTAAAAAGATCGCCTCATATATTTCAAGGAAGGTGGCAGATAAACTTAATTCGCTCTTCAAGGATAATCGCGAAGACTTTGAAGCAAAGTGGAATGATATCAAGATCGTTATTGAGTACGGGATGCTTTCAGAAGAAAAATTCTTCGAAAAAGCAGAGGCCTTTGCCCTGTACCCAACCGTAGATGGTAATTATTTCACTTTTGAAGAATTAAAAGAAAAAATAGCTCCTGCTCAAACCGACAAAGACGACAAACTAGTGGTCTTGTACGCTTCTGACAAAGAAGCACAGCACAGTTATATTGAAGCTGCGAAAACTCAGGGCTATGAAGTTCTCCTTTTAGATTCGCCAATTGTTGGACATCTGCTTCAAAAATTGGAAACCTCTAAAGAAAAAGTATCATTCGCCCGAGTAGATGCTGATCACCTCGATAATCTCATCAAGAAAGATGACACCAAGATCAGCAAACTCTCAGATGAGGAAAAGGAGAAATTAAAAACCCAGATCGAAGAAGCGGTTGGAGAGAAAGGGTATACCGTACAACTTGAAACGATGGACAGCAACGCTGCACCATTTATCATCACAGAACCCGAATTTATGCGCCGTATGAAAGAAATGCAGCAAACCGGCGGCGGAGGAATGTTTGGTATGGGGAACATGCCAGACATGTTTAACCTGGTAGTGAATACCAATCACGAGCTCGTAGGAGAAATTTTGAATACAAAAACAGCAAAGAAAAGGGATCGACTCATCAATCAATCCCTCGATCTTGCGAGGCTTTCCAAAGGACTCCTCAAAGGGGAAGCACTCACCAATTTCATCAAACGCAGTTACGAGATGGTGAAATAAATTATTTATCAACAGAAGAAAAAGATCGCCCTAATCCGGCGATCTTTTTATTTTTACACTATGATTGAACCCTGGCACCTCTATCTAATGGCCGCTATGTACTTTATAGCAGGCATCATGCACTTTCTTAAACCCAGGGCTTATTTGCGCATTATGCCAAATTACCTCCCCTATCATCGTGAATTGGTTTATCTCAGCGGGATAGCCGAGATCATCCTCGCCGTTGGCCTTTGTTTCCCTCAGACAATAGCATTTTCTATTTATGGAATTATCCTAATGCTATTGGTCTTCCTCCTGGTACATTTCTATATGCTAAAAGGAGAAAAAGAAGGTGCGGGAATTCCCAAATGGATCCTTATCCTTAGAATTCCACTGCAGTTTGGCCTGATGTATTGGGCATATTGGTATCTATAGACTCTGAGTTAAAGATCTGCTTAGATCAGTATCTGATTTAAAGCACAATTCTTCTTCTGTTCCAGTTTCTAGTAAACCATAGTATTTGGACACTAAAACATAGGATGAGTGCCATCATGGAGTAAACGAGAACCGCTGAATTGGCAATATTGGGCAAAAATTGGCCTGCACTTGAAAGAGCCTCAGAAATCAACAACTTGTTGGCATCAATTTCTGCCACTTCGAGTCCGCCGGATAAAAATCCAAAAGCAATTAAGAGTACCGATATAGTGATCACCAAGAACCAGGAAGTCCATGAAAACAAAGGAGTGTGCTGTTTAGCCACCCTTGAAGATGCTGGTTCAAGATGTTTTAAAACGCCAGACGTAAATCCTTCTGAAGGTCCTTCCAGAGGTATTTCCGAAAATAATTCTCTTAGCCGTTTGTCTATCTTTTCTTCCTTTTGATTCATTTCAAATAATATTAATTACTTCAGTCTTATTGACCAGAAGCTGTCCCAGATGTTTTCGGCTTCGGAATAAACGCACTTTTATCACATTCTGACTCATATCCAGGATCCCGGAAATTTCCCGTATCGTCAATTGCTCGTAATAATAAAGCGTTACCAAAGCAGCATCAATTTCGCTTAGTCTGTCTATTGCAGCCTTTAAAAGTGCACTGCGTTCTTCGCCTTCAATATAATCCAGCACGTTTCCGGATGCCCTCAAATCTTTAACTCCGTCAATCTCTAAAGACTTCGTTCCGGGCCTTCGCTTTTCTTTTTTTAGTCGATCCAGGCATTTGCGATAGGCTATTCTGTACAACCAGCTTGAAAATTTAGCATCACCATTAAAAGTATTCAGAGATTTATATGCTTTTACAAAGGTATCCTGGGCAACTTCCTCTGCATCTTCCCGATTATTAAGCATTCTGCAGGCCAGGGTATAGATCAAATACTTATATCGGTCCACCAGAACACCGTACGCCTTATGGTTACCTTGCAACGATTGACTTATTAATTCCTTTTCCTCTGGTAATAACATATATTCCATTAGACGACCTCTGTAAGTGATTGGTTACACCTAAAAAAAAATACGCCTTTTTCGTAACCCTTCCAAAAAATACTCCGTCTTACCATAAAACAAGGTTTAACAAAACACAACTAACATGGGAGGAGAAGTAATTATTTTTATCAGCATTTTTCTGATGATCTTTGGCATCAGCTATCTTTATCTAACAACGCGTAACAAGGAAAGACTTGCCCTCATCGAGAAAGGTGCAGAAGCCAGTATTTTTGTCAAGGGGAAAAAAGAAGGAACCGCCCCATTCTGGAAGGTCCTTATTTTAAACATAGCCTTGCTTTTATTGGGAATAGGTCTTGCGATATTTATCGCTGCCCTCCTGGTTGAAATAGGCTTGGACGAAGATGTTGCCTACCCGGGAACCATTTTTATCATGGCCGGCTTAGGCTTGTTCCTGGGCTTTACTCTTACAAAGAAACTCGACAAAGAGGATTAAAAGAAGTAAAGACTCCATAGCGGATTAATGAAAACCAAGGCCCTGCCCTTGGTTTTTTTTATTAATTTCCTTCTTTCAACGGCGTATACCTATTCGGAATTCAGCAGCAATAAAGAGGTACTGGGAGTATGATCAACAATTTTGACATCAATGCACAGGTTTTACTAGATGGCATTGGTCTGGTCCAAGGTGTCACTATAGGTATTTTACTTATGATTATGGGCTTGAGAAAGTTCAGAAATACTTTTTACCTCGGCCTTTTTTTGCTTTTATACGCCCTAGAATTAGCCACCTGGATCTCTACAAATAGCAAAATTTCAGAAAGCTATCCCAATCTCTTTCTCCTGCCCTTTAATTTTTCGTGGATACTTTTCCCTTTATTTTACATCTATACGCAACAAGTCTCTGTTTTCTCAAATAGAAAAATTAAATATTGGCTACTGTATCCCGGTATTGTTTCCATAGTAGCCCAATTGGTTATTTTCTGGCTTCCCTTCGAATTAAAGGTGAAAATAGATGACAGTTTGTGGCATGTACTTATATTTTGGATGTTGGGAAACTATTATTCCTGGATTGTAGGCATTTGGAACCTTCGACTGCTGTACAAGCATAGAATTGAGGTCAGGAACACTTATTCATACATAACCTCCAAGGAGCTCAGATGGGCTCGATTCTTTTTGATCTATCTTTTGATCACCTCAGTATTCGGACAT
Source organism: Muriicola soli (assembly GCF_004139715.1). Lineage (GTDB taxonomy): Bacteria > Bacteroidota > Bacteroidia > Flavobacteriales > Flavobacteriaceae > Muriicola > Muriicola soli. Next base: position 655,098 of record NZ_CP035544.1, on the reverse strand, counting down.
TTAATTGCCTATGTTTTTCCAACGATGGTACCAGATAACACCATTTTTTCCGTGATGGATCTCATCGCTATCTACTGGGTGTCTTATTTCGGTATTAC